>CARUOB010000142.1 GCA_949076555.1 uncultured Lachnospiraceae bacterium | reverse complement strand
GCCGGGGGGCGTGGCAAATACGGCAGCTGATCGAAATCAGATACAATGGGCCGGGTCTGTGAGTGTATGAGCGCAGGCCCGACTTATTCATGTGGTTTCGATAGCCAGAAATTTTCAGGAAGGAGTTGGTATTATGGAGAATACGGTTGTTGCCGGCAGAACCGGCGCACTGGTGGACATCCGGGAGGTTGCCGTTGATAAGGAGCTTTCCCGTGAGGAACGGATCTCTGAATTTGTGCGGCAGATCAAGAATCCTTACCGTTTCAAATGCGGGCGTTTCACCGTACAGGCCAGCTTTGCCGCAGGCGGAGCCACTCTGGAAGAATGTATTAAGGGAATCTTACGGTGAGCCGGATTTTTTAGGAAAAGGGCTGACTTTCCCGCAGGGGCGTGGTACAATAGAAATTGGAAAAGGAATTGAATACGGCACAGCCACACTTCTTGGATTGCGGGGATTTTTCTGCGCAACGAAAGGAGTGTTTTTTTATGCAGGTTTACAA
>CARUOB010000141.1:307-572 GCA_949076555.1 uncultured Lachnospiraceae bacterium | reverse complement strand
CATCTCTGCCGGCCAGCTGAATGAAGCCACCCTGATGGGCGCTATCACAAGCACCTTATGGACCTCAAAGCTGTCAAACATCAGGTCATTCACCGCCGTCAGCGTTATCCCTGTCTTGCCCTCAACCCAAGCCCATATCCAACAGGACAGCCGCTATCGGATGGCTTTCAATATATTCGATCGCAAATTTCTGATAACTGTGTGGTACGAACTTCATCAGGCATCACCTCCCATCTCTGAAATAATCTTTTCAATCTGCGCCTCA
>CARUOB010000141.1:0-297 GCA_949076555.1 uncultured Lachnospiraceae bacterium | reverse complement strand
AACGCAAGCCTGCCATGCGGCAGCAGGATCAGCCTGTCCGGCATCCCGGCAAAGCCCGGCGATGTGAACTTTGGACAGATGCCGCCGTTCTTCCGCACTTCCTGCACCAGCTTCTGCTCAATCTGTTTTTCCCGCATTCCGCATCCCTTTCTGGACAAAAGGACGGACAACAGCCCGATTTTTTCTATACGCGCGTATATACGCATATACACATGCACATTCCCATTTTTTCTTTTATTTTTCCTTTATAGGTTTTGTCTTGTCCACTTGTCCCAATGTTGTTATTTTCCTTGATAT
>CARUOB010000140.1 GCA_949076555.1 uncultured Lachnospiraceae bacterium | reverse complement strand
CCCATGGCATAGGCGCCAATGCCCATTTCCAGTCGTCACACGCCGATACGTCCGCACAGGAAATGGTAAGAGGCGTATATTTGGTGGAATACTCCTGTCTGGCCTGATTTGCCAGACGGTTGTAATGATTGAAATACTTTAAGGCATTTTGATCGGTGGGATGGGTGTCCAGATAGAGGGACAGTTCGATGACAACGAAACTTAAGACGCCGATATCGTGGAGCAGTTTATCCTGCTCGGTAGCAAATTGGGTGTTCATCTTTGACAACATCTCCTTCCTGTAAATGGTTTGTCGAGCTCAGGAAAGACTGTGCCGTTACAGTATCCTTTTTCCAGATTTTCACAGATCCCGTTAAAGTGCTGCCAAGGAACATAGGCCATTGCGATGGGAAAATCATCACAGGGTTCCCGGTAGAGATAATCCTTCATATACATCCTTTCTGTCGGTGCGCCGGATAGAACCGGCCACGAATTTCATGTGTTTTTTAATAATATAGTATGTTATAATCAGCTATGTGTGTAGTGGGAGCAGGACACAGAATTTTCACAATTTGATACGAATGGAGACACATTTTGCCAGTATATTAGTGTGAGAAGTACTTCTAATCACTCGCAGCAAAGGCTGCTTCGCGAAGAAGTA
>CARUOB010000139.1:455-678 GCA_949076555.1 uncultured Lachnospiraceae bacterium | reverse complement strand
TCTTTTTTATGCTTTCTTCTTTTTCTGTTTTTTCTTTTCTTCTTTCTCGATTTTTCTGAAATTCTTCTATGGATGCGCTTGCGCATCCATTAAGCATATAATCACTGACCGCCTGTGAGGGGACTTTCGCCCAATGCTTTGAGGTGTCCAGTTCGGGGTACTTGTACCGCCACTGGTCGTATTCCTCTTTGGTAATCTCGCCCTGTTCCAGTTTGGCGGCTTG
>CARUOB010000139.1:0-445 GCA_949076555.1 uncultured Lachnospiraceae bacterium | reverse complement strand
ATGGACGTATAAGTGGAATAGTCGGATTTGTCAAGGAGCAGGCAGATTTCCCCGTCAATCTCCCCGATTTTCAGCCCGTACATATCTTCCAACGCAAAGAGCGTGTGCATAAGCCCGATATAGGTATCAATATCCGGCACGGTGAGGGCGTGGGTGCTTACATCAAAGATATTCGCCATTTCTTTTACAAGGTCGTGCTTCGGTGTCCTCGCTTCGGTTTCATACTGTGCCATACGGACATCAGAGGTCTTTCCGAGAAAGCCGAGGATTTCGCCTAACTGTTTCTGTGTCATGCCTTTTCGGTTGCGGAAAAAGCGGATGCGTTTGCCGATTGCCATAATAAAACCTCCGTTGTAGTGAAAGTGGTACAGCCTTGCATGACTGTACTTAAACAAATCTGTTGAAGTCAGTATAACATGGTGCAATAGAAATAGCAAGAATAACT
>CARUOB010000138.1:477-686 GCA_949076555.1 uncultured Lachnospiraceae bacterium | reverse complement strand
TCATTTTCCGCTTCTTCTTTCGTGGGCTTGCGGATAATCCGGCGGTCGTCAGACTTGTTCTTATCGGGTACGCGGGTTGTCCACCGTTTATCACTTCCTTTTCCCTGTGTGATTGGTGCTGTGTGCATTGATAAGTATTTTTCTCTTTGCTTCGCCATATATTTTTGCACATCGTCACAGGACATCATAACCAGATCTTCTATGGAAAG
>CARUOB010000138.1:0-467 GCA_949076555.1 uncultured Lachnospiraceae bacterium | reverse complement strand
TTTTTCTTCATATTATCACACCTCCCTTCCATAGGGCGTTGAGCCCATGAAGTAGAAGGAGCTTCCTGTATAATTCAAATATAGGGAATTCAAAGAAAGAAGGTTGAGAAAAAAATACCTCAGAGTAGAATAAGATTACTGACTTCGCAGGTTAGTAAAAATCTTATTGAACATTTTCTTCCGGGGGTACGGGAAAAGGAAAAGCCGCCCGTTGATTAATAATTTTTGATGGCGGGGTATTCCTGAAAACTGAGGTGGTAGCGACCTGCGTAAAGTTGGCGTTCCCGCGCAAGTACGTTGTTTTATTCAGAGGAGTTTTATTTGCTATAAGTTTTATATCGGGGTATAATAAATAAAATTAGTTGCCTGCGTGCTGTATACATACAATGTATTGACGTAGCACATTTTGGATAATATAATATTGTAAGGAAGGAGTTGATACTATGGCAACAACGAATATAACAATG
>CARUOB010000137.1 GCA_949076555.1 uncultured Lachnospiraceae bacterium | reverse complement strand
AGTTTATGAGTCGCGGATATGCCATGACGGATAAAGAGATCGGCCTGTACCTTACGATCCTCACGTTGTATGAACAACAGAAGTATATGTATGATAACAAAGTACATTCCGTAGAACACCGTATTGTGAGCATCACGCAGCCATGGATCCGGCCGGTCGTGAGGGGAAAGGCCAAAGCGCCTGTTGAGTTTGGTGCAAAGTTTGACCTGAGCCTTGACAGTGAAGGCTACGGACACATCGAAAAGATATCGTTTGAAGCATACAATGAAAGCACCTGCCTGATAGAAGCGGTGGAACGGTTCAAAGCGCGTACCGGCCATTATCCGGAACGTGTACTGGCAGACCAGATCTACCGTACAAGGGCAAACCGGAACTATTGCAAAGACCATGGTATCCGCATATCCGGTCCGAAGCTTGGCAGGCCGGGTGTAAATACAAAAACGGATAAAAAGCAGGAGTATCAGGATAACAGGGACAGGATCGAAGTGGAACGTAGCTTTAGTTTAAGCAAACGCTGTTACGGCATGGGCTGTATTGTAACAAAACTGGAAGAAACGCAGCTGACCTCCATCGCATTATCCGTATTCGTGACGAATCTGTTTAAGATTTACAAGCGGATACTTTACGCTCTTTTATATCTGTTCCAATATAGGAACGGATACAAACGTTGGAGTATACAGATATTCGCTTAATCAGCAGACACTAAATAAAATGCGGGTGA
>CARUOB010000136.1 GCA_949076555.1 uncultured Lachnospiraceae bacterium | reverse complement strand
GTTTAGTCCCATGAGGTTACTATAATTTTAGTAAGCGTACTTATTAAAGTCAAAAATCAAAATGATGTTTCACGCGTCTGTTCAAGGGTGCCCCAGAATGGTGACTCCTTTACACAGGGAGTCACCTATATAATGACAGTAAATCCAATTGGAACTTGACCACAGCCAAATGGTTGTGGTTGACAGCAAGGAGACAATTTGTCCCTCTGCTCATGTAAGACTCTATCTGCCCATACAGCCGTTTTTATGCATTCATTGATATAATTTACCATCAATAACATTTAACCCTGCATACGGGCGACAGAATGCGTCACAATAGCATACTGCAAATTAAGGAATACCGACCCCATAATTACCGGAGGGGGATCTAACCAGATCCCCCCCCAGATCAGATATGATCCTGAACAGACCAGCTCAATATTGAGCTTTCATTTCAAATGGAACCTATTTTCCGATTTCAAATCGGGAAATTACTGCACCATGACAATATAATATGTTTAACCGGGGAGCCGGGGGACGTGCTCTCACCCAATCCGAGACCCAAACGGAAGGTGGTGGGTATTATGAGTACATATGAGGAATTTATGGTGCTTTTGACTATTGGACTTCTGATCGTTGCAATTCTGAATCTGAAAAATAAAAAATAGCCGTCCTGCTCCTGAGAAAAGTAGACAGCTATTTTTTACTTGAATAATTTTCGCCGGGTCGGGTGACTCGCACTCACC
>CARUOB010000135.1:385-794 GCA_949076555.1 uncultured Lachnospiraceae bacterium | reverse complement strand
CCTTTGCTATCCACCCGCTCATAAACACCGCCCCTAAGACAGTAAATAAGTTATGAACGCTTGCGAACTGTAATCGTTGCAAGGTGAGAGCGGATGCCCTGCTTGGTTGTCTGTGCTTTTGCACATTAGTGACTATATCACATGCCTCGGGTATATGTCAACCTCTTTTTTCTTTCCCGCTTCCTTTTCAAATAAAGCGGACCGGTTTTCAAAACCAGCCCGCAAATCCACACTTGTCGTTCATATCATGTCATTATCAGATGCCAATTCCATTATTTAATAAATGTGTAGATACCCTTCTGAGGGAAACTGATGCTGACGCTGTCGTCAGCCACTGCCGTAACGTCAACTGCTACCCAGTCGCCTTTCACGCATCTGTAAGCAGTAACAGCATCGCCAGCCTTTACAC
>CARUOB010000135.1:0-375 GCA_949076555.1 uncultured Lachnospiraceae bacterium | reverse complement strand
TAACGCCGGGAGCGGAAAGTTCAACAACTGTCAGCATGGTGCCGCCAACCTGTTCTGCCTTCTGCTGCGCATATCTGAGCGCTGCCACATTTACCTTATCAACAACACAGGTAGCATTGGTCTCTTTGCCTTCGGTAAACATGTTGCTGCCGGATGCGATCTTCGCCTGATCGCGAACGCCGTCCATATCAGCCACTGCGTTAGAAGTATACTCGGGAAGAGACTTTTCCACACAATATGCCAGTGTGTCAAGTTCGCCAAAATCCTTTTCAGGTACAACCGTCTCCGCTGCACATACAGTTGTAGAGAAAGTAAGCGCCAAAGCAAAACTTAATGCCAATAATTTCTTCATTTCCTTAAATCCTCCTTTATTTT
>CARUOB010000134.1 GCA_949076555.1 uncultured Lachnospiraceae bacterium | reverse complement strand
CACAGGGAAATGCCCTCGGTTCCGTGCTTGACAATATCTCCGCCGTTGAGACCGCCTATCAGTCAGCGGGTAATGCTTCCGGCTCCGCTTTGGCGGCACAAGAGAAATATGAACAGGGAATCCGGTATTCCCTTGACCGTCTGGAAGCGTCTTTCCAGCAGTTTGCGGACACGCTTGCGGGCGATGGCCTGCTGAAAGGGATTGCAGATTTGGGGAACGGCGCGGTAAACGTGCTGGATTTCGTTACAGACAAGATCGGCGCTTCAGGAGCGCTAAGTGCCATTGGCGGTACTATAGCCGGTGCAAAAAACTTGGGTTAGCATAAAACAGATCACGCAGAATGTGCGAGGCTCAATATATACCCCGTGCCGGGGTGGAAATCCCCGGGCAAAACACTAAGAACTGTATGGAAATGCAGGAGGGTATATTGGTAAAATCAACTGCGGCCGCTATACCGCAGACCTCCGATATGGCTGTGTGTGAACTACGCAGTCTCCGGATTTCGCAAGAGCCGGACAAGGACAAGAACAGCTCATGTGACTCGTCATGTAGCATGATGACTTAACTTGCAGAGAGGCGTACTGCCCGTCAGGGCAAGTGCCGCTCCCATCGACTACCAGGAGGGCGCAGGTATCTTTATAATACCCGCGAAGGCATAGTCAGACCCCTGCCATTGAGCGTGGCAGTGAAAAAGTTCACCGCAGCTATGCGGCGCGTTAAAAATAGCGGACAGCTATGCCCTGCTATATGATGACTTCCAAAAACATGTATGGCTGAAATAGTATGAGAAACACAGATACTTTAGAATTAATTGTGAAGAGGCGGACTGCACAGGGTATTCCCTCATGTC
>CARUOB010000133.1:489-966 GCA_949076555.1 uncultured Lachnospiraceae bacterium | reverse complement strand
ATGTGGACGAGGAGACCATGGCGGAGTGTCCCGTCCCCTCGCTGGTATTCCTGGTCGCGTCGGCAAGCACGGAACAGGAGCTTGAATGCCTCACAAAGCTCAACCCAAACATCAATGTGGTGATCTACACACTTGACTTCAAGACTGCTGCCGGATTGCCAGACACACTGCATGAGCTCGGACTCGCCGACGTGGAGACGATACAGGTGTCTGTGACAAAGCTTCGCAGCAACAACACCTTTAAGTCTGATCCCGCACCGTGGATCATCACCGCGCGGAGCCGCGAGGACTAAAACCAATCTAAAAATCAAGGGGGCTGCCTGCCCCCTAATAAAGATTCTTCACCTTAAACTCGCGCTCCGTCTCGCGCCGCGCGTCCTTCTTCGCGATCTCATCGCGCTTGTCATACAGTTTCTTGCCGCGCGCAAGCCCGATCTCCACCTTCGCCCTGCCGTTGGAAAAGTACACCTGCAGCGG
>CARUOB010000133.1:0-479 GCA_949076555.1 uncultured Lachnospiraceae bacterium | reverse complement strand
GAGATATGCATGCCATACACGAAAACCTCCGCATTCTCGATGCGGACGAACGCCTCCTTGATGCTGCACTTGCCCATGCGCAGGGACTTCACTTCCGTGCCGTGGAGCGCGATACCGCACTCATACTTCTCCTCTATAAAATAGTCATGATATGCCTTCTTGTTGTTGGCAACCAGCTTCATTGCCTCATTCTTTGCCATTATAATTCCCTCTCTTCACCATTTTCCAGTGGAATGTCAAAATCGATCGTCCTGAGGAGCCTGTCTGTCGCGTTGACCCTGACCAGTATCTTCTGTCCGAGCTTATACCGGATATCCGTAGCCTGCCCCACCATCTCGTAAGTCTCGTCATCATAGTAGAAATAATCTCCCGGCAGCATGGAAACATGGATCATGCCCTCGATCGTGTTGGGCAGCTCCACATACACGCCCCACGTTGTGATCGAGGAGATCACACCCTCGTAGATCTCGCCGATATGC
>CARUOB010000132.1:916-1123 GCA_949076555.1 uncultured Lachnospiraceae bacterium | reverse complement strand
CATTGAAGAAAGCGGGTTATTTAACCAGAGATCCTCGTATGAAGGAGAGAAAGAAGTACGGCCTCAAAGCGGCTCGTCGCGCTCCGCAGTTCAGCAAGCGTTAAATTTTATCAAAATGGCTCAAAAAGCCCGGAAAATCAAGGTTTTCCGGGCTTTTGCTTTTGATAGGGTTTGATGTGAATTGACGCAATGAAACCTATTTTGACC
>CARUOB010000132.1:0-906 GCA_949076555.1 uncultured Lachnospiraceae bacterium | reverse complement strand
GTGGTAATCTTCCTGCTTGTGTCCCGAACATACCATTCGTTGAACACAGGTTATTGGGGAAAGGGAAAGCAAACAGGCAAAAATCCAGTATTCATGCGGGTTTGCGGCGAGATGGCTCTCAAAAGCTAACCTCACAAAAGACAGATTATTGCACAATCACATATCGTTTCTAAGGGAGAATGTTGATTCCGGTCACATTCTCCCTTTTTTCATACCAAGAAACGAGGTGATTATCTTGAACACGCAAATCATCGCCATCGCCAACCAAAAGGGAGGTGTGGGCAAGACCACAACCTGTGCCAACTTAGGGATTGGACTGGCGCAGGCCGGAAAGAAAGTGCTTCTCATTGACGGGGACCCGCAAGGGAGCCTGACCATCAGCCTGGGCAATCCCCAGCCGGATAAGCTGCCCTTTACCCTCTCTGACGCAATGGGCCGCATCCTGACCGATCAGCCGGTCCGCCCCGGCGAGGGGATTCTGCGCCACCCGGAGGGCGTGGACCTGATGCCGGCGGATATTCAGCTGTCCGGTATGGAGGTGTCGCTGGTAAATGCCATGAGCCGGGAAACGATTCTGCGGCAGTACCTGGATACCGTAAAGGGGCAGTATTCCCATATCCTCATAGACTGCCAGCCCTCCCTGGGTATGCTCACCGTCAACGCCCTGGCCGCTGCCAACAGGATTATAATTCCCGTCCAGGCGGAGTACCTGCCCGCCAAAGGGCTGGAACAGCTGCTCTCTACGGTGAACAAGGTCAAGCGGCAGATCAACCCGAAACTGCAAATAGACGGTATTCTGCTGACGATGGTGGACAACCGCACCAACTTTGCCAAAGAGATTGCCGCCCTGCTGCGGGAAACCTACGGCAGCAAAATCAAGGTATTCGGCACAGAGATTCCCCATTC
>CARUOB010000131.1:1200-1437 GCA_949076555.1 uncultured Lachnospiraceae bacterium | reverse complement strand
GCTTTACCATTGGTCTGTGCGGCGACCTGAAATTCGGCAGAACCGTACACTCCCTGATTAACGCTCTGGTCCGCTACCCGGGTATCCATTTCATCTTCATCTCTCCCGGGGAACTGAAAGTTCCCGACTATATCACGGACATGCTGACAGAAAGGGGCATTTCCTACAAGGAAGTAATCCGCCTGGAAGACTGTATGCCGGAGCTTGATCTCCTCTATATGACAAGAGTCCAGAAGG
>CARUOB010000131.1:885-1185 GCA_949076555.1 uncultured Lachnospiraceae bacterium | reverse complement strand
TTCAAGCAGGCACAGTACGGCGTCTATGTCCGAATGGCGCTGATCCTGACTCTGCTCGGTATCGAGAGCTGATTATTGAATATCATCCGTTATTTAATTATGCCAATAACACAGCTTTGGCTGCCCCTATCCCTTATACTGTCACACTTTCCTATTAAAATAAAGAAAGAAGGTATTTCCTATGTTAAATGTTGGAAAAATTGAGGAAGGCTTCGTGCTCGACCATATTGAAGCAGGCAAAAGCCTTGAAATCTATCATCACCTGAAACTGGACAAGCTGGACTGCACGGTGGCGATCAT
>CARUOB010000131.1:0-702 GCA_949076555.1 uncultured Lachnospiraceae bacterium | reverse complement strand
CCCCCGCCGTCATAACGCTCGTGATGATATCTGCAAATTTCATAACTCGCCCTGCCGTATTCCCCCTCCTGTATATCTCCCAGCATGGCAATGATTTCACACCCTTTTGTTGTGTGCGTCTTCATCACTTCAAATTCCTGCACAGTAAGCCTTCCGGGCTTTAACAGGATGGCGTCTGGGATCGCGATTTTCCCCACATCATGCAAAGCAGCCGCCGCTGTAATCACATCGACGGCTTCCCTATCCAGTTGATATTCCGGGCACGCTTTCGCCAGATGCCCCGCAAGGATTCTCGTGAAATCCTTCACGCGCTTCACATGGTTCCCAGACTCCAAATTGCGGAACTCCACCACATTACTCATGGTTTCCAGAATACGTTCATTCATACGCCGCAGCTCCAGCGCCTGTTTTTTAAGCACGCTGGTCTGCAGCTTTACCAGTTCTTCCAAATGGCGCTTCGTGTAATACTTCCCGCCATCCTTATCATCCGTGCGCGAAACTACGCCCGAATTATTCATGCTTCTCCTACCTTATTCCCAATTGCGGAGAATGCCCGTATTTTGGGCATTCTCACTTCTTTTCGCACGCTTCTTCCACGTAAGACTTAGTGCTTCTTGGCGTTCCGTCCAATGGCGGGACGTCTTTAGAAGCACTTCTTACGTTGTTAGACCTGAGCCACATCCTTCATGGAGAAGCTGATTC
>CARUOB010000130.1:1266-1595 GCA_949076555.1 uncultured Lachnospiraceae bacterium | reverse complement strand
GGCTGGAGCAGCAGATCACAACGATCGACGCCTCTACGTTTCAGAACTACTATACCAATATGCGTTCCCTGCTTGCAGAGATGATCAGAAAATCAGAGCTGATCATCTTTAACCGCTGTGACGGAATGGTCGACCAGCTGAGCAGTTTTAAGAGAAATGTAAAGGCTGTGAATCCACAGGCAGAGATCATCTTTGAGGACAAAAATGGCGAGGTGAATCAGATCTTTGAGGAAGATCTGCCGTATGATTTAAAGAGTGAAAGACTCGATCTTGACGATTACGGTTATGGGATCTTTTATCTGGATGCCATGGACAATCTTGATCGGTAT
>CARUOB010000130.1:0-1256 GCA_949076555.1 uncultured Lachnospiraceae bacterium | reverse complement strand
ATGGTGTTGAAGCCCGAGAACAGCAACGATGAGTACTTTGTGCCAGGAAGGATGGCAATGACCTGCTGTGCGGACGATATGGCTTTTCTGGGATATGCCTGCAGATATGACAGGTGCAGTGAACTGGCAAACAAGGACTGGGTGGAGGTGACAGCGACTGTTCACAGGGAGTATTGGAAGGATTACAACGGCGAGGGTCCAGTTCTCCACGCAGTCAGTGTGGTACCTGCTAAAAAACCAAAAGATGAGGTGTTGAATTTTGTTTAGGATCATTCGGATCCTTATCTAAAAACAGCAGGCGTGTGCCTGCTGTTTTTCAGATCTTAAAGTTATCTTTGCTGCCGTATTTTTCTTCGCAGTATTTGCACCGGTAGATTTCCTTTTTCTCGTCAGTGAGGACGAAGATGTGCGGAAGTTCCTGTTCGATGGATGTGATACAGCGGGGATTTTTGCATTTCAACACATTTTTGATCTCCTTTGGAAGTGAGAGCGGCAGCTTCTGTACGATCTCACAGTTCTTGACAACGTTGACGGTGATGTTGTGGTCGATAAAACCTAAGATGTCAAGGTTGAGCGTGTTGATGTCACACTCCACTTTCAGGATGTCTTTCTTGCCCATCTTTTGGCTTCTGGCGTTTTTGATGATCGCCACAGTGCAGTCAAGCTTGTCGAGTCCCAGATGTTTATATATGCTCATGCTCTTTCCTGCCTTAATATGGTCAAGGACGAAGCCTTCCTCGATTTTTCCTACATTTAACATATCTTGATAACCTCCTATTTAAAGTAGTGCATCTGACTTTTTGAGATTGCCGCAGTTTCAATGAACCTCTATTTCCAGGAGCGTCAGGAGCAGTGCCATACGCACGTACACACCGTACTGTACCTGGCGGAAGTATACAGCCCGGGGATCGTCATCAACTTCGACGGATATCTCATTTACGCGAGGAAGCGGGTGCAGCACGATCATATCAGGTTTGGCAAGTTCCATCTTTTCTTTGTCGAGGATGTAATAATCTTTTAATCTCACATAGTCCTCCTCGTTAAAGAAGCGCTCCTTCTGTACTCTGGTCATGTACAGGATATCGAGTTCCGGCATGACCTCCTCCAACTTGCGGACCTCGCTGAATGAGACGTTCTTCTCTCGGAGCATCTCAATGATGTAGTCGGGGATCGTAAGTTCCTCGGGAGATATAAATATAAAATGAATATTGTCATAGCGCACAAGTGCGTTGATAAGTGAGTGCACAGTGCGGCCG
>CARUOB010000129.1 GCA_949076555.1 uncultured Lachnospiraceae bacterium | reverse complement strand
AAGGGCGGATAAATCGGTCGCGTTTTTGCTGGAAGTCTGCGTGCGGTATAAAACTTCCTCCACAACGCCGCTGATGCGTCCGGAGCAGAGCTGCAGCGTATCGAGAACACTCGCTATGGGTCTGACTACAGACCTTAAAATGAGGGATACAGTCATCAGGACGAGGATAATGCAGGCAAGGGTGGATGCCCCGTTTGTAATCATGGAACTCAGATAGACGGAGGCAAGCTGTGTTCTGGCCTGCTCGGTTCTCGTACTGATGGATTCGTCCAAAATGCGGATGCTGTTTTCCACAGCGGTGTTGCAGGCAGCCACGTCACCGTTGGCAAAGGCGTAGGCATCCTGTGTTTTGCTTGCTGCGCTGGCGCACACGAGAAAAACGAGAGAATGCTTCAAAGAATCATAATCGGCAAGCAGCGCGTTGTAGGTCTCCCTGTCGTCATCGCTGATATAGATTTCATAATCCGCCAGCATGCCGTCCAGTTCCGCTTCTGCGTCTTTTATGTCGTTGACGAGGGTAATCATGGTGTTATAGTCGGTAGCCACAATATGCGACAGCGCCATTTTATGTATATTCATGACGGACTGGTGAATCCGGGCCAGATGGGTTTTTCCCGCCATATAGTTATCTGCAATATTTGCGGCATTGTCGTTGACATTTCTAATATTGGTGACTGCCAGCAGATTAGATATGAGCGCGACTATGCCAAGCAGGGCAATGGGCAGTATTAAGCGGTACTTGATGTTTAATTTTTTTTTCATAATGCCTGTAACCTCCAAAAGATGTCTGTGCTTTTACGGCGCGGTTATTCCTTCCACCATGGAATCGAGCTGTTCCTGCAGTCCCTTTTCTTCCGGGTTTCCGGCGGCCATATTTAAGGCAAATGCCGAGACGGGGTCCCAGAAATTACCGCCAATGCGCTGCAGGCGGGAAAACTCTGACTGCTCAAGCAAAGCGGTGATGGCGGGAGAGTTTTGCACGTCGGCAGATGCGGCGGCTTTTGTGTTGGCCGGTCCCTGTCCGCGCATCTCAAAGCGGAGCTGCTGGTTCTTTTCATTGGAAATCCATTCAGCCAGCCGGACAGCCCATGTATAATGTTCGGAGTAAGCGTTGACGCCGATCAGCTTATAGCCGGAAAAGGATGCCATCTGGATCTGTCTCTCCGCGCAGGTGTAGGTGGGGAGCTTGGAAGCGCCATAGTCTGCGCCCCACGCTTCTTCCATAGCGACTGCATTCCATACGCCGCTGACACCGGCGATCACGGAACCGTCCTGAACGCCTTCGAGGAAACCTTCTTCTACCGTGTTGAGAAAAGCCGGGCTCTGTGCAATGGCAAGCATGGCATTGGCCACGTCTTCTCCTTTGATATCGCCTTCTGTCTGATTCCAGGTACAGAAGTTGGTGATACCGTCACTGTTTAGTCCGACTTCCAGACCGGTGTTGGCGAAAAAGGAATAGACATACCATGCGGAAGACCAGTCCATGGTGATTTTCTTTCCGTTTTCTTCTGCAACCTGCAGCATACGGTCAAAGGTTTTGATATCTTCCTGATTGAAAAACTGTTTGTTGTAATATAGAAAATAGCCGTTGTCCGCCGTTAAAGGATAGGCGTAGAGTGTGTTTCCCACAGAAGCGGACTCTACAGCGCCGGGCAGATTTTCGGATTTGATGCGGTCTGCATTTTCGACCGGCTCCAGCGC
>CARUOB010000128.1 GCA_949076555.1 uncultured Lachnospiraceae bacterium | reverse complement strand
TAATCCAGGAGGAAAGAGCAGCTATGCCTAACCGGACACGACCGGCAAACTTCCGGCCTTCCAGTCGGTAACGATAATAGGGGGTCTGCTCACTCTTGGGGGCAACCGCTGTCAACACGGATTTCAACGCTTCTTCATGGTTCGCGTCCAGCGCATACACATATAGAATTGTGTTGTAATCCGGCAGCAGGGATATAACCCATGAATGAGCATCAATCACCCAATCCATAACTTTCTGTGCCGTAGCTTCCCGGCCGGCAAAGAGAGCGAAACAAACCGTTTTCTGCTGCGGATAGATGCCGGAAATATACAGGCCCCGGCGATGCGTTTTTTCAAGCGTAGCCACCGGCTCTGGAGATAAGGCCGGCAAGGGAGCGATTGGTTCACCACGGGCCAAGCGGCTACGCTGTTCCATGCCGGCCCTTAACTGCTCCGTCTGCTCCTGAAATCTACTTGGATAAACCTGCGCCAGAATAGGCGCACATTGTTCATAGTAGGCCAGCAGGTCGGGCAGACGGAGAAAGACCGTGCAGCCATGGGCAAGGAGATACTTTTCTACACTTTCCAGCGTAGTTAAATGGTTCTTCTCCATGATTAACAGCAGCCAGTCAATTTTTCTGGCTTGCAGGATATACGGTGCCATAGTATTCGGGCGGCGTGGTGTGGCTACTTCCTCCCGTGCTTTGCAAGGCTGATTCGCAGAGCGGGACGGACACCTCGGAGCGAGACCCCTTTTCTCGGTTTTGTATTGCCCTGCCGGTCATGGTTCCCGTGCGGCCTTGGGCCGCAGGCAACCGGGGCCGTAAACTGCGGCTATGGTTCGCTCCCGGTTTTGTACAACCCCTGCACATTTGGCGATCAATCGAGTGGGAACATGGTCTATTCTACTGAAAACTAAAACTTTTTATTAGGAGACGATTTGCCGGAAACAGAGTAAAAAATAAGTCTCCGAGCAGATGCAGCTATGCTGCGTCTGCTTGGAGACTTGCGGCGATAGCTCCGTCAGGAGCTATTGCCTATTGGCAGCGAAGAAACGGAAACGCCCCCAAGCGGGATGTAGTCTAGCTACGTCCGCTTGGGGGCTTGCCGTAGGTAGGCCGCTGTGGGGCCTGCTGCGGTTCCGAACCTACAAGCTAACTATACCTGTTGTTCGGCTCCCAGAGCCGACCTGTCTGTTTCTGAGCCTTTCAATTTTAGAAAACGAGCCTGATTATAAAGTGCATCTGCAAGGCTGTTTATTGTTTCCCTTTTTTCCCTTGTTTTTTCCCTTAAGGACTTCGTTTTGGATAATACCAAATGTTGACAGATAATGAAACGCTGGGCTGAAACCATTGCAAATAGGGACTTTTGAAGATACCAGTTAATACCTGATAGAACAAAATGATAATTCAAGTCCCGCCTCGCGCACCACGAGCAAGGTCGTTGCACTTGACGACCTTGCTTTTGTTTTCTCCCGTTTTCTTCGATTTCCTTACGAATGCTGCACTAGGAGAACAAAAATGCTGTAAGAGCCCTCGCACGCAAATCCTCCCTAAATGATAGTGGATGTCTATCCTCTGCGCATGATGTCTCGCGCTCAGAAAATAATACATTTGATGCAAGCCGTTTTGCTCGCCGCTATAAACAGCGGCAACCGCAAAACATGGCAAATATTACTTCCGACCTTTCGGTTCGGAAGTAATATAATGAAAAAATAAGTCTGCGGAATAAAAGCGTATACTGGTAATATTTTCCGAAGAATACTTCCTTATGATAACTGAAATGGGGTGATTCTATGAGCTATATTGAATTAAAAAAAGGTCAGGAATTTTCTAATAGGGCTGCTATCCATAAATTGTTGTGCGGAAGTCTAC
>CARUOB010000127.1 GCA_949076555.1 uncultured Lachnospiraceae bacterium | reverse complement strand
CCCCATACCCCACCCTCGCATCCGGATACTCCGCCACCCCTCGGATCGGCTTCGCCCCCTTTCTCAAATACGCCTTCACCTTCTCCCCGTACAGATAGGGGTCATTGCCCATCACAATTCCCCACTGCATCAGAACGGCGGCAGCGCCGGTCACGAAAGGTGTGGCAAAGGATGTGCCCGTCACAGGCGAATAGCCGCCGTCCCTGTTGGGCGCCATGACGCCCACCCCCGGGGCCACCAGGTCCGGCTTCACAAAAGTGTCCGAAGTACGGCTGTTTACCTGATCCTGAAAAAGATAACCTCTGCCGGAAAAGTCAGCGTAGGACTCATATACCGGATCGTAAGCCCCCACTGTCACCACCTTCATCGCTGTAGAGGGAATCGTGAGCGTCACATCCGGCGTGGTTCTGACAAAACGGGTGTCCGCGCTGCGGACGGTTTCCGAGGGGAGATAGAAGGTGTAGTTGCCGGTAACAATCCGCAGCGGCCAAAGTGTAAATGTCCATACGCCCCGGTCCAGATACAGGCTGCCCTTTGCCGGGAGAAAATCGAAATAAAGCTCCTGCGCCGTCATATAAGGCGCCGGTTCTCCGTTATAGAATAGAATCTCCGTCTTTTGCAGCCGATAAGTCTGTTTACCGGATCGGTCAGTATCCACCTGAAAAGTCTCCCCGGAGGGCGACAGAACTGTCACCATGTAACGGTCAGCATACTCCTTCCACAACTGCACATTCAAGCCTCTTTCATAGGCTCCCACAGTCATTTCCACGCTTCTGCCCCGGTTCGTGACATCTGTGTCTATTCGATTGACCAAATTAGTCAAATCTCTGCTGCCACTTGCCTGCTGCCGCAGGCTCCCGCCCACATGCCCCCCGGAAGCGCCTTCATTTCCACTGCCCACGCAGATCACACTTCGCCCGATTTCCGAAACATTGTCTATAAACCGCTCCAACAGTGACGTTCCGTTATGGGCGCCGTAAGTATTTCCGAAGCTCAAATTGACGGCAACCGGCATGGCAAGCTCCACCGCCTTTTTGACCACATAGGTCAGTGCCCGCATCAGTTCCGTCGTTCTCGGAAAGGAATCCGCCCTTGGCGTCCCCAGCCGCACGATGAGCAGTTCGCTCTCTCTGGCAACGCCCGCATAGGCAGGTCCGCCTTCCCCTCCGTTTCCCGCGGCGATCCCCGCCACTGCCGTTCCGTGCCCGCTGGTATCTATACTTGGCACAAGCTGCTCGGCCGCCTGCCTGCTGCCCGTCTGCAGTGCCTCATTGATCTGCGCCGCGTCAAATTCCCTGTCTAGCACCTGATCCCAGAGATACCGGATTCTGGTCGTGCCATCGGCATTTCGAAAATCCCGGTTATAGTAGCTGATCCCGGAGTCTATGACCGCCACCAGAACACCTTTTCCCGTAAGCGTTTCAAACATCTGGCTGCCTGGCGCAAAGCAGGAAGCTGTGTTTCCTGTCAGGTCGGAGAAAAAAAGCCGCTTCGGTTTCTCCACATACTCGATCTGTTCCGCCTCCGAAAGCCGCGCCATCTCCGACTCTGGCACGGTGAGAATGGCATACCCCGCAATCAACTCTTCCACCAAAATCCCCCGCTCTGAAAGCCCCCCCAGGGAACCGTGATACTTGACAATCACCTCCCATGTTTTTTCCCGCACATCATAACCCACATTTAGTTCCAGCGATCTTTCTCTCTCTTCCGGCGCTGTGTCAAGCGCCAAATTTAACAGGTTTTCATTCTTCTGAGAATCCATTTTTGCCACGCTAAAATAGTTTTATAATATAGTATTAAGTACGAGCTATATTTGACCACGCCTTATATACATGCTAATATATTTTTATAGGAAACATTCTGCCCGTCCGAAGCAATGCGGCGGGCAGATGTTTTCCTGCCCAGAACTCATATTTAAGATGCAAAAGAGGAGAGAAAAGATTGAAAATTAAAATTTTCAATCGCGAGA
>CARUOB010000126.1 GCA_949076555.1 uncultured Lachnospiraceae bacterium | reverse complement strand
GCGTAGACTTATACGCAAAAAAATAGGAAATACTTGCGTTTACCAGATTCAATATATAAATCAAAGCGATATTAGGAATATTCTTCGGCATTTCTTTGACAAAGAAACTTAGAAATGGGGTCAGAGACAGTCCAAGCGCAAAAACTACCAGTCCGACGGCCTGATAAACCCGCCGATACAGCCGAACCAAAGACTTTACCATCTCCGTATTCCCTTCCGCCACCGGATGGTAGAAGCTATAGGTAATAGATACGCTGAATCCCAGCTCAGCCAAAGAGAGTACGGATAAGATATCAGTAAAAAGCCCATTAAGTCCCAAATACTCCCGCCCCAACAGAATGACAAATGCTCGGCGGGACAAAAACTTCAACGCTGCCAGCAACAGTTCTCCAGCTATGGCAAATTTTAAATTTCTTTTAATGTGAGCTGCTTTGTCCATTCTCTCCTGTTACTCCACCCTGTTTCTTCTTCATATGTTTTATTAGTCGGTAAATGGCGGCCAACACCTTAAAAATCGGTATTCCGCCCCAGAGAGCCAGCTCGGCTGCAGCGCTTTTTCCATCCGGACAGAGAGCCAACGCCCTAAAGCTGAAATGGCGGCGCACTACATCCCGAAAACGCTCCAAATAATTCCGGGGATTCTTATCCGCATCTGCCGACACAGTCTGCATGGCCAGCCTGGCGGCGGTATCCAGTGCCGTCTGCCGGAAACAAGTCTCTGCCTCTGGAAAATTGACAGAAGCATCTTTGCAGATCCAATCAAGAACTGAAAACACTATGCACCGCTTCTCCGTCACACCATGATTAACAATACTGTTCTCCCGGTAGACATAATGATAAAGCGGATCCGGTACATAGGCAATCCGCTGGATTTGCTTCAATATTTGATAAAAAAACAGAAGATCCTCGCAGCAAAGAGCCTGTCCGTCAAAAGGATTTTGTTTTGCCAGCTCTGCCGGAAAAAGTTTCCCCCATGCCGTCCAAAGAAAGCAGGACCGACGGGCTAAGCACTGGGCAGCCCCCTCTCTGGAGATGATCTGCGCCGAACCGCCCCCCAGACGCAGACCAATATTCCCACATATACTAATATCCGCACAGTTCTCCTTCAACGCACGGTACAGAACATCCAACAGGCCGGGTTCCACATAGTCGTCCGAATCCACGAAAGCAATATAATCCCCGGCCGCCTGATTGACTCCTACGTTCCTGGCGTTGGAAACTCCGCGGTTTTCCGAGAGGTGAAAAGCTTGAAAACGCCCATCCCTGGCCGCCCAGGCATCACAGATGCGGCCGCCGCCATCAGTGGAAGCATCGTCCACCAGAATAATCTCCATATTAGGATAAGTCTGAGCTGCCAAAGAAGCCAGACATTTTTCCACATATGCCTCTACGTTGTATACTGGCACAATCACACTGATCCGTGGCTTCTGTTCTTCCATCCTTATCGTCCTCCCAACCGCTTGATCCACATAAAAGCCTCTGCCGCTGCCCAAAAGCCTCGCGCGCTGGCACACAACGCCAGCAATGCTGCTGCATCCCTTTTTCTGGAACAACGCGCCACGATACTCAAGCTGAAATGCTGCCGTGTGTTCTCTTGAATTCGCCTCAAGTATGCAACAGTCTGTCTGCTCCCCCTCCCTTTCTTCACAGTCAGCACTGCCAGACAGCGGTTAGCTTCCAGCGCCAAGAGGCGAAAATCCTCCGCTGTCTCTGGAAAATTCAATGCGGCATCCTGGCAGACAAAGTCCTGGGCTGCAAAGGCCGTGAGCTTTCGCTCGCTGGCACCGCTCTGCATCTGGCTGCCCTCCCTTTGGTTATAGTGATAGAGGACATCCGGACGGTAAACGACCTGCCGGGCCTGTTTCAAGACGGAATAGAGAAATAATAGATCCTCGCTATAATAAATATCTTCTTGAAATAAATTTCTTTTTACCAGCTCTGCCTTATAAAGCTTTGCCCAAGGCACAAGATTGAAGGG
>CARUOB010000125.1 GCA_949076555.1 uncultured Lachnospiraceae bacterium | reverse complement strand
AGTAACCACAATGCACACAAAATGCTCCAAAGTCGCATTTTGGCGCTTGCACAACCCGCAAAATCGCATACTGAGCGATTTTACTCGCGGAATAGTACAAGGCTGAACTGTTACCACTCATCCTCATTCATCCTCCACCAGCTCCAATTTGCTGACGGAAACCTCGTAGGCAATTCTCCTTTCCAACTGTTCCTCCGACAATTTTTTCATATATTCACGACTCTGAATCCTGCCCCAGATGGCGCAGCGGCTTCCCACTTCAAAGCTGCTGGCAAATCTGGCGTTGCGTCCCCAGCAGATACAAGGTATGTAATCCGATTTCCCGTAGGGCCTGTTCACCGCCAAAAGCAGGTCCGCAATTTCTCTTCCAAGCGGGGTCTTACGGTAAACCGGCGCTTTACAGATATAGCCGTCCAAAAAAATCTGATTTGTCTTTGCGCCCTCCCCGATATCGTCCACAAATTCAATTTCGCGGGCAAACACAGACAAAACCAGCCTGTTCTTTCTCTCCTCATGTCTGTTATAAGAGCGGAACTGTCCCGTGATGCATATCTTCATGCCCTTGTAATCCTCATTCACGTCAATGAGCCTCTCAGACACCATCACCGGTATGATATCGGTTGACTCGCTGAGTCTATCCACACTGATATCTACCATATAAAAGCCCTCTCCGAAAATCTCGTGGCTGAAGGAAAAATCGCTTACAATCTCCCCCATAACCGCCACCTGGTTGTTTTCAATTACCTTATCCGTCATGTTTTCCTCCATTCTGCTCAAGTATTTCAATGCCATTTAAAAACTGACCCTGAACTGTTATTGTATTATCAATATATAAGATATAGCGGGAAAATAGAACTGTAAGGGGTCGCGCGACTTGCCAGAAAGAGGCGCAGGTGTTATAATCTTCGAGGCTGCCAAAAGAGCGCCGTAACATCCAACAAGGAAACCAGGAAAGGCACGGTAATATATGAAACAAAAAAGAGAAGATGTGAGAAATATAGCGATAATTGCCCACGTTGACCACGGCAAGACCACGCTGGTGGACGAGCTGTTAAAGCAAAGCGGCGTATTTCGTGAGAATCAGGAAGTGGCAGAGCGCGTCATGGACTCCAACGACATTGAGAAGGAGCGCGGCATCACGATCCTTTCCAAAAATACTGCCGTCACCTACAAGGGCACCAAAATCAACATCATCGACACCCCCGGCCACGCGGATTTCGGCGGCGAGGTGGAGCGGGTGCTTAAAATGGTGGACGGCGTAATCCTCGTGGTGGACGCCTTCGAGGGCCCCATGCCACAGACAAAGTTTGTTCTGAAAAAGGCGCTGGAACTGGATCTTTCCGTGATCGTCTGCATCAATAAGTGCGACCGTCCCGAGGCAAGACCGATTCAGGTTGTGGACGAAGTGCTGGAGCTTTTTATGGATCTGGACGCCAACGACGAGCAGTTAGACTGCCCCTTCGTCTACGCCTCCGCAAAGACCGGCACCGCCACCACGCAGCTCACCGTCAAGGGTAAGAACATGACGCCCCTCTTTGACACCATCATCGAGCACATTCCCGCGCCCCAGGGCGATCCCGACGCGGGCACGCAGCTTCTTGTGAGCACCATCGACTACAACGAGTATGTGGGACGCATCGGCGTGGGCAAGGTGGACAACGGCTCCGTCAAAGTGAATCAGGAAGTGGTCATTGTGAACCACCATGACCCCGACAAGATGAAAAAGGTAAAGATCAGCAAGCTTTATGAGTATGACGGTCTGGACAAAGTGGAAGTAAAAGAGGCCAATATCGGCTCCATCGTGGCAATCTCCGGCATTGCGGATATTCATATCGGCGACACCCTCTGCTCTCCCGACGATCCCAGACCAATTCCTTTCCAGAAAATTTCGGAGCCAACGATCGCCATGCATTTTTGCGTCAACGATTCCCCTCTGGCCGGAAAGGAAGGCAAATATGTGACCAGCCGCCATCTGCGCGACCGTCTTTTCCGAGAGCTTAACACGGACGTGTCCCTGCGGGTGGAGGAGACCGATACCACGGAGGCCTTCAAGGTGTCCGGCCGCGGCGAGCTGCATCTCTCCGTGCTGATCGAAAATATGCGCAGGGAAGGCTATGAGTTTGCCGTAAGCAAGGCGGAAGTGCTCTAC
>CARUOB010000124.1 GCA_949076555.1 uncultured Lachnospiraceae bacterium | reverse complement strand
TCGGGAAATACGCCTGAGAGGTGGTAACGCCCCACTTGTAAGTGCCCTCGTCCGGCTCAAGCTCTCCGGTTAGAATCTGGAGCAGCGTGGTCTTGGCCAGCTCGTTGCCGCCCACAAGCGCGATCTTATCGTCATGTCCTACGATAAAGGAGAGATTGTCCAGTACTTTTTCCCCGTTTATGGTTTTGCTTAAGCCCTCCACGGTAAGCACCTCGTTGCCGATCTCGCGTTCGGGACGGAAATCGATGTAAGGGTATTTCCGGCTGGAAGGACGGATGTCGTCCAGCTCGATCTTTTCGAGGGCGCGCTTTCTGGAAGTCGCCTGCTTGGACTTACTTGCGTTGGCGGAAAAGCGGGAGATAAACTCCTGCAGTTCCTTGATCTGCTCTTCTTTCTTTTTGTTTGCTTCCTTGCGCTGCTTGATGATCAACTGGCTGGACTCGTACCAGAAATCGTAGTTGCCCGCGTAGAGCTGGATTTTGCCGTAGTCGATATCCGCCGTGTGGGTGCAGACTTTATTGAGGAAGTAGCGGTCATGGGAAACCACGATCACCGTGTTGTCGAAGTTAATCAAAAACTCTTCAAGCCATGCGATGGCATCCAGATCCAGATGGTTGGTAGGCTCGTCCAGAAGCAGGATATCGGGATTGCCGAACAGCGCTTTGGCGAGGAGCACCTTGACTTTTTCGTTGCCGTTTAAGTCCGCCATCTGGTTGTAGTGCAGTTCTGTCCCGACACCGAGACCGTTTAAGAGCATCGCGGCGTTTGACTCCGCGTCCCAGCCGTCCATCTCCGCGAACTCTGCTTCCAGCTCACTCGCGCGGATGCCGTCCTCGTCGGAGAAATCCTCCTTGGCGTAGATGGCGTCCTTCTCCTTCATGATCTGATAGAGCCGTTCGTTGCCCATGATGACCGTATCCATCACGGGGTAAGCGTCGTACTTAAAGTGATCCTGCTCCAAAACGGAGAGACGCTGGCCGGGCGTGATGGAAACATCGCCGTTTGTGGTCTCTAAGACGCCTGAGAGAATCTTTAAAAAGGTGGACTTGCCCGCGCCGTTTGCGCCGATCAGTCCGTAGCAGTTGCCTTCGGTGAATTTGATGTTTACGTCCTCAAAGAGGGCCTTTTTTCCTACGCGTAAGGTTACGTTGTTTGCCTGTATCATGTGGAATCCTCGTTTTTTCTATATTTTACTTGTTTTGGTTACTCATATCATTATACACAAAGAGCAGGTTTTTGCAATGAAAATCGGGGAATACACATATTTTTGCGAGTTTCAGGTTTTTTGAAACTTTTTGTCCTGCTGATTCGTATTATTAATATAGAAGAAACGGAAACAGGCAGAAAGAGGGGCGGATTCTATGAGCGGATTTCTGTTTACGCCGATGACGCGGTTTTACGCGGAGGCGCTGGAATATATGAAACATGCGGCAAAAGGAGCGGGGAACACCGACGGGGCGTCCGGCAGTCTGGGAGAAGGTCAAAAGACGCAGACGGGCCAAGGCCCGGTTACGGGAAGTTTTGCAGGGACAGTGCAGGATCAGCTTGCCAAAAAGGAGCAGGGCGAGGGGGCTTTTGCCACCGATGCTTATGGGCAGAAAATGCAGGCCGCAGGCGGCGTGTCCCGGGCGGGATACCGCGATGAACAGGCGGTGCAGGCCATGTCCATGGAGCAGTACAAGATGTATATTTACCAGCAAATATCGGCCTTACCCACAAGCGCGACACAGAAATGGGATGCCGTGTCCGTCAACATCTCCGAGGAGGGATTTGCGGCGATGAAGGCGGACCCGGCTTACGAGAAGTGGGTGCTCGACACACTGCGGCAGGATTTCGCTTTTTACAATCCGTGGAGCGCCTATGCGGGCGGCAGTTACAGAGTGCACTACTTCGGCGCCACGAAGGAGGAGTACCGCGGAGAAAGTTTCCAGATGGGGTTTCGAAACGGTGGAAAGCATACGGATTCCGCTAAGAAAAAGAAACAGAAAAGTTTCTGGGAGAAGCGGGCCGAGCGGCATAAGATGTACATGGATCTGGCTACCAAGGCATATTATAAACGGGAGAATGAGCGGGAATATCAGCAGAAGATTGCGTTTGGCAGGAAAGAGGTGAGCAGCGCCATTCTCAGGCAGCAGGCGATCGAGCGCGCCACAGGGGAAAAGATGGAATTAGGAGTA
>CARUOB010000123.1 GCA_949076555.1 uncultured Lachnospiraceae bacterium | reverse complement strand
CTTGCGCTCCGTTCCAGCCGTAACAGCGCTAAACTCGAAAGTACCTCGTTAAGCGCTGACAGTTTTAATCCGAAGGATTTAAACACTTTTCAAGGGTCTGCTTCTGATTATCCATTTGCACAATTAATACAGTGTGTTGAGAGGTTTCGCAATTTCATGTACCGCTTTAGAATACTGTGAGGAAAAGGAAACCGTGGCGAAAATAAATATTTTGGACAATCAGACGATAGACAAGATCGCTGCCGGAGAGGTGGTGGAGCGGCCTGCCAGTGTGGTGAAGGAGCTGGTGGAGAATGCCATGGACGCGGGTGCGGACGCCGTTACGGTGGAGATCAGGGACGGCGGCACGACCCTGATCCGGGTGACGGACAACGGCGGCGGTATCGAAAAGTCACAGGTGGAGAACGCCTTTCTGCGCCATGCCACAAGCAAAATTTCCTCCGCCGATGATTTGACCAGTCTGGTCAGTCTCGGGTTTCGTGGAGAGGCCCTTGCCAGCATCGCGGCGGTGGCGCAGGTGGAGCTGATCACCAAGACGCCGGAGGAGCTGACGGGTGTGCGCTTCCTGATCGAGGGCGGCGTGGAGAAAGAGCGGGAGGAGATCGGCGCGCCGGGCGGCACCACATTGCTTGTGCGGAATCTCTTTTACAACACGCTGCCCCGCAAGAAGTTCTTAAAACAGCCACGGACGGAAGGTTCCTACGTGGCGGATCTGATGGAGCATCTGGCCATGTCAAACCCGGAGGTCTCTTTTAAGTTTCTCTTAAACGGGCAGACCCGGTTTTATACCACGGGAAACGGTGATCTGCGTGAGATTGTCTACCGCATTTACGGGAAAGATATCGCTGATGCGCTTACTGATTTTAAGTTTGCGCAGGACGGCATGACGGTGACAGGTCTTTTGGGGAAACCCGTGATTAACCGGGCAAACCGTTCCTATGAGATCTTTTACATCAACGGCAGATATATCCGCAGCACGCTGATCAGCAAGGCGGTGGAGGAAGGCTACCGGGAATATCTGATGCAGCACAAGTTTCCGTTCTGCATCCTGCATTTTCAGATCGATACGGAGAAGATCGACGTGAACGTCCATCCTTCCAAGATGGAGGTGCGGATCGCTGACGGGCCGGACTTTTACGAGACGGTGCGGGAAGCGGTGGAGGAGGCCCTTAAAGAGCGGGAAATGATCCCGGAAGTGAGCCTCACACAACCGGAAAAGCCAAAAGGCAAAGCAGCGCAAAATGGCGGCGGACGGGCGAAAGAGACGGCGCCGGAACCGTTTGAGAAAAAAAGAATTGCCCGTGCGCAGGAGAGAGACAGCGGCAGCACGACGAAACAGGGAGCTGCAGTAGAGCTGCCGCCCTTCGAAGTGCCGGGACAGCCAGAACAGGCGGCATCCATCCGCGCCATCTATGAGAAGAGTCGGCCTGCGGAGGCGAACGTTCTGCGGCAGACGACGGTCTATCATACGGAAACCGGAAAACCGGAACAACTGACCATGTTCGACGATAAGATTCTTTCGGCGAAAGCGAAAGAGCAGTACGAGATCATCGGACAGCTTTTCGAGACCTACTGGCTGATTTCCTATCAGGATAAGCTGTTGATCGTGGATCAGCATGCCGCTCACGAGAAAGTCAGGTATGAGCGGCTGATGCGCCGTTTTCGGGAGAAGGAGGCTGCCTCCCAGCATATCAACCCGCCCATGATCGTGACGCTTAACAACCAGGAGAAAGAGTGTCTGCAGAGCCACATGGAGGATTTCGCAGCGCTTGGCTTTGTGGTGGAGGAGTTTGGCGGAAACGACTATGCCATACGGGGTGTGCCGCTGGACCTGTACGGGTACGCCGAGGGGACATTTTTCTATGAGATTCTGGATGAGCTGTCCGCCGATGCGGTGGCAGGAACCCCTGAGAGCGTCCGCGCCCGCATCGCGACCATGGCCTGCAAGGCGGCTGTCAAGGGAAATATGCGTATGAGCAGGCAGGAGATGGAGACACTGATTGACGAGCTTCTGACATTGGATAATCCTTACAACTGTCCGCACGGCAGGCCGACGATTATTTCCATGAGCAGGCAGGAGATTGAAAAAAAGTTTAAGAGGATCGTATAACCATGTGAAAAGATTGAAAATAAAATTTTCAATCGCGAGATTTGTGTCTGCGCGTTGCTTGCCACAAACTCGATA
>CARUOB010000122.1 GCA_949076555.1 uncultured Lachnospiraceae bacterium | reverse complement strand
CCTAGGTGGGCCGTTACCCTACCAACTAGCTAATCAGACGCGAGGCCATCTCTCAGCGATAAATCTTTGGTACAGATACCATGCGATACCCGTACGTTATGCGGTATTAGCAGTCGTTTCCAACTGTTGTCCCCCACTGAAAGGCAGGTTCCTCACGCGTTACTCACCCGTCCGCCACTAAGTAACTCCATCCATTGACCGAAATCTCTTTCCGGGGCACTCCGTTCGACTTGCATGTGTTAAGCACGCCGCCAGCGTTCGTCCTGAGCCAGGATCAAACTCTCAATAAAATGGTATCTAAACACTTCCGTGCTTAAATCATTCTATTGAAGCTTATCTTAGCTTCAATCCGTTTGCCATGAGCAGAGGTAATTGACTGAACCCTCTCTCACAGCTTATCATGTCCATGTCTTTTCAGACATCGAACTCTGGTGCTTTTCGTTCGTTACATTGTTTAATTTACAAGGTACTCGCTCCGTTCCGTGTTCGGTGCGGAACATTCACTATTTTACCACAAGCTTTTCGGTTTGTCAAGTACTTTTTTCGACTTTTTTCAAAATCTTTTTTCGTACCCGGCTCGCCGAAGCTTGCCGCTCGGAAGCTTGGCTATCTTACCACATCTTCCTTGCTTTGTCAAGTACTTTTTTCGATTCTTTTCAAAATCTTTTTCGTACTCAACCGCTGTCGTGCCTTTCGCTCGAGAGCTTGATTACTTTACCACAGCTTCCTGCTTTTGTCAAGCCCTTTTTTCGCTTTCCACAAAACTTTTTTCCAAAGCCCTGGGTCGCACGCGCCTCTCGGCGACAGCTCGCCTAATATATCATACTCCCGCCCCCTTGTCAATACCTTTTTGCAAAAAATTTGAAACTTCTCCAAGATTCGCCATTGGCGCCTTTTACGGCCTCTCCAGTTCCTCTTCTATAATCTCCTCAGCATCCTCTGCCGCCTGAGAAATCACCAAATATACATAGCGCCCCTTCGTCCTAACCCCGCTTTCCGCGGCTATTTGATACTGCTCCGGGACCTCATAATTCCGCATTTCCGCCGCTTTCTGCTTTCCTACCGCCCCCGCCGCGTCTGCCAGTGCCTCCACATCCTTCGGATCTTTTGCCCGCATGATGAAGATCGTCTCCGCCAGAACCGGATCTTCGGCCAGGGCAAGCACATAGCTGTCCAGCAGATCCGGATCGATTCCATAGTAATCCCGGATAAAAGCATCATCCTTCTCTGTCATTGGCGGAAGCTCCACCGCAGCCCGAACTGCCTGATAGATTGCTTCCGGCGCAGGCTCTCTCGTTTTCCCTCTGGAATTTCCCGTAATCTGCTCCTTGATATAGGCATAGAGCACCTCTTCCCAAACCTCGTACGCCTGCGCCGTCTGATGGACGTATCCGTCGCTGCAATATTCCTCCCGCAGACCGCCTTCCCCGTCAGACAGGGGCGATGCCAGATCCAGAAAGCCCCAGCCGTTCCTATCCGCCAGCACTTTCAGCTTCTCATTTAATTCTTGTATATTGACGTTGCGGACCTCATTCTTTTCCCCCTCCTTCAGCACATAAGTTACACTGATAACATGTATACGAGTTCCCGGCGACCACGTTTGGATCTTGTCGGCCAGCTCCTGGTAGTACACGCAGGTATCGTCCGCTATATTCAAGTCGTTCAGTCCAAGAGAGATAAACACGTCCTTGGCGCCCATCATGGAAATGGACTCCCACACCGGCCTCTGCTCTCCCTGGTACAAAGGATGGATGCTCTTTTCGCTGACCGGCCACAGGGCATTATGGGCAGACAGGCTTACCGATGCCAGAAAACGCAGTTGTTTCCACATGTCCTGATCGCTTTTGGCGCAATAATTCTGGAATCCCACCGTAACCGAATCTCCCACCATGATGCAGTTTTTCAAGTACGCCTCTGCTTTTTGAGCTTCCGTGATCCCTGCCAGCCGCACTGCCAGTATAACAACCAGCACCCCCGCTGCTACCAGCGCCCCCAGGACTGCCCATTTTTTCTTCTTCATCACATTGCCATCCTTTCCCGAACGTTTCATTTTTCTCTCAAATTATATCTCTTCCGCCCTTCTCCTGCAAGACATTTGTCGGAATACTCTGCCGCCGTTCACCTCAACAGCACAAATCACATGTTTTTTCACATTTTATAGGATTTACAATGTGGATTTTTTCTATATACTCTTAAATAGATAGTATTTGGAATCTTCCTATATTAAAGAAAGGTGATCTCCCTATGCGCTTCACCAAAATGAACGGAGCCGGAAACGACTTCATCATCCTCAACAACCTGACCGAACACATGGACCCCGCCCTGTTCCCCTCCATCGCCCGCACCCTCTGCC
>CARUOB010000121.1 GCA_949076555.1 uncultured Lachnospiraceae bacterium | reverse complement strand
CTCATAGGTCCCTCCATGTCAGAGCATATGGCGATCCCAAATCAGCGCTGCAGAAAAAAGGGTACAGTGCTGACGCTGCCCCGCCTGTTTGCTTCGGGGAAGCTGTCAATACAGGATAGCCCGTGGATATTATAGCGTTTTTCTTTTTTTTCTTCAATATTTTTTGATAATAAAAAAGAAACCGTCAAACACTGAAAGAATAACGTCCAGTTCATTAAGTGACTATGGTAAATGGCAGCAACTATAGTATACTATCATTATTAAGATAAACAGAACCGGTTTCGAACGAGGAACAGAAGGAACAGGAGCAGCCTTTAAATGCGTTGGTACAGGAGCATATAAGGAATATTTAAGCAAAATAAATATGGACAAGCGAGGTGATTCAGAAAGATGGAATTTTCGAGAGAGGATTTAACGGAGGCCAAAAGACAGATTGATTCCACGTTGCATAAATTGAGGGAAACAATAAAGACATTTGAAGCCAAAGAAAATGCAGAGCGCTATAAGTCACAGATTACATTGGCAAAAAGAAGGGTAAGAGCCTTTGAGATTGCGAATTGGTTTATTGAAAACGAGCTTGAAAAAGTTATTTGAGAGAGCCAGTTGCGGGGCTGGGATGAGGTGTGTTTTATGGGAAATGAGAAGATATATCAGATGGATTTTTCAAAAGTTTATCATTTGCTTGTCAATAAGGCAGAGAGAAAGGGGCGGACAAGGCAGGAGGTTGACGAGGTGATCCGCTGGCTCACAGGGTACAGCCAGACGGAATTGGAGGGAATGCTGGAAAGGACAGTGCCTTACGGGGATTTCTTTCGGGATGCTCCTGAGCTGAATGAAAACAGGCGGCTGATTAAAGGCGTGGTCTGCGGCGTCAGGGTAGAAGATATCGAAGAGCCTCTGATGCAGGAGATCCGTTATCTGGACAAACTGGTTGACGAGCTTGCCAGAGGGAAGGCCATGGATAAGATACTGCGTAAATAGAGAAGCGGCACATGGCATAAGCTGCGGTGCAATCTGATATGACAGCGAAGAAGATAAGAATTTCATTGCTTTTCCTGAGAAGATTACTATATAATTAAGTGGCGGCAGTATATTGCATATGTGCAGGCAGCAGGACAACGGACATAAGAGAGAAGGATAAGGAGGCTTTACCCTATGAAACAGGACTTAATTGTTATATTGGATATGGGCAGTACCAGTAATACCGTGCTTGCCCGCGGGATTCGTGATCTCGGCGTATACAGCGAGATACATCCCCATGATATCACCGTGGATGAGCTGAACGCGTTGAAGAACGTAAAGGGAATCGTGCTAAACGGCGGTGAAAACCGCGTGGTTGACGGGAAGGAAGTGGAGGTCAGACCGGAAATTTATGATATGGGCATTCCGATGATTTCCGTAGATTATCCCCAGTCGAAATGTAAGACGCAGCTTTCGGAACTTCCTGATATGGAGAGACTGAAAAAGTTTGTCTTCGAGGAGTGTGGCGCAGAGGCAAACTGGAACATGAAGAATTTCATTGAAGACCAGGTGGAGCTGATCAGACAGCAGGTCGGTGACCGCAAGGTACTTCTTGCGCTGTCGGGCGGTGTGGACTCGTCCGTGGTTGCGGCGATGCTGATCAAAGCGATCGGGCAGCAGCTTGTGTGCGTACATGTGAACCATGGCCTGATGAGAAAGAACGAATCCGAAAGCGTCGTGAAGGTGTTCCGCGATGAACTTCACGCGAATTTAATCTATGTGGATGCGTCCGAACGGTTCCTTGGCAAGCTGGAAAATGTGGCAGATCCGGAGCAGAAGCGCAAGATTATCGGCGGTGAATTTATCCGTGTGTTTGAGGAGGAAGCAAGGAAACTGGAAGGGATCGACTTCCTTGGACAGGGAACCATTTACCCGGATATCATCGAGAGCGGTACGAAGACCGCGAAGATGGTGAAGTCTCACCACAACGTAGGCGGTTTGCCGGAGGATTTGAAGTTCGAGCTTGTGGAGCCGTTAAAACAGCTTTTCAAGGATGAAGTGCGTGCCTGCGGCGTGGAACTGGGACTGCCCCATGACATGGTATACAGACAGCCGTTCCCGGGACCCGGTTTGGGAGTGAGGTGTCTTGGCGCGATCACCAGAGACAGACTGGAGGCGGTCAGAGAGTCGGATGCGATTCTGCGGGAGGAATTTGCCAGGGCAGGGCTGGATAAGAAGGTGTGGCAGTACTTCACAGTCGTTCCGGACTTTAAGTCTGTGGGAATGAAGAATAATGCGCGGGTATTTGAGTATATGGTGATTATCCGGGCCATTAATACCATCGACGCAATGACAGCGTCCATCGAGAAGGTTGACTGGGATGTGCTGGAGAAGATTACAGAGAGGATTTTGGCAGAGGTCGGGAATGTGAACCGGGTTTGCTACGATATGAGCCCGAAGCCTCCGGCGACGATTGAATTTGAGTGATGAAATAGAATTAAGAAAGCTAGTATTTATGCGGTTTCCAAACAAATTTATTTAAGGATTGGCAACGATTTGGCAACTTTTTTCACATCACGCACTAAATAATTACATCAATGGCATAAGAAAACC
>CARUOB010000120.1:227-2587 GCA_949076555.1 uncultured Lachnospiraceae bacterium | reverse complement strand
GCCCAATATAACGTCCTTCCCCATGATAGTGCGGTTCAAACGCGTAGCGGCTCAGATATACTGGCGCACTGCTGTTCCGCTCCAGGAACGCGGCGAGCCCGCCGCCGTGGTCATAGTGCCCATGCGAAAGCACTGCGAGCCCGACTGCGCGGAGGTCAACCCCAAGCGTATCCGCATTTGCCGCGAATGCGTCCGATTGGCCCATATCAAACAAAATTTTATGCTTGCCCGTCTCAATATTTTCCAGCAGCGAAACGACTTTCATCCCGGTCCACATCCTTTCTGGCGGTGACGCTTGCAGCCGCCGCAGCTACAGCACGCTTCGTCCCCGTCGCACAGGCGGTACGCGCCGCCCTCAATGCGCAGCGCCGCGCCCCCGACGAGGGCTTCCGCAATCTTGCCGCGCGCAGAGTTATAAATCTGCTGGGCGGTCGTACGGGCAACCTGCATATAATGTGCGCATTCCTCTTGCGAAAAGCCCTCCTTATCAATCAGGCGGATGCTCTCGTATTCGTCCACCGTAAGGGTCACGATGCAGTCGCTGCCGCAGGCGGGGCGGAACTCGCTCGCCCGCGGCAGCTGGCAAACCTTTCGGCATTTTACCGGTCGCGGCATGGCTTCGCCTCCCTTCACGTTTCTGGCATATGATATTTATAGGATAGCACGGTTTCCGGCATATGTCAAGAATGCAAAAGCTCATTTCCTGGCTTTTCGCCAGAATAACAATGCAGGGAGTTATCCATCGTGGATAACTCCCGACAAACTGGAAGTTCAAGATTCTTTTTTATTGCTTTCCGTGAGGCTTCTGATTGCAGACAAAAGAAGAACTACACTAACTGCCCAGAAAAGACCAAACATACCGATGTTTACGGAGTTGGAAATAGAAGCTATTTTTAATTTGACACCCAGCCAATTTGCGAAAATAGAACGTATTAAAAACAGTTGAGCAATTATCATACATACAGTATGAGCAATCAAACGGTTACGGGCCTCCCGCAAATTCCTAAGCAACACACACCCTGCAATCAATTCTAAAGCACTCACAATTGCCACCCCTCCGATGAACAGGGGTATTACTTCTGCTTCAAATGACATTTTCGGCATCTCCTTAAATCACGATCTGCTATATTGATTATATCATGATCAATGATGCGAATCAAGAGTGGAAAGCACGAAATTCCCGCGAAAAGTTGTGTTATTACTTTCGAGAAAAAAACTAGGAAAAGCGGAGCAACTATGGTATAATAGGTTGTATGGAATATATAGACTTGAGGAAAGTAGGGAGAGAGGGACTCAAGGAGATACGCAGGCAGGTCGTACGGCTCAAGAAATTGGGAAAAACGGGAAAGGAGATCGAGGAATTAACCGGCGTACGCCAGAATCGCGCGAGCGAAATATGGACAGCGTATCAACGAGAGGGCGAAGCCTCCCTGGAGCGAAAAAAGTATGGTCGGAAGCCTGGGAGCCACATGGTTCTCAGCAAGGAAGAACAGGAAAATATCCGGACAGCGGTGGCGGAGAAAACACCGGAGGATTACGGGATCACCGGCAAGCTGTGGACGTTAGGACGGACACGTGAGTACATCCAGAAGCAGTACCACAAAGCCATAAACGAGCGAACCCTGTCGGACTACATGAAGCGCTGGGGCATGAGCTGCCAGCGTCCGGCGAAGCGTGCGCGAAAACAGAATCCTAACGGCATCTAAAGGTGGAAGAATGAGGAATATCCCGCTATTTCAAAGCGTGCAGAAGCAGAAAACGCCATCATCTATTGGGCCGATGAAACTGGCGTAAGCAACTGCGAAATCGTCGAGCGCGGCTTTTCACCGAAGGGCCGTCCGCCTGTACTGCTGTTGGAAACCAAGCGGCAGCGGGTCAATATGATTTCTGCAATCAGCAGCCAGGGCAAGGTTCGTTTTATGCTCTATCCGGACAGCATGAACCAGCAGCGTCTGATCCGCTTCATGACGTGTCTGATCCGTGATTCAGAGCGAAAAGTGTTCCTGATCCTGGACAATCTGAAAGTTCATCATGGCAAGCTTGCCGCAGCCTGGCTGGATAAGCACAAGGAGAAAATTGAGGTATTTTTCCTGCCACCATATGCTCCAGAATATAATCCGGATGAATACTTGAATCACGCTCTTAAAATTTCTGTACATTCCGGACAGCTGCCCTATACTGCAGAAGACATCTCTCATAAGATCCAGTCATTCATGCGGAAATTGCAGCATCATCCGCCTCTTGTGTCCAGATTCTTCCATCACCCGCTGCTTTCCTATCTTTACCTGCGGAAGTAATACCTCGCCCCTCGTCTGAACTTCCGCTTTGCTTTCTTCTGCTCCCGCTCTTGCGCCTCCCGG
>CARUOB010000120.1:0-217 GCA_949076555.1 uncultured Lachnospiraceae bacterium | reverse complement strand
ACATTTCGGTCTTTCCAATATCCGAAGGGTGGTGTGATGACCAGCCCATCTTGCAGCTTTTGCTGATATCCAGCACGAATTTTGTTACCGAGATCCCTGACGTAGTAATCATTCATCAGGCTGCGTACACTGATGATCAGATCGTCCTCGTCACAGAGGGTATCGATGCCCTCCGTGACGGACAGTACTCGGATTTGGCGTTCACGCAGATAATCTA
>CARUOB010000119.1 GCA_949076555.1 uncultured Lachnospiraceae bacterium | reverse complement strand
ATGCTCTCCGCTTTTCCGGATATTGAGGATACACATGCGGCAGAGTTGAAGGAAATGTATAAATAAGTATTTATGGAAAACTCCACTATCACAAAAGTCCCGGCAGGCTTTCACAGCTTGCCGGGACTTTGATATGCAGTTCTAATTCTTTTAGAATGCCTTCGACATTCTCATAAACACAATTTAAGCCTTGCCGTCGGAACCAAGCACGTTCTTAATCTTGTGTGCTACCATATCCTTCACAGCCTGTCTTGCGGGCTTCAAATACTGTCTGGGATCAAAGTGATCCGGATGCTCCGCAAAGTACTGACGAATGTTACCTGTCATAGCCAGACGGATATCAGAGTCGATGTTGATCTTACATACGGCAAGCTCTGCTGCCTTACGAAGCTGCTCCTCGGGAATACCTACTGCATCGGGCATGTTTCCGCCGTACTGGTTCACCATCTTGACAAACTCCTGCGGAACGGAAGAAGAACCGTGAAGCACGATCGGGAAACCGGGCAGTCTCTTGATGCACTCCTCGAGCACGTCAAAACGAAGCGGAGGCGGAACAAGAATGCCTTCCTCGTTTCTCGTGCACTGTGCAGCCGTAAACTTGTATGCGCCGTGTGAAGTACCGATCGCAATAGCGAGGGAGTCACAGCCTGTCTTATCTACGAACTCCTCCACTTCCTCGGGACGGGTGTAAGACTCTTTACCAGCCTCTACAACGACCTCATCCTCAACGCCTGCCAGCGTACCAAGCTCAGCCTCAACCACTACGCCCTTGTCATGTGCGTACTCAACTACCTGCTTGGTCAGCGCGATGTTCTCCTCGAAAGACTTGGAGGAAGCGTCGATCATAACGGAGGTAAAACCGCCGTCGATACAGGACTTACAAAGCTCGAAAGTATCGCCGTGATCCAAGTGAAGCGCGATCGGGATCTGCGGATTCTCTGCCACAGCCGCCTCAACCAGCTTCACCAGATAGGTGTGGTTCGCATAAGCGCGTGCGCCCTTGGAAACCTGCAGGATCACAGGGCTGTTCAGCTCACCGGCAGCCTCGGTAATTCCCTGAACGATCTCCATGTTGTTTACGTTGAAAGCGCCGACTGCATAACCGCCGTCATAAGCCTTCTTAAACATTTCGGTTGTTGTTACTAATGCCATACTATTTTCTTCCTTTCTATTAAAATTTTTATTACTTTCCATCATCTGGAATCCAACTTTATTTTAACAGCCAGTCCCCAGAAAGTCAACAACTCCGCCGCGATGCGGACAGCTTTTACCAGACCTTTCGACCGCCCGGATATCCTCCCTTTGAGACCGTCAGCCCATTTCCTGCGGTACCCTGATTGCAAGCGCCTGATGCCAGCTCTCAATCACCACCGCCTGATGCTCTCCGCCAAACTCTCCATCCAGCGTCCATGCCACCGGGTCTTCTGACTCCACCTTCAACTTCCGGGTCGTAAAGGTGTAAATGTGTTCGGATTTTACGCGCTTATCCACAAGCGCGCGGATAATATTGTTGATATCCAGAGGATTGGTCGGCTTGCGGATCAGGGTCACCTCAAAAACCCCGTCATCCAGCGCCACATTCTGTCCTGTAATGCCGCGGAACCCGCCCACCGAATGGGAATTGGTGACCATCCCGTAGAGAAATTCTCCTTCGATCACCTCGTCGTTGCATGTAATTTTCAGCGGATAGGCCCGCACGGCAGGCAGACGCTTAACGCCCTCTATCAGATAAGCGGCATGTCCCAGTACATTCTTTGTGTCCTGGGGCGTCCCGTAGGACACATCCGTAAAAATACCGAACGCCGCCACATAAATGAAAATGCCGTTGTTAAATTTACCCACGTCGCAGGCAAAAGTCCTGCCGTTTACCACCACGTCCGCCGCCTGCAGCATATTCTTCGGGATCTTCAGACTGTTGGCGAAATCGTTGGTACTGCCCGCCGGAACATAGCCCACAGGAAGCCGTTCCTCCGATTTCATCATACCCGTCACCACTTCGTCGAGCGTGCCGTCCCCACCGCTGCACACCACCATGTCGTAACCGGCGCGCCTCTCCTGCACGGCCTTGACCGCGTCGCCGGACGCTTGGGTTGGATAGGCCGTCACTTCATAGCCGGCTTTCACAAAAATATCAATGATATCTAAAAGGTTACTTCTAATCTGCGCCTTGCCCGCTCTTGGGTTATAGACAAAAAGCATTTGTTTCGCCATAGGTTCCCTCCCGATTTTAGTTTCAATGCGCTTGATTTCCTGCTGACATAATAAAAAGCTGCCCAGAATCTCATCCGCACACCGCGTCACAGGATTCTGAACAGCCCACACATTATGCCTTATCAAATGTCAACCCTGTCACACCCATTCCTATCTGGTGGTCAGGAATTTCTCGATCTCCGCAACAGCCGTCTCCTCGTCGACTCCGTCCGCAGTAACCGTCACCTCTGCCCCGCTCTCGAGTCCCATGCTCATCATGCCCATGATACTCTTCGCATTTACCTTCTTGTTGTCGGAACCAAGATAGACAGTGCTCTCAAACTGACTGGCCACCTGAACAAGCATCGCCACCGGCCGCGCCTCAAGGCCCGTCTCCAGTTTGATCTGGATTGACTTCTGAATCATAATATTTTCC
>CARUOB010000118.1:683-2641 GCA_949076555.1 uncultured Lachnospiraceae bacterium | reverse complement strand
GTTCTCGCACTGACCTGTGTAAACCCCTCCGTCCGCGCCATCTCAAAGGCCGCGTTCAGTATGTCGTTTTTTGTGATCGTCTCTTTTCTTGCCATAAGAATGTACCTCTCTTACACTTTTGCAGCTTTTTACAGCCTCTTTTGGTAACATATGTTATTATAATGGATTATGTAACCTGCGTCAACCCCTTTTACAGAAAATGTCAAAACAAATAAGAGAAAGGTGTTATTGTACGCGGCGTAGCCCCCTGTAAGCCGCCAAAGCCGATAAAATATAAATAAAATAATACGAATGATACCGCACACTGGACACAAAAATACAGCTTCCGTGAATTTGACTTCACAAAAGCTGTATTGTGATCATACTATTTTGTCTGATGATTAAACAGGATACGCGGCGTTCTTCGTATCAGCCTGCGTCATATCTACCTTCTCCTGCTGTGCCTGACGGTACTTGAAGAAGTCGATTGCCACCTGCGGGAACAGCGCGTAGGACAATACATCCTCGTCCTGCTGTTTCCATTCTTTCATCTCCGCTTCCAAACCTGCAAGCTCCGGCTCAACGTGACCGGTCGCCTCAGCGGAACGTGCGGTAGAACGCTTCTCGCCGGGAATAACCTTGTCGATTACTTCCTGACTCATAGGTTTCACCGTCTGTCCGTAATTACCACGCAGCAAGTCCTTAAACTCTCCTGTCGCCATCTTGTATCTCTCGCCCATCAGCACATTAAACACAGCCTGTGTGCCGACGATCTGGGAGGAAGGCGTAACCAGAGGCGGCTCACCGCAGTCCTTACGAACTCTGGGGATCTCCTCCAGCACATCCTGATATTTATCCTCTGCCTTCTGTTCCTTCAACTGGCTTACCATGTTGGACAGCATACCGCCGGGAACCTGATAACGCAGTGTATTGATGTTAACACCGAGTACCTTGGTGCTCATCAGGCCGGATGCGATGCATTCCTCACGGTAAGGACGGAAGTAATCCGCGATCTCCGCCAGAATTTCCTGATCATATCCGGTATCGTACTCGGTTCCCTTAAAGGTTTCCACCATAACCTCTGTCGCGGGCTGGGAAGTACCCAGAGCGAAAGGAGAAATTGCGCAGTCAATGACATCCACGCCCGCCTCCACTGCTTTCAGATAGGTCATGGAAGCTACGCCGGATGTGTAGTGCGTATGAAGCTGAATCGGCAGCTTCGTGCTCTCCTTTAACGTCTTTACAAGCTCCGCTGCGCGGTAAGGAACGAGCAGGCCCGCCATATCCTTGATACAGATAGAGTCTGCACCCATCTCCTCAATCTTCTTCGCCATATCTGCCCAATACTCTAAGGTATAGGCATCGCCGAGTGTATAGGAAAGCGCGATCTGGGACTGGCCTCTGCCTTCCTGTTTCTTGATCTTGTTGGTAGCGTCTACCGCAGCCTGAAGGTTGCGGATATCATTCAGACAGTCAAAAATTCTGATCACATCGATACCGTTTGCAATGGATTTCTCAACAAACGCGTACACCACATCATCCGCGTAAGGTCTGTAACCCAGAATGTTCTGACCTCTGAATAACATCTGGAGCTTGGTATTCTTAAAGCCGTCCCTTAACTTTCTCAGTCTCTCCCAGGGATCTTCCTTCAGGAAACGAAGAGAAGCATCAAAGGTTGCGCCGCCCCAGCACTCTACTGCGTGGTAGCCGACTTTATCCATCTTATCTACGATCGGAAGCATTTTCTCGGTAGGCATTCTGGTCGCAATCAGAGACTGATGTGCGTCGCGGAGAACGGTTTCCATGATTCCAACCGGCTTTTTAATCTGTTCTGCCATTATATTTTCATTCCTTTCTACATTGATTTAATCTCAGCCTGCCGAGGCTGCGAAAGCAGCCCCGCAATCGGGCGAAACCCGATTTGTATTTAAAACACGCCGAACACTGCCATAAAGGTACCTGCCGCTACAGCCGTACCG
>CARUOB010000118.1:0-673 GCA_949076555.1 uncultured Lachnospiraceae bacterium | reverse complement strand
GTTTCCATGATTCCAACCGGCTTTTTAGTTTGTTCTGCCATTATTTTTCATTCCTTTCTCAGTTTATATTATAATTCCAAGTCCGGGACCGCAAAGCGATCCCCGCAATCGAGCGAAAGTCAATTTATTTAGAAGACTCCGAACACTGCCATAAAGGTACCTGCCGCTACAGCCGTACCGATAACGCCCGCCACGTTGGGACCCATCGCATGCATCAGCAGGAAGTTTGTGGGATCAGCCTCCGCACCAACCTTCTGCGACACTCTTGCCGCCATAGGCACCGCAGAAACGCCTGCGGAACCGATCAGCGGGTTTACCTTGCCCTTTGTGATAACGCACATCAGCTTGCCGAAGAGCACACCGGCCGCCGTACCGAACGCAAACGCGATCAGACCTAAGATAACGATCTTGATGGTATCCCAGTTAAGGAACGCTTCCGCACTGGTGGTCGCGCCAACGGATGTGCCAAGGATGATAACCACGATGTACATAAGGGCGTTGGAAGCCGTTTCCGTCAGCTGTCTCACCACGCCGCTCTCTCTGAACAGATTACCTAACATCAGCATACCGACAAGGGGAGCTGTCGTAGGCAGGATCAGGGATACCACAATGGTAACCACGATGGGGAACAGAATCTTCTCCAGTTTGCTGACAGGACGAAGCTGTCCCATCT
>CARUOB010000117.1 GCA_949076555.1 uncultured Lachnospiraceae bacterium | reverse complement strand
GGCAGTTGATCCGGCTTCCATGTCGTGCCGCCATCGTCGGAAACCCATCGTCCCCCGGCGCTGTTTTCCAGAAGGACAAGCCGCCCGTCGGAAAGCTCTTTCAGATCATGAATCTTCCCGGTGTCCACATCTATCATGGTCTCTACGTACCGCCCCATGGCCACACCGTCTCCGGGCAGTTCCCCCGTCTTTGTCGCTGTTTGGCCGTTCCCGTTCCCGGCCTTGCCGCCGCACCCTGCAAGGGACACAGCCATCATCCCCACAAGCCACAAAACCGCCGCCCGTCTCCTGCCATTCTGCCGTTTCATCCCGTTCACCCGCATCCGCATTGTCCTCCATACTCTCTATATCATATCAAAACTTTGTGAAGAATGCCTGCTTTTTAACCATTCTCCCGTGTGAGACATAGAACTTCTTCCCGCATTTCCATACGGAGAATGCCGCTATTGGGCATTCTCTCGTGCGAAACTATAGAACTTCTTGGCGAAGCTGCCTCTGCTGCTGAGCTTTAGAAGTTCTTTTCGCACTGTTATTCGGACATATAAATCGTAATCTTCTTCTGCACAAACTCCACAGCCTCCTCCAGACTGCACTGCTCTTTCAGATAATAGTTCCCTGCTTCCCGCACCGCGTCCTCCACAACCGCGTCAGACAGATAGGGCGTGCGGACAGAGGAAAGCAAGTCGTACAGCTCCTTCGTCTCCTGCTTGGTGGGCACATAAATGCTTATGGAAACCAACACACCGTCAGCACCCCCGAAGCCGTATCCGCCGAAAGGCTCTCCCGGCTTGCCCCATTCGGGGAGCTGACCGCCCAGCGTTTCGAGATAAGTCTGTAAGCCCGCCTCATTGACGGGAAATCCGACCGGATAAATCATACTCTGCATCTCTTTGGAGAGAGTCTCCCGCAAAAGCCCTCCGGCAAGTTCCGCCTGAGAGGACGCTGCGCTTATCCCCATCAGCGCATAAGGCCGGAAGGCATCCTTCACGTTCCCCGGCGTCGTTGCCATCTCACAATTCCTGCCATTCTCTACGTTTTCCTGCTTGTTGACTGACTTCATAAAAGAATAATTATAGGCATTTTTCAACTCTCCAAGCGCCACTTTCTCATTGTCGGCAATGATCTGTATACCGCCTCCCTGCAAGTCATTGTAAGCGCTGATATCGTCACTGCTGTTGACCCCGTTCTCCGCCATGTCCAGATACCGCTGCAAAACATCCTCGTCCAGATCTTTTGTGCAGGCATCATAGATCCGCTTCGTCTGCTCCAGATAGTCGGACAATTCCTCTGCACTTAACTGCCCCTCCTCTGTAAACCACAGCGGCGCGGAAACCGGCATCAGCGCGTTCAGTATCATGTCCTTACTGTAGGTCTCCATGATTCCTCTGCCGGGATTTTCACTTCTGAGTTTCTCCATCATATCCGCCAGAGAGGATAAGTCTGACACATTTGTCATATTTTCTTTGTCCGTCATATACATGGACACGGTTACCGCCGCCGGAATCATATAGATTTTTCCGTCCGCCGTAAAGCTCTCCTTGATATTCGAAAGAATCTTTTCCTCCTTCTCCAACTCCGCAAGATAAGGCGTCAGATCCGCCAGCGCCCCCTTTTCCATATAAGAGTTCACCGGAAGCCCGTCCAGAAAAAGAAAATCAGGCCCCTTCCCTGCCATAATTTCCGTGTTCAGTTTTTTCACCGCGTCTTCTCTGGTCACGCCGCCCTCCTCATCCATGCCCACCTTGTATTCCACATAGACGTCCGGGTGCGCCCCCTGATAGCGAATGATCGCCTGCCGCAAAATATCGCTTTCTGTCAAACTATATGCCGTGAGTGTCTGGGACGGCACGGTACTGACATTCGGATCATAGGCAAAAGCCGATATTTTCCCCTCGGAAAAAGCCACCAGAAATCCTTCCTCCCCCGTCCGAATCATCTTCGCCACATGCTTCGTGGGGTCGCTCAAGCTGGACAGGCCGCCGTTGATCACCTGCTCCATCACGGTGCCGCCGATCACATGACGGTATACCCCTTTATTGCAGACCAGATAAATGCCCTCTTCCTCCGCCGGAAAAACACTGTAGGTAGATTCCACGACTCGATCGTTCACCGCGCAGTTTTTATTCACAAAATCCGTGATCACATCGTCATCAATCCGCTCCGCCGTATCGAGCGCATACAGAATAACGCCGCTCCGTTCATTTTTTATTGCCATATAGTTATCCCAGACACAGAACATGTTAGGCGTGATATCTGCCGCCAGAAACAACTTGACATTTCCGCTCTCCCGGTCGATCTCATAAATCTTCTGGTCCATGTTTGCCACAAAGAGCCTGCTGCCGTCCTCCGACAGACACAGGGAGGCCGGCACTTCATACTCCCCGACAGGCACGTCAAACCACTGAGGCTCTCCCTGTGCGGGAATGTAGTATATCGTATTCCCGCTTTCCCCGGTTTCGCCGTCCGCTGTCTTTTCGTCCGTTTCGTCAGACGCCTCTTCCTCGTCCGCCGTCCCGTCTTCCGTCTGCCCGCTCATGCTGCCATACTTGTTACAGAGAACCGCCACGCTTCCGTCGGGAGCCGCTTTCATGTCATATATATAATATTCCATCGCAAGATCATACCAGCCCGGCAGTTGATCCGGCTTCCATGTCGTGCCGCCATCGTCGGAAACCCATCGTCCCC
>CARUOB010000116.1:660-2754 GCA_949076555.1 uncultured Lachnospiraceae bacterium | reverse complement strand
GTCTGTAACAGAGGACCATCCTTCTTCACAACATTTATAATTTACCATACAACGTGGGCAAATGCAAGCCCCTGTTTTGATTTTGCCCTTCAGCCGTGCGGATTTTCCGCCGTCACTTCCGCCGCCTCTTTTTCTCCGTCGGCGGATGCGTCTCCCTATATTTCTCATAGAGATCCGGCCTTCTCTCCTTTGTCCGAAGGAGCGCCTGTTCCAGCCTCCACGCATCCACCTTCGCGTGATCGCCCGAAAGCAGAATCTCCGGCACCCGTTTCCCGTGCCAAATCTCCGGTCTGGAGTACTGTGGATATTCCAAAAGCCCGTCCCCAAAGGACTCCGTTTCCGCGGATTCCCCGTTATGCAGAACCCCCGGCACCAGTCTGGCAATGGCGTCCACCATCACCATAGCCGCCAGTTCTCCCCCCGTGAGCACATAGTCGCCCAGGGAAATTTCATCCGTGACAATCTCTTCAAGCACCCGCTCGTCGATTCCCTCGTAGTGCCCGCAGAGAAAGATCAGCTCCTCCTCCTTAGACAGTTCCTTTGCCATCTCCTGATGAAACGGTTTCCCCTGCGGGGTGACATAGATTACGCGCCGCGGTTTATCTGCGCCAATCCGGTTGACAACAGACTGACAGGCGTCATAGACAGGCTGTGCCTGCATCAGCATCCCCGCACCGCCCCCGTATGTGTAATCGTCCACCTTGCCGTGTTTATTTGTCGTAAAATCCCGGATATTGACTGCTTCTATGGATATATCGCCCCGGTCCGCTGCCCTGCCAAGAATGCTTGTGTGCAGCCCTTGCATAACCATTTCGGGAAACAGTGTCAGTATATGGAAACTTACCATTCCCTATCCTCCAAAAATCATTCGGCCCGCGTCATTTTGCCAGACACACGCACCATACTTATCCTGTCCTTTATAACAGCCCGTCCATCACATGGATTTCCATCACATGCCCGTCCGTATCTATCTTTTTCACGCACTCTCTGATTGCCGGAAGAAGAACGTCCCCGGCATCCTCCCGGCTCACCACATAGACGTCGTTTGCGCCGGTTGCCAGCACTTCCTTCAAAATACCGAAGTCCTCCCCCGTATCTGTAACGACCCGCATACCGATCATATCCGCCACAAAATACTCATCTTTCTGTAGTCTGACCGCATGATCACGGGTGACGAGAAGCCTGCCCTGTTTCCATTTCTCCACGTCATTGATGGAGTCGTATCCTTTAAATTTTAAGATCACAAACTGTTTAAAAAATTTGACTCCCTCGATCTCCATGGAAAGACGCTCTCTCCCCGTATCCAGAGTGACCTCTTTCAGCTTTTTAAAGCGGTTCGCGTCGTCCGTGGTGGGAAACACCTTTACCTCGCCCCGGATTCCGTGGGTCTGTGTGATAACGCCCACCTGTAACTCGTCATTTCTCTCTGTTCCCACAATCAATTACTCCCTGTTTATCGTGTAAAAGGCCCCACAGGAGAATCTGTGGGGCCTTTTCGTCAAATGATCTCTACATCCACTCTCTTATTGTCTTTTGAAGACGCCGCCTTGACAACAGAGCGGATCGCCTTCGCGATGCGTCCCTGCTTGCCGATGACCTTACCCATATCGGAGGGCGCCACGTGGAGTTCCACGGTAATGTTCTTACCTTCCTCCTTCTGGGTCACCACCACTTCGTCCGGGTTTTCCACAAGAGCCTTTGCGATCACTTCTACCAATTCTTTCATAGTCCACCTCCAAAAGCGACCTTGGCCCTCTTATTTTGTCACGCCTACCGTCTTGAAGATTCTGCTCACAATCTCTGTGGGCTGTGCGCCGTTGGCAAGCCACTTCTTGGCCTCTTCCTCATTCACCTTGTAAGTGCTGGGATCGGTGTTGGGATCGTAAGTACCGATCTCCGCGATACATCTGCCGTCTCTGGGTGATCTGGAATCCGCTACCACAATCCTGTAAAAAGGATGCTTCTTCTGTCCCATTCTTCTTAATCTGATCTTAACTGCCATTTCTTCTGCCTCCTGTAAAAAATTTAAATGTTTGTTTTATTTTGAAACCCTAAAATGGGAATTTCATACCGCCCATACCACCGAACATGCCC
>CARUOB010000116.1:0-650 GCA_949076555.1 uncultured Lachnospiraceae bacterium | reverse complement strand
CCGCGGCCTTTCTTGCCGCCCATCATGCCGGGAATCTGTTTCATCATTTTCTGCGACTGCTCAAACTGCTTGATAAAACGGTTGACCACCGCAATATCCACCCCTGCTCCTTTGGCAATGCGCCCTTTCCTGCTGAGATTTAACAGTTTGGGATTCTGCCGCTCCTGCGGCGTCATGCTAAGGACGATCGCCTCCATGCGGGCAAGCTGTTTTTCGTCCACCGCAGACTCAATATCCGCCATCTTGCTGCCCATGCCCGGCATCATACTTAAAATCCCGGAAAGCCCGCCCATATTACGCATCTGCTTCATGCTCTCCAGATAGTCTTCGAAATCGAACTTGCCCTTTTTCATGCGGGCAGCCATTTCTTTTTCTTTGTCTTCGTCTATGTCAAGATTCTGCTGGGCTTTCTCAATCAGGGTGAGCACATCGCCCATACCCAGAATCCGGTTCGCCATACGATCCGGGTAAAACTGCTCCAGATCGGAAAGCTTCTCGCCCATACCGATAAAGAGAATCGGTTTCCCTGTGACAGCCTTGATGGAAAGCGCCGCACCGCCTCTGGAATCGCCGTCCATCTTTGACAGAATCACGCCGTCCACGCCGACCTTTTCATCAAAGTCCTTCGCCACATTGACAGCGTCCTGACC
>CARUOB010000115.1:530-2769 GCA_949076555.1 uncultured Lachnospiraceae bacterium | reverse complement strand
CGCTGGTCCCCCCCGCAGGCGGGGAGAACCAGCGCGCATATCAAAATCAGCAGAAGAGAACGCAGCTGTCTCCAACGGCTACTACTTTTGATATGACTTTTAGAAAAAGCACTTGAGAATAACTTCATGCTTACCAGTAGAATGTCAACGGTGTCTTATTGGGACAATTCAGAGTTTTGCACTGATACGTAACGTAGCGTCCCTTGTCATCCCTACCAGCATCAATCTCCGTCATTGCCTGACCGCACGCATGGCACCATGCCGCCGGCCTCCTGGGCTGAACCGTCGCTTCGGCGCAGGTTTCGTCATGCTCATGACCCACCGCGTCATAGGCGGCGGCAGTCACAGCCATATTGGAAAAGGCCATCAGCATGGCCAGGCACAGGGCTGCTAATTTCTTCATTTTCCGCATTTTAGTTGCCTCCAATAATTTAAATTTTTCCCGCAGACAGGGACCTCAATTACTCGCTGTGTACGCTCCGCCCGGGCGTCGGGGCCGCGTCCTTGGTACGGTTATATGGTAGCATATTCCCGTCCGTTTGTACAGGGCATCTCACGCAAATTTTTCCCGAATTTGCATGAGATGCCCTATTTTGGAAAGTTTTTTTACTCCGAGCGGTCCCTATGAACAGAAGCAGCGGCGCAAGGTTTCCCCGCGCCGCTGGTGTTACTTCTGTTCATTAAGGTACAGGCTCACCCGGTTGTCCAGCAGTTGGAGGGTATCGTCCAACGGTTTATCCCCGGCGAAGTAGGGACCCAGGGCTTCCCAGACGATACCGGAGAGATCATCATCGGGCCAGTAGAGTTGGGTGGTGTTGTCGATCAGGGCTTGGAAACGCTCACCGTCCTCCTCCGTCAGGAGGGCCATAGGATGTATTTCAGGTCCGTAGTCAAAGGGTTTCCAGGGAGTTACAAATAATGTTGGGTTTTCTGGATTGTTCTTTATACATTGTTCCGTGAGATATACAAGATTACCCCATATAAACAGTTCATAATCATGCAGATTAACTGGGGTACTAACAAAGGGAACGATCGTATTCATAGCATGTCGTTTATCGCGGCGGGGCTTAATCAGATCACGGATATACTCCCAGGCGGCTTCCTTGTTCTGGCAAGTAGAGGACATAGACAGTATATTTCCCATGGGGTAAAAAAAATTGCCCGAACTGCCATCCGTTGTTGGATACCCGGGAAAAGCGGCCCGTTCCCCCCAAAGGCCATCTCTGCAAATTAAATCCTGCGGCCAGGAAATCTGAGTGGCTTCCAACATTTGTCTCCCTGTTCTAATCCGCTCCATACGTTCTTCTGCCATCTGGTCTGGTCTGTCAAAATCAGCTTCATCGGGAAAACACTTTAATAATGCCACTAAATCACGAAATTCTTTGCTATCAAATGAACATGAACCTGTGTTTCTATCCACATATTTATCCAAGGAGAAGCAGAGGAGGTCAAAAAATACATCCTGCTTTGTCGCATTGTATTGCAGAATGGTAGAATCTTCCTGCATAGAAAAATAAGTTTCCAGAAGCTCCTCCAGCGTCCAGCTGTACCGTCTCCCCACTATGCTTTCCGGACCCATCAAGGTGTTGACGCGCACATCCATAAACAGCAAATATAAACCGCCGTTTACCTCGGCAGCTTTCAACGGCGGCATTAAAACCCCGTCCCGACCCAGTTTCGGATCGTTCTCAATATAGGGCCACAGGTCCTCCAGATACCCTTTTTGCGCCATTTGCCGGTAAGGCATCCAGTACTCATCTTTCGGACGTTTGAGCGTGCTGTTGCTGTTTGTATATTTCCAGGTCTTTATATTCCCACTTTTAATGGTATCATTATTTTTACCTGTTCTATCAGGTGAATTTCCCAGATAGTGCATCTCAATAATATCTGGAACTTGTCCAAGTACTAACTCCGTACGAAGACGGTCCAGCCCGCCCTCGCCTGAATAGTCCCGTATCTCAATCTGCACATCTGTGTGATTTTCATTGAATCGGTCCACAGATTTTTGGACTTCTGAGGTCACCGGATTCAGCGCGGCGTAGATCAATACCCCGTCCTCCGGTTCCGGAGGGAAATCCTCTTTACCCTTATCTACGGAGCAGGCGGCGAGAAGCAGTAAGCAGACGATGAGGAGTAGCAGGGGAAGCTTTCGCTTCCCGCTGCTGCTATTACCGATGAAAAGAAAAGCAGTCATCTATGCTGCTTATCTATCAACCCATCCGCAACTGCTGCATTCGTA
>CARUOB010000115.1:0-467 GCA_949076555.1 uncultured Lachnospiraceae bacterium | reverse complement strand
CTTTAATTTCCTCCCATTGGTTCTAAAATTTTTCCCGCAGACGGGGGCCTCAATAACTCGCTGTGTACGCTCCGCCCGGGCGTCGGGGCCGCGTCCTTGGTACGGTCATATGGTAGCATATTCCCGCCTATCTGTACAGGGCATCTCATGCAAATTATCCCAAATTTGCATGAGATGCCATATTTTGGAAAGTTTTTTTGTTTCCGCTCGCTGAAATACAGCTCCGCTTGGACATAATCACGCTCCCCCCATGCAGACAGTTTTTCTCCGTCTCTCATGAAGGGAGCATATCCGTATCCAGCGGCTGCCGTCAGGTGTTCTCCGGCGGCTGCGCCTGCCTGCTCTTCCAGACCCCGGCCAGGATGTCCTTGAGCGCCAGGAAGGCGTCCTGCTCGCTATAGCTCTGCTCCGCCTTCAATTCCTCCAGAAGCTTCTCCAATCCGGCGGCGTAGCGGGCGGTATCCACT
>CARUOB010000114.1 GCA_949076555.1 uncultured Lachnospiraceae bacterium | reverse complement strand
ATACACACAGGGTCCGATATCTGCTTCTCCTTTCACCACCATGATCCCGGTCAGCTTTACATTATTATTTTTCGTCACCATCTGTTTTTTTATCTGAAATGCGCCGCCCACCTTCGCGTGGATTACTTCTAAAACATGCTCTGTAAATTTCTCAAAACCCATCATTTTTCTTCACCTTCCCTTCTACATTCCATCTGTCCATTCTTTTCTCCGATTCTTCCGTCTTATGCCGCCTCCGTTGATTTTGTCCGTTTCAGCGCGGACATCACCCTGCCGTAGAGTTCCGCGCTCATCGTCCCCGGCTCTCTGATCTGGTATCTGCTCTGCACGGTTTCCATCGTCACGCCCGTTCTGTCAAGTTCCGCCTGCAGGGAATCCATCTGCTCCTTGGAAACGGGTACGGGATCTTTCCGTGTCTTTCCCTCTGTGTCTTTCTTCACTTTCCCTGCCGTATTTTCCTGCGCTAGCTTTTGCGCCGATTCCGATTTGTTTCCATTTCCCGAAGCGGCTTTCCCTTTGTGGGCAGCCGTAGTTCCCGCTCCCTTTTCTTTCAGTTCATACACAGGCTCTCCTCTTTCATTTACGATCACAAGGGCACTGATCTCCCGGTCATCGTTGTATCGGATTGAAGAGACCGAGAAACGGTCATTGCAGCAAAAACGTTTCACCTTATTCTGATCCTCTTTGTACATAATCGAAGCTTTTCCTGCCGGTATCCAGATAAAAGGCGCGGTATAGAGTTCCCTGCCGATCCCCCAGTTAAAGCACGCACGCTTGAAGCTGTCGGAAGCCTGTCCCTTCTCTTTCTCCGAATAACTCATGGTGCCCACATCCTGCTTCGCCACCCATTCGCCTGTTTCCTTATCATGGATTTCCACCGTGCAGTATAGGTTCCCCTCTATGCTCTGGTGGCTCCGCTTCCAGCCAAACGGACCGAAAGTCTCATCGAGGATACGCTGGTCTACCCTCGCATCCTTATAGAGTAACAGGCTTAAACCGTTTTCCTTGATAACGGCTACCCTGCACTCAATCTCATCTGCTTTGAGCAGCCTAATCAGATTCTGTTCCATCTTTTTCCTCCTCCGCATATGTGTCTGCTTTTTTCGGTATCGCTTCCAGTCCATAGCACGCATACTCCCGCAGATCCCTTTCATCCATAACGCCTCCTATGCCGCCTTCACTTCAAACCGTCTGGAATGGGACACTTTACCATAATCAGCATAAAGTTCTGGACGTTCCGCCTTAATACGCTTCGTATCGAGCTTTGTGGAGTCGATGTTTTTCCACGAAACGCGGAAGCTGTCGCTGCTCGCCAGTTCATTATCCTGCATGAAAAGTTTTACCTCCTGCTCGATCTGCTTCTGTTCCGCCTGTAACTCAGAGATAAATCCGAGAATTTCTTCACGCCGCCGTAACTTTTCATCAAACCCGACAAGTGCAATGGCGCTGGCTTTCTTCGCCGTATGGAAATACTGTTCCAGAACTTCGTCACAGGCTCTGCTCCCGTCCGGCGGCGGCATGATACCTTTTACCACATGGTTATTCCAGAAATCCGCTTCTATGGAAATGAGCCGTTCGATTAAATCATCGTCCCACTCTAGTCTGCGGTAGGTAAACTCCCTGCCAAGGATAACCGCCGCGATATACCACACCTTTTTCCCTGTCACCGCCATGTAATGGTAACACTGCACCACATAATGAAGCGGGATATTCCCGTCTGCCCATTTGTCAGCGTTGTAGGCGCTGGCTGTCTTGCATTCCAGCCCCGCGTCTTCACCAACGACGAGGCGGTCAACATCCGCGATCATAAAGGGGTTTTCTACGCTCTGGTACATATAATTGGAGCGGCGCACCCTTAATCCTGTCGCCTCCGTAAACCGCTGTGCCACATACTCCTCCAGATCATGCCCGATGCGGATTGCTTCGCTGTCCTGCTCCTCCACTTCTTCATTTGTCTTGTTTCGGAATACTTTCATGGCGCTGCTGTAGGGGTTCACGCCGCAGATTGCCCCTGCATCGGAGCCGCCGATCCCCGATTTCCTTAATCTGAGCCATTCTGTATTACTGACTCCTACTAACGGTATTTTGCTGAACATGTCACTCCTCCTCTCCTGCCCGGTATGTGTCCCGGACACTGTCAAAAGAATAAGGGCAGCCGGAACACAGTACCCGACCGTCCTTATCCGTTCCTTATTTTCCCGTGATATACTGTTTCCTTTAATCCCTTAAGACCAGAAGGTTACTGCTCCTCCCTGTTTACGCCGCCTTTACAAGCTGGTACGCCCTGTCGATCATGGGGTTGCCATCCATCGTGCGCATAAAGAGATTCTCGCTATAGTTTGCCGTCCGGCGGAGCGGCTTTGCGTGGGTGGCAAAATCGGACACCGCATTGACAAAGCGGTAAGCGTTGTTCCCCACGCCCCGCAGGTCGGGCGCGTCATAGTAACGGCGCAGCATATCCGCCCGCAGCTTCATGGTATTCTTCTCCTGCACGGGCGTCGCCTCCTTCTCCAGCGGGAGTAACTGCTCCACATACTCCTTTAACTGGCTGTCGGTCACCTTCTGCCGCCGCAGGCGTTCAAACGCTTCCCCGAGGCTGTCCATGTACGTCTCCGCCATAAAGAGGGTGTCTTTTGCCTCCTGCATCTTGTCGCTGATATTGCCCGTGTGGATCATGGACCATGACCGCCGAGCCGTGTCCAGCGCAAGGTTCAGCGTATTGTTACAGCAGACTCTGATCGGGGTCAGCGCCACCCGAACGGCACCGCTCCCGTCGTGGGAGTTGCTGAATACCAGATAGGGCGAAATGCGCTCCCCGGCAATGATGTACTCCCTCGGCAGCCTTGCCAGAAGCCACACCCGTTTCCCTTCCTGTAAGGAACCCGCCGTCTCATAA
>CARUOB010000113.1:235-2898 GCA_949076555.1 uncultured Lachnospiraceae bacterium | reverse complement strand
GACTAGGCAGATGCTTCCGGCGCTCTGTCAGTCCCAGCACATGCAGCAATTCATCCACAAATTTCTGATCCGGGGTTTTGTAGTCCAGGAGGAGCGGGAATGTCAGATTCTGCTCCACGTTCAGTTCCGGAATCAGATTAAAGGACTGAAAGATAAATCCGATGTGCTGCCGCCGGAAAATGGTCAGCTTCTTCTCGGACATGGAGAACACATCTTTCCCATCGATCCAGACTTTGCCCGACGTGGGATTGTCAAGCCCTCCCACAATGTTCAGCAGTGTACTTTTGCCTGAGCCGGATTCCCCGATGATGGCGATAAATTCCCCTTTGCGGACGGAGAAGGAGACCTGATTCAGGGCATTGACCTCCGCTTCTCCTGACCCATAGGCTTTACTCAGATTTTGTACTTCAAGAATATTCATGGCAAGTACCTCCTTACGGTTCCATCATACCCCCTCCAGCTTACTTTCAAGTGACTTCTATCTTACTCATTTGTAAGATGGAAAAAGCTGAGGGTAAATGCAGTTCCGGTATGGAGCCTGCTCGCCACAGAAATCGTTCCTCCATGAAGCTCCACGATGGTCTTTGCCAACGGAAGCCCTAATCCAATGCCCTGTGTATCCTGCGAAAACCGGCTGCGGTAAAATCGCTTGAAAATGTTATACAGATCTTCAGGGCAAATCCCCGTCCCATTGTCCTCTACCACGATTTTTGTAATAATAGCGCCTTGCTCCCAGGAAATGTTGATGCGGCCGCCTGATCCGGTATGATCTAAAGCGTTCTTGACAATGTTACCAACTGCTTCTGAAATCCACAGAGCGTCACAGGAAAGCGACACCTCCTTGTTTCCTGACAGCGTTATGACTTTGCTCTCCTGTTCTGCGCGAACCTCAAACCGTTCCAGGATATCCTGCATGAGCGTATCAATATTTTCCGGCGTCTTCTGCATTTGAATCATTCCCGCATCCAGCCGCGCTAATTTCAGAAGCGTATAGACCACCGCCTCCATTCGTTCGATTTCGCGCAGAGACTTTTGAGAAAAGCCAATGACCGCCTCCGGATCAGCGGTATGGCTGCCGATAATTTCCTGATACATTTTCAAAGCGGAGAGCGGCGTTTTGAGTTGATGCGATACATCAGAGATCATCCCCTGTAAAAATTCTTTCGTCCGCCGCTCCTTTTCCGCATGGGCGGAGAGGATGGCGGACAGTTCATTCACCTGATGGAACAAGCTGTACCAGCCGCCGGTCTGCTCACACTCAATCCGCGACGCGGTATTTCCATCAAGAAATTCTTGAATCGCCCGCCCTGCATCCCAAACCGCTTTGCGCTGCCTGCGTAAATACAGAAATAAGAAAACATAGATTGCAGCAAAAACCAAAAGCAACAGACCACACAGGGACAACAGGACTTTATTCTGATATGCGGAAACTGCCGGGAGTAATCTGACAGGAGCGGCTTCGTGATACCCAAGTAAAGACAGCGCATTGAGGCCGCAAAGAATGTCCTCTTCACCCCTTTCATCGGTAAAGGCGGAGAGGACATACGCATCGTCATGGTTCAAAAGATACCCGGCCACACCGTAATCATGGTTTACCAAACTGCTCTGAAAATTTTTTGTCAGGACAGAGGAGATGCCGAAAGCAAACAGGAGGGACAGCACACACACAATGGTGATTCCAAGTATTAGCGTTTTAGCTTCTTTTCCTAAATTCCGCATAGCTTTTTTCACTCCACAACCCACTTATATCCAATCCCACGCTCTGTCAGCAGATGCTGGGGAGCGTTAGGCGTTTCTTCAATTTTGTTTCGCAGACGGCGTACATAGACGGAGAGGGTATTATCATCTACATAATTGCCGGCTCCGTCCCAAAGGCTATCTAAAATAGTTTCCCGTGTCAGCAGATGGTTTGGGTTGCGCATCAACAGGCAGAGCAGCTTATATTCGACCAAGGGGAGATCCAGCAAAACGCCGTTCTTCCAGACGAGACGTTCCATCAGATCCACTTTTATACCGTTTGCCTCTAAAAACACCGATTGAGAAAATCCGGCAGAGCGGCGGAGCAGCGCCTTGATTCTCGACAGCAGTTCGTTGAGCTTAAACGGTTTTGTGATATAGTCGTCTCCGCCCATATCCAGGCCCTTCACAATACTGATTTCCTGATCGGAAGCGGTTAAAAAGATGATCGGAACGGAAGAGCTTTTCCGCACTTCTTTACAGATTTCAAATCCGCTGCCATCCGGCAGGGTAACATCCAGCAGGAGCAAATGATAGGATTTACTATTGAATAATGCCAGCGCCTGCTTGACTGTCCGGGCGTTGTCAACCGAATAACCGTTGGTTTCCAGTGTATACTCCAGACCATCAATCAGGCTCAGATCATCTTCAACATAAAGTATCGTTTCCATCGTTAACTTCCTCGTAGAGCCGGCCCTATTGCAAGGCCGAAATGTTCAGTAGCACACTTAAATAAAATTGCCGTCCGTTTTTCTCCGTCATCAGCGCCCCGTGGTACCTTTCCGCCACCGCTTTGATGTTGGAAAGCCCGGTCCCCGCCGGGGGCAGAGGTTCGCTGGAGCAGGTGTTCTCAAAGGTCAGCATGTAGAAATCTCCCTGCTGCTTCCCGCTGATGCGGATGGCTTTGGCCCCATCGTTTGCGCGGC
>CARUOB010000113.1:0-227 GCA_949076555.1 uncultured Lachnospiraceae bacterium | reverse complement strand
ATGAGGAATACAAAAACAAAATGCACAGAACAGCGTAACGGGCAGCGTCCTTTGGTTTATCAGATACACCACTTGCAGCCGCTACGATCAGCCAGATTGCGCTAATCATTCCACGAACATATACATGACGCATAAATGCTCCCCCTTAAATTAAGAATTACAGGGCGAAATATTTAGCAACACACTCAGATAATACTGCCGTCCGTTTTTCTCCGTCATCAGTGCCC
>CARUOB010000112.1 GCA_949076555.1 uncultured Lachnospiraceae bacterium | reverse complement strand
ACCGTATATCCGGTATTCTTCCACAGATAACTCGCCACCAGCACCCAGAAGGAGGCTCCCGTCCCCAGGTAATCCGTGGTCACACTCCCCCAAAGCCCTGTCAGTTCCCCAATCTTTGTGAGAAAGTAATTTAAAAAGCCCTGCCTGTAAAAGACCATTTTCCATACAAGGACGATGGTAGCCGTCGGCATGGCGAGCGGAAACAGATACACCGACTTAATCAGAGACGCGTTTTGAAATCTGCTCAAAGTAAGCGCCACAAGAAGCCCCGCAAGCACCAGAAGCGGAATGCAGACTACCGTAAACCGCGCCGTATTTTTTACCGCAAGCACAAACGCCTGATTCTGAAATATAACGCCGTAATTTTTAACGCCTGTAAACTCGCCCGTAACCGCCGTCTGAAAAGAGCGCTTCACCACGTCGAGAAAAGGCAGAAGCACAAAAAGGGTAACCCCGGCAAAACTCGGCAAGAGAAATAACAGGAAAGCACGCCGCCTGCGCCTATACTTTTTCCCATTCCCCCACACCTGCTTATTTCTGACTCTATAGTTATGTAAACTTATTTTTCCTGCTCGCGTTTCCAACATCTTTTGGCAAACTCTCCCGTTATGGTACAGTATTTTATCCATTTCAACATTTCATGCGGAGAATGCCGCCTTTGGGTTTTCTCTCATGCGAAACATCCCTACAACTTCTTCCCGCATATCCATACGAAGAATGCCGTCCTTTGGCATTCTCTCATGCGAAACATCCCTACAACTTCTTCCCGCATATCCATGCGGAGAATGCCGCCCTTTGGCATTCTCTCGCGTGAGAAGGAGTTGCACCGCAACTCTTAGAACTTCTTCGCGAAACAGCCTTTGCTGTGAGCGATTAGAAGTTCTTCTCACGCTGTTATTCGGACATATAAATCGCCAGCTTTTCCTTCACAAGTTCCACCGCTTCCTCCAGACTGCACCGCTCTTCCAGATAATAGTTCCCGGCTTCCCGCACCGCATTCTCCACAACCGTGTCAACCAGATAGGGCGTGTGGACAGAGGCGAGTAAGTCGTACAGCTCCTTCGTCTCCTGCTTGGTGGGCACATAAATGCTCATGGAAATCACCAGACCATCATCACTGGTAAAACTGCTCCCGCCGTAGCAAGTGCCCGGCTTAGCCCAGTCCGGAAGCTGTCCGCCCATGGTCTCAAGATATGTCTGCAAACCCGACTCACTGACAGGAAATCCGATCGGATAGATCATACTCTGCATGTCTTTGGAAAGGGTCTCCCGCAAAAGCCCTCCGGCAAGTTCCGCCTGAGAGGACGCTGCGCTTATACCCATCAGCGCATAAGGGCGGAAGGCGTCCTTCACATGCCCCGGCGTCAACGCCATCTGGCAATTTTTGCCGTTCTCTCCGTTCTCCGGCTTGTTGACTGACTTCATAAAAGCATAATTGTAGGCATTTTTCAATTCGCCCAAAGCTGCTTTCTCGTTGCCCGCAATAATCTGCACGCCGCCGCCCTGCAAGTCATTGTAAGCGCTAAACTCATGACTGCTGCTAATCAAGTTCTCGGCTCTTCCTAAGTAGTATTGCAACAGTTCCTCCGGCAGTCCCTCCATGCAGGCGTCATAAATCCGTTTCGTCTGCTCCAGATAGTCGGACAGTTCCTCTGCATTTAGCTGCCCTGCCTTTGTAAACCAGAGAGGCGCGGACACCGGCATCAGCGCATTCAGTATCATGTCCTCACTGTAAGTCTCCAAAATACCCTCGCCGGGATGCTCACTTCTGAGTTTCTCCATCATATCCGCCAGAGAGGATAGGTCTGACACATTTGTCATATTTTCTTTGTCAGTCATATACATGGATACGGTTACCGCCGCCGGAATCATGCAGATTTTTCCGTCCGCCGCAAAACTTTCCTTGATATTCGGAAGAATCTTTTCCTCCTTCTCCAGTTCCGTAAGATAGGGCGTCAGATCCGCCAGCACCCCCTTCTCCACATAAGAGTTTATCGGAAGCCCGTCCAGAAGAAGAAAATCAGGGCCATTGCCTGCCATAATTTCCGTGTTCAGCTTTTTCACCGCATCTTCTCTGGTGACGCTGCCTCCCTCGTCCATGCCCACCTCGTATTCCACATAGACGTCAGGATTCGCCCCCTGATAGCGGATGATCGCCTGCCTTAAAATATCGTTCTCTGTCAGGCTGTATGCCGTGAGTGTCTGGGACGGCACAGTGCTGATTTCGGGATCGTAGGAAAAGGACGACACCTTTCCCTCGAAAAAGGCCGCCATAAACCCTTCCTCCGCCGTGTAAATCATCTTCACCACATGTTTTGTGGGATCGCTCAGACTGGACAGACCGCCGTTGATCACCTGCTCCATGACCGTGCCCCCGATCACATGACGATATACCCCTTTATTACAGACCAGATAAATGCCCTCTTCCTCCGCCGGGAAAATACTGTAAGTGGATTCTACGACCCGCTCGTTGACCGCACAGTTCTTATTCACAAAATCCGTGATCACGTCGTCCTCAATCTGCTCCGCCGTGTCCAGTGTATACAGGGCAACGCCGTCCTGCTCATTCTTGAGCGCCATATAATTTTCCCAGACACAAATTACATCCGGTATGAAATCCGCCGTCAGAAACAGTTTTGTCCTCCCTGCTTCCATGTCAATCTCGTAAATCTGCTGATCCATTGTCGCCAAAAAAAGCCTGCTGCCATCCTCTGAAAAGCTCAGACATTTCGCCATATCATACTCCCCGGCAGGCACATCGATCCACTTTGTCTCGCCCTGCGCCGGAATCAAACATATCTTATTTGTGCTGTCCCCATCCCCGCTTCCCGCTTCCCGCTCTTCGTCTGTCTCAGCTTCCTTTCCCTCCGCTGCCTCTTCTCCGTCCCCGGCTTCGCCGTCTCTCTCCGGCTCTTCGTCTGCCTCGGCTTCCTTTCCCTCCGCCG
>CARUOB010000111.1:219-3163 GCA_949076555.1 uncultured Lachnospiraceae bacterium | reverse complement strand
GAAGTACTTCTAATCACTCGCAGCAAAGGCTGCTTCGCGAAGAAGTACTAAGTCTCACACAAGAGAATGCCGAAAAACGGGCATTCTCCGCACAGATTTGTGTCGCTGTGAAGCAGCGACATGGAGGTTAGTATAAAAGACAGGGCACCCGCATAGAATTTATGTGGGGTGTCACATGAACAAAAATGGAATCGTTTCAAAAAAAGCAAACAAAAGGGATGCGGGCAGTTTCCTTTTGTTTGTTTTTTTATTGCCTTATGTCTGCGCCAGCCTTTGGGGACATGTGGGGGAAGAGGCGGACCGCCTGCGGGAGAGTGAGAAGGAAGGGGAATATTTGGTGGAGGCTTCCGTGGAATGGGGCGTCTGGGAACTGCCGCTGGAGGAATATCTGGCTTACCGTCTCTGTCTTGTAATGCCAAACGATTATGAGAAAGAGGCAGGGAAAGCGCAGGCGGTGCTTCTGCGGACGGAGCTTGCGGCTCTCTATGCAGAGCAGGGAGAGAAAAGAGCCGCTGTGGACGGGGACGGCCTGGCACAGTTTTATAAGAATGCGGCTGGGACGGAAGAACTTCTGAAAAAGTACAGGCAGGCGGTGAAAGAGACGGCAGGGGAGATTTTGACTTATGAGGGGGAACCGATCCGGGCATCCTATTTCCGGGTAAGCAACGGCTCCACCAGAGACGCGGGGGAGGAGTGCCCGTATCTATCGGCGGTTTCCTGTGAGCAGGACCTCGAGGCGCCGGATTATCGCAGTGTGGTGAGAGTGGATAGAGAGCGCTATATAGAAAAACTGCGGGGCGCTCTGGAGGGAGATTTTGAGGAGAAGACGCTCTGGGAAGACGGAAAATTTTCTTTTGACGGGACGGGATATATGACGAGAGTGTCATATGTTGACACAAGCGGGGAGGAGGAGAGGATAGACGGAGAGGCATTCCGGCATCTTTTCGGGCTGTCCTCCGCATCTTTTGCGTTGGACACAGAGGGGGAGCAGGCTGTTTTTCGTGTAACGGGAGTAGGACATGGCTTTGGCATGAGCCAGTATACGGCGCTGTGCCTGGCCAGAAACGGGGAAAATTATGAGGAGATACTCGACGCTTTCTTTTTTCAGACAGAATTAGCAAATTTTGAATAAGGCGGAAAATTTGGGTAAAACTATCAGAGAAACCCGGTGCATGGGCTGCCACGTTTCGACGGACGGTTATTGCGGCATCGGAAGAAAAACAGGAGGCGAGTTTCATGGCGAGAAGAAACAGAAGCAGTATCAGAAAAGAAAGAATCATCATGCTGGCGTCCTCGGTGTTCGTTCTGGCGGCGCTGACGGTGACCGGTGTTTACGTACGAAACAACAACCGCGCGGAGAAGGAGGACTATGTGGTAGACTTCGAGGCGCTGGAGCAAAGCAGCACGGAGCTTGCGGAAAATATGGTGTCCGGCGAGGAGCTTGACACACTTTTTGCGGGCGTGGGAACGGATGATCTGGATTATGACCCCAGTTTTCAGGAGGCCAATTCCCTGCATGTGGAAAACACGGAAAACGGATTGAGGGTGGACACGAAGTCAGGAAAGAAAACCACTGAGACGAAAACCATTGAAGAAAAAGTAAAGGAAAAGGATCAGGAAGAGAAACAGGAGGAAAAGAAGGAAGAGGAGACGAAGAAGTCCGATCAGACAAAGAAGGACGAGCCTAAGAAAGATGATCCGGTAGAAAAAACCGCAGCAGAAAAGAAGAGCGGCGGTACGGATCAGAGTAAAGAGGAAGAAGAGGCCGGCATGTTCGACGAGACGGTGGATGATGTTTTGAGCGAAGAGGTGGAGGCGGAGGCAATTTCCACCACCGTGCAGCCAAAGCTGGATTTCAGCGAGGAGGATGGACTGGTGTGGCCGATCGTGGGCGACGTGCTCATCAATTACAGTATGGATCAGACAATCTATTTCCCGACTCTGGATCAGTATAAATACAACCCGGCCATCGTCATTGCGGCCACGCAGGGAGAGAACATTTCGGCGGCGGCCGACGGACGCGTGACTTCTGTCAGCTATGATTCCGGCACCGGCAATACGGTGGTGATGGAGTTGGGGAACGGCTATGAGCTGACTTACGGGCAGCTCGAAAATATCACGGTATCCGAGGGCAGTTTCGTACATGTGGGAGACGGCATCGGCACAGTGGCGGCGCCTACGAAATATTACAGTCTGGAAGGCACGAACGTGTATTTCAAGCTGACGAAGGACGGAGAGCCGGTGAATCCCATGAGTAAACTGCAGTAACAGAGAAAACGCGAAAAGAATATCTGATAAGCAGTATTCTGCGAGTGGACAGGAAAACGTGTTGTGCCGGAGGGACAAAATGTTTATCATACACGGAAATATAAAGACCATGGAAGGGCGCGATTTCGCGGACGGATATGTGGAGATCCGGGACGGTAAGATTGTTTCGCTGGGAGAGATGAGAGACTGTCCGAAAGCGGAGGGACAGGTTCTCGACGTGGAGGGCAGTCTGGTGATGCCGGGCATCATCGAGGCGCACTGTCACATGGGAATCACCGAGGAAAAGAAGGGAATGGAGGGGGATGACTGCAACGAGAACGTGAACCCTGTCACGCCTTATCTGCGGGCTATCGACGCGATCAATCCCATGGACGCGGCATTCAGGGACGCCATGCAGGCGGGCATCACCTCCGCGATGATCGGCCCGGGCAGCGCCAATGTGGTGGGCGGGCAGTTTGCTTTCGTGAAAACCCATGGCAGATGTATCGACGATATGATTGTAAAAGCGCCGGCCGCCATGAAGGTGGCTTTCGGAGAAAATCCGAAAGTGAATTATTCGGGGCAGGGGGTATCGCCCTCCACCCGAATGGCGATCGCCGCGCTTTTGCGGGAAGAACTGACAAAGGCAGAGGCATATCGAAAAAAACGGGAAAAGAACAAAGAGGAAGAGAAAGAC
>CARUOB010000111.1:0-209 GCA_949076555.1 uncultured Lachnospiraceae bacterium | reverse complement strand
TGCTGGCTGCCGGTTCTTCGCGGAGAAATTCCCCTAAAGGCCCATGTGCATCGTGCAGATGATATTCTGACGGCAGTGCGCATCGCCAAAGAGTTTCATTTGCGGATGACATTGGATCACTGCAGCGAGGGCCATCTCATTATGGAGGAATTGGAAGCGGCGGGATTTCCGGCGATCGTCGGCCCGGATATGGCCAGCCGCAATAAGAT
>CARUOB010000110.1 GCA_949076555.1 uncultured Lachnospiraceae bacterium | reverse complement strand
GCTTATGAAGATGTGTACCCGCGTCAGCCATTCCCAGAGCGTTGTGGAGACGGGGGAGCGGGTCGTGCCGGAGCAGAAAAAGTATGAGAAGAACCCCGCGAAATATATTATGATGCCGGCTTACGCAAAGAAAAAACATCCCATGGTGGAGGCGCGCACGAAGGCGCTGACCGCATGGGCGGAGACGGCTGAAATCAACCGGATCGAGCCGGGACAGGACACTTCCGTGGGCATTATCACTTCTTCCACCTGTTATCAGTATGTGAAAGAGGCTTACGGCGATACCTATCCTGTTTTAAAGCTGGGGATGATCTGGCCCATGCCGGAACAGAAGATCAGGGATTTCGCGGCCACGGTGGAAAAGCTGGTAGTGGTGGAGGAGCTGGACGGCTTTATAGAGAACCACTGCAGAAATCTGGGGCTTTCTGTGGCGGGCAAAGACCTGTTTACGGAGATTGGGGAACTGAGCCAGAATGCGGTGAAGGAGAAACTTGGACAGGCAGTGCAGGCGGGAGAAACCCTTTCGGAGGAGATTCCCCCAAGACCGCCCGTGATGTGTGCAGGCTGTCCTCACAGAAGCCTTTTCTATGTGTTAAAAAAATTGAACCTGACTGTACTTGGAGATATCGGGTGTTATACATTGGGTGCGGTGGCACCTCTCAACGCGATTGACACGACGATCTGCATGGGCGCGTCCGTCTCCGGACTTCACGGCTTCGTGAAAGCGGGTGATGAAGCGTGCGCGGGGAAAACGGTGGCGGTGATCGGTGATTCCACCTTTATCCACTCCGGCGTTACGGGACTGATCAATATTGCGTACAATGAATCCGATTCCACGGTGATCATACTGGATAATTCCATCACGGGCATGACGGGCCACCAGCAGAATCCGACGACCGGCTATAACCTGAAGGGTGACCCCTGCACGAAGATTGATCTGGAGAGCCTGTGCCATGCGGTCGGCATCAGGCGGGTGAAGGTAGTCGATCCCTACGATATGGAAACATGTCAGAAGGTGATCAAAGAGGAGCTTGCGGCGAAGGAGCCGTCGGTCATCATTTCCCGTCGTCCCTGTGCATTGCTCAAATATGTAAAACATCCGGGAGCGATCTGTTCCGATCCGGAGAAGTGCAAGGGCTGTAAGGCATGTATGCAGATCGGCTGTCCTGCGATCAGTATGGTGGATGGCAAGGCGGTCATTGATGAGACGCTCTGTGTGGGCTGCGGGGTATGCGAACAGCTCTGTAAGTTTGGGGCGCTCGGAACGGAAGGGGGACGATAACATGGAGACGAAAAATATGATGATCGTTGGCGTGGGCGGACAGGGCACGCTGCTTGCGAGCAAACTGTTGGGACGCCTGCTTCTGGGGAAGGGATATGACGTCAAGGTAAGCGAGGTGCACGGTATGAGCCAGCGCGGCGGCAGTGTGGTCACTTATGTGCGCTGGGGCGATCGGGTCTGCTCACCTATTATAGACAAGGGAGAGGCGGACTGCATTCTCTCCTTTGAGCTTCTGGAAGCGGCACGCTATACGGACTTTTTGAAGCCGGGCGGCAGAATCATTGTGAACAGCCAGCAGATCAATCCCATGCCGGTGATTGCGGGTGCGGCGGTGTACCCGGAGAATCTGGTGGAGAAGATGTCGGCATTGGATGCAAAGGTGGATGCTTTTGACGCGCTTTCTCTGGCGGAGGAGGCGGGAAGCAGCAAGGCCGTGAATCTGGTGCTTATGGGAAGGCTTGCCAGACACTTTGACTTTACGCAGGAGGAGTGGATGGAAGCGATCGAGAACAGCGTGCCGTCTAAGTTTCTGGAGATGAATAAGAAGGCATTTGCACTTGGACAGCGTGAGACGTGCTGCTAAGGCGTAAGCCTGTGGGCATCCGGTTAAAAAGCACGGAGTCTCAAGGGAGTGTGCCTGTGTTTCAGGCTTGCCCGGTATAAAGATATGTTATGGAGGAGGAAGGTATGGAACGGTATTACCAGAAAGAAATTGAAACGGCGGACAGGGAGCAGATTCTCGTGTGGCAGAATGAACGGCTTGTGAAGCAGGTGCGCCATGTGTGGGATAATGTGCCTTACTACCGTAAAAAGATGGAGGAGAAGGGTGTTACGCCGGAGGACATTCAGAGCACGGAAGACTTACATAAGCTGCCCTTCCTGACGAAGGACGATCTGCGGGAGGCTTATCCTTACGGCCTTATGGCGAAACCCCTTAAGGAATGTGTGCGCATCCAGTCCACATCCGGCACGACCGGCCGCAGGGTGGTGGCGTTTTATACCCAGCACGATGTTGATTTGTGGGAGGACTGCTGTGCGAGAGCCATTATGGCGGCGGGCGGCACGGACGAGGATGTCTGTCATGTCTGCTACGGTTATGGTCTTTTCACAGGCGGCCCGGGCTTAAACGGCGGCAGCCATAAAGTGGGATGCCTGACCCTTCCTATGTCCTCCGGCAATACGGACAGACAGCTGCAGTTTATGGTGGATCTGGAGGCGACAATTCTCTGCTGTACGCCTTCTTACGCCGCGTTTCTGGCGGAGAGCATCCACGAGCGTGGACTGCGCGACCAGATTAAGCTCAAAGCGGGTATCTTCGGCGCGGAGGCATGGAGCGAGGAGATGCGTCAGGACATTCAGAATAAGCTGGGGATCAAGGCGTACGATATCTATGGTCTGACAGAAACAAGCGGCCCCGGTGTGGCTTTTGAGTGCAGCGAGCAGACCGGAATGCATATCAATGAGGATCACTTTATCGCGGAGATCATCAACCCGGATACGGGGGAGGTGCTCCCGGAGGGCAGCAAGGGTGAGCTGGTGTTTACGGCGATTACCAAGGAGGCATTCCCGCTTCTGCGTTACCGTACGAGAGACATCTGCGTGCTCACCAGAGAGAAATGTTCCTGCGGCCGTACCCATGTGAAAATGAGTAAGCCCATGGGCAGAAGCGACGATATGCTGATCGTGAAGGGCGTCAATGTATTCCCGTCCCAGATTGAGACGGTGCTTCTGGAACAGGGTTATCCCGCAAACTATCAGATTATCGTGGATCGCGTCAACAATTCCGACACGATCGAGGTCATGGTGGAAATGACGCCCGAGAACTTCTCCGACAATCTCGGTAAGATCACGGAGATGGAGAAGGGGCTGGTATCGGCTCTCAAGGCAATGCTTGGCAT
>CARUOB010000109.1 GCA_949076555.1 uncultured Lachnospiraceae bacterium | reverse complement strand
TGTTTGGTTAATACCTAGCTGCTTAGCGAGAGCTTGCTGTGTCAGTTTTTTTTCCAGTCGGAGTTCCTTTATCCTTGTCTTCATTCGTAATCCCTTTTTGTTATTGTAGTTTATATGGCGCCAAAAAATATTCCAATTTTTAATAAGGATATTCAATGCAGAATATTTTTGTGGAAAGACTCCTAATTCATAAATAAAAGGGTGACAGACTACAAGATATAGTGGATACTTCCTAAATCAGAGACAGATATAGGAATATGGAATGCGTTAATTTTGCGCGGGAGAATGCCGGAATATTTTATCATATGTGAAATGCGCCTGTACCGGAGATAATCGGCGGATGCCGTTGTGATTGACTGTGGCGGGTAGAGGGCGTGATATGGAGGGAAGGTATGGAGGGGAAAATGACAGATTCCTATGTGTGCATTGATCTGGAGACGACGGGGCTTGACCCGAAGCGGGATAAAATCATAGAGATTGGCGCGGTCAGGGTAGAGCGGGGCAGGATTACGCAGGAGTGGGAAACCTTCGTCAATCCCGGCCGGAAACTTCCGGAGCGCATTGTGGAACTTACCGGAATCCATGACGGAGAGCTTGCCGATGCCAAACCGATCGGAGAAATTTTGCCGCCGTTTCTTTCTTTTCTGGGAGAAGATGTGCTTTTGGGACACAGCGTGCTTTTTGATTTTTCCTTTTTGAAAAAGGCGGCGGTAAATGAAAAACTTACCTTTGAGAGACAAGGTATCGATACGTTAAAGATTGCGCGGAAGTATTTGCAGGATTTGGAAAGCCGCAGTCTGGGAGCGCTCTGCAGGCATTATAAGATTTCTCACAGCGCGCACAGGGCTTTGGGAGATGCCCGCGCGACAGCGGCTTTATACGGGAAACTGGCGGAAGCGTTTTATGAAAAAGAAGAAGCGGCGGGAGAAAAGAGCCTGTTTCGGCCAAAACAGCTTATCTATCGGGCGAAACGAGATACACCGCTCACGATTGCACAGAAAGAACAGTTATATAAATTGTTGGACAGGCATAAACTGATAGTAGACTATGAGGTCGAGAGTCTGACCCGCAGTGAGGCTAGTCGGAAGATTGACGAACTTCTTCAAGCATACGGACGATAGGCTTTTGCATGGCGGAGGTTAAGGACTCTGCCACGGGATAGAGCGCGTCGATCTTTTCGGGCGTGCCGTTTTCCTGATAAATGCGGATAAGCAGGCGGTAAGTCGCGCTCACGTCCGTACCTGTGGACACGGCAAACTCGAGAAGCTGACAAGCCTCCTTGGAGAAGCCGTTGTCGTAGAGCGCCTGTGCCCATTGCTGCAGGGTGCGCGCAAGCAGCGTATAATTCTGGTCATACGTAGTAAGCAGGTTGATATTGGGCGCACCGTAGCGCAGTTTCAGGTCTGTGTTTGATAGTCCCGTAAAATTGACGATAGGCTGGTCTTTCAGGGAGAGCATGATCTGCCGGTAATCCTCAACCCGGGGGATATCCTCTAAAAGGTCCATGGGAAAAATTTCCATCGGCAGTTTGATATAGTTCAGATCGTCCAATGGTTTGCGCCTTGTACTGTTCGCGGCCCGCTCTCTCTGCCAAAACGCCTGCTCCATGGCAGCCGCGTTTTTTCGGCTTTTGGAGGAGGCTATGGCGATGGCTGCGGCTAATATCAGAGTGCTTGCAATAATCAAAAAATTCATATATAATTCCCTTATGCCAGAAGAAGGCATTCCTTAATTTATAGTGTAGCAGAATACGGTTGAGGTGGTATTATGAAATTCAACAAAAAAACCAGAAAAATTATTTCATCAGTCATTATTATTATCGTCGTTTTGGCGATGGTCATTCCGATGCTGGCCTCTGCGTTTTATTCATTTTAGCATAAGATGCGTTTTTTGTGAATGGCAAGGGATTGACAGGGGAGAAGTAGGTAGTTGTTATGAAAAAATTATTTGTGACAAGTCTGGCTGTGTTTGCCGCAGTTTCGTTTGGCGTTATACCGGCGCAGGCCAAAGAAGAGAAAATGGAGACGGGAATCTATGTGGGCGACATAGATATCTCGGGAATGACGAAGAGCGAGGCGGAGGAGGCGATCGATGCGTATGTGGCTGCTTACGGCGATGCGCAGATTACGCTGCACGCTCCGGAGGAGGGCGAGATTAAAACTTCTGCCGCGGAGCTTGGCCTCAAATGGGGCAACCGTGAGATTTTGGAGGAGGCCGCCTACTTTGGCCGCGACGGGGATATTCTGCAATGCTATAAAGAGCTGCGGGATCTGGAATATAAAAATAAGGTTTACCGGGTAAACTTTGACTTTGATAAGAGTAAAATTCGTGAACTGATCGAAGAAAATGCGGATCAGTACGATCGGGAGGCCGTTAACGCCAGCCTGAAAAAAACGGAGGATGGATTTGAGGTTACCGGAGGGCAGTCCGGCTGCGTGGTAGACCGTGAAGGGACGACGGAGAGCGTATATGCGTACCTGACAGACGAGTGGACGGGCGGCGCCTGCGATCTGGAGATGCAGGTGGAGATGCAGGAGCCGCAGGGCAGTGCGGAGGATCTGGAGAAGGTGAAGGATGTTCTGGGAACCTTTACCACCAGCTTTTCTACTTCCGGCGGTGCCAGAAGCGAAAATGTAGTAAACGGATGCAGACTGCTCAGCGGCATCACGCTGTATCCGGGGGAAGAGATTTCGACGCTTGAAGCGCTTATTCCGTTCTCGGAAGAAAACGGGTACTATATGGCGGCTTCTTACCTGAACGGGCAGGTGGTTGACAGTCTGGGCGGCGGCATCTGTCAGGTTTCCACCACGCTTTACAATGCGGTGCTGCAGGCGGAGCTTGAGGTGGTAGAGCGTTACAACCACTCCATGATCGTCACCTATGTGGAGCCTTCCGCGGACGCTGCCATTGCGGAGTCTTCGGGGAAGGACTTTATATTTAAGAATAATCTGGATTATCCTGTATACATAGACGGTTATACCACTCCCGAGAAAGAGATCACGTTCACGATCTATGGGCTGGAAACGAGAGACAGCGGCCGGGAAGTGATTTACGAGAGCGAAGTGTTAGAGAGAATCGTGCCGGATACCGAAGTGATCTATACGGACGCGTCCATGCCGGTAGGTTATTGCAGTGTGCAGTCCGCGCATGTGGGATATAAGGCGAGACTGTGGAAGATTGTGAAGGAAAACGGCCAGGAAGTGAGCCGTGAGCAGGTGAACAGCAGCAGTTATATGAAGGCGCCCAGAAGCGCGACGGTGGGTGTGGCGACGGAAGATCCGGGCGCGTATAACGCCATTATGGCGGCTGTGG
>CARUOB010000108.1 GCA_949076555.1 uncultured Lachnospiraceae bacterium | reverse complement strand
CCGTCTATCGGTAGCTCCTGTTGGGCATCTGTTAGCGCAGATGTCCTTCTTTATGCTCAATATACCACAATCTCTAAAGTGCCGCAAGCATTTTTAAGCGGTTGTGCTGATGAAGCAGATGATGGTAAAGGTTATGTAAAAGGTAATAAGTATTGCAGAAAAAAGTCCTCCCCATTTACAATACATAAGTGTGGTGTTAATATACAGTTAGCCTGGTGAAGGAACATTTTATGGCGCGGCAGAAATAGAAAAGCAGGTGCGGGGAGACGGTTTTCCGTGGACAAGGCAGAGACGAGGAAAAGGAAGGTTTCAGGAGCATATATATGTTTTGGGATAACGTGTCGGGAGTATATGATTTGTTTGAAACGGTTTATAACGGAAAAGTGTACTGGGGGCTTGGCCAAAAAGTGGCAGAGGAAATCGAACCGGAAGATGTGGTGTTGGAGTGCGCCTGTGGGACGGGCGCGATCAGCACATACATCGCTCCGAAATGCCGGAAACTCATCGCAACGGACTTTTCCGCAGGGATGTTGAGACAGACGGCAAGAAAATGCCGCGCCTTTGACAATGTCAAAGTAAGACGCGCGGATATGACGCATCTGAGATGTCGCGATAACAGATTTGACAAGGTCGTTGCGGGGAATGTCATTCATCTGCTGGACGACCCTCGTGCCGTTTTGAAAGAGCTTGAACGGGTCTGTAAGCCGGGCGGCAAAATGATCGTCCCAACTTATATCAACGCGTCGGAGGGCGTGAATAAGAGCGCGGTTCGTCTGCTTGAAATGGCTGGCGCAAACTTTAAGCGGCAGTATGATCTGCCGTCATATCGGCAGTTTTTTGCGGATGCGGGGTATGAGAATGTCGCCTTCCTTGTTGTTGACGGGAGAATGCCCTGCGCGGTGGCGGTGGTTACCAAGGGGTAGGTTTAGGGTGTTTTTGGGGATCGCTTCTGCGGCAGATTACCCCCTGCCTGATCTGCTGTCTCCGATATACATAAAGAGACAGATGCCCGTCAAAACCGCTTCCACAGCGGGCTGCGCTGCAATTACACCGTTTAGTTCCCAGAAATGGTTTAAGAAAATGACACCCGGAATAAACAGCACTGCATTTCTGAGAAGGGTGATGACCAGTGACTTGACCGCTTTTCCCAAGGCCTGAAAATAGCTGGTCACCATATTGATGACGCCGAGCAAGGGAGCTGACAGGCAGAGAATTTTCAGGAAGTATCCCGTCTGTTCAATCAAAGCGGCATCCTGCAGGAAGACCGAGGCGAGCGGTTTCCCGAGAAGGATAAAGGCAGCAGTAAATACGGCGCCCATGAGAACGCCATACAGCGTCGCATAATTTACGGTATCGGACATGCGTTTTTTCTTGTCTGCGCCGTAGTAGTAGCCAACGAGAGGGGCGACACCCTGCGCCAATCCGACCGAGAGCAGAATGGGAATCATGTCCAGCTTATAGGCGATTCCGTAAGAAGCCACCGCGTCGGAACCGTATATGCCGATATAGTTGTTTAAGACGATATTGGAAACACTCATAAGTACAGTGATAAGCGCGCCCGGGATGCCGATACTTACGACTCTGCGTACCATGGCAGCATTTGGCGAAAAACGTTTGAAAGTCAGTGGCACCAGTTGGTTTCCGCGACGTTCTTCACGGATCATGCAGACGATATAGTAGACCGACGCGCAGACAAATCCCAGAGATGTCGCAAGCGCGGCGCCGGCCGTTCCCCATCCGAAAACTGCGATAAATATATAATCCAGTATCATATTGATCACATTTCCAAGCACCAGTCCGATTGTCCCCTCCTTAATCAGCCCGACCGAGCGGAACAGATGGACGAATCCGTTTGCCAGCATAATAAAAGGTGCGCCCGCAAAAATCCATTTCAGATAATCACAGGTATAAGCCATGTTGTCCGCATCCGCGCCGGATATCCGTGCCAATGGCTGCAAAAATACCAGCCCAAGAACAAGTGTGGCGATACCCGAAAATGCCATTGCGTACACACAGAAATTCATCGTAGTTCCGGATTCTTGTTTCTTCTGTTCTCCAAGTAGTCTGGCTATGACACTGCTGCCGCCCATGCCGAAAATGCAGGCGATGGACATGATGATCAGCAGGATCGGCGCGCACAACGTCACAGCGGCGATGGTTGCAGGCTCTTTGGTCAGGGATACAAAAAAGGTGTCTGCGATATTGTAAATTAGCGTTGTGAGCTGGCCAAGCATAGAAGGCAGCCCCACTCGCATTATCGCTTTTGTTATTTTCTTTTCTTCATATACAGATGTCATGATGTCCTCCATGTTGGGAGCAGGCGCAAATGTTTGATTTGGCTTTGCGGTTCCCGGTTGCTGTTTCCATCAATATAAGATAAAATGAATTTCAGAAACGGGACATATGTCCTGTTGGGAGAAAGTTTTATGGAACGGATATTTGACAAAGAAAAAATAGCGGACAGCATTGCCAAGAGCAAATACTGTGATGTGCTGAAAACCTTGGATATTGATTTCTATTTGATCAAATACAAAAAAGGAGAATTGGTATGCTCTCCTTTTCAGACGGAGCTTCTATTTCAAATTGTGGAGCATGGCTCTATTGATATCTATTTTATCCGGGATGACGGGACGCGTTATTCCCTGTCGAACGGAACAGCAGACTACTTTCTCGGGGATATGGATCTCTTTTATCCGAAAAGCGGCAGCATTTACGCGGAAGCGGCTGAAAGCCTGACCTGCATCGCATTTTCGATTGAAAAACACAAGGAAACGCTCCTATCAAACAGCGGGTTTCTTGCGTTTATCTGCAGAAGCCTGTCAGCGAAAATCGGTGCCATCACCACGATGGATGCGGCCCCCGCGTCCCTTACGGAGCGGGTGCTGTCCTATATGAAGTATAAATGCGAAGGGGAGACATTAAAGGGAGTGGAGCTGGCAGCTTTTCATCTGCACTGCAGCCCGAGACAGCTTCAGCGGGTTTTAAACCAGTGTGAGGCGGACGGGGTGGTCAGAAAGATGGGGAAGGGGACGTACATGCTTTCTTCGGAAGATAAGGATGCGTATCGATTCACTGCAAAATCCGTATTGCAGGATGCCTATGCATCAAATAAACTATCGTAAAATCGGAATTTGGAGATGAATTTCTTGAACTTTCCTTATTTTTCAAGGCTTTTCAAGCCTCATACAGCGAATTGTTATGTACTTTCCCTAGTTTTTGCCCTTATAGGCAGTTTACAAGGGCAGCTTTCAGTTGTATAATAATCGAAAACATAAAATAGGTTGTTTTCTAGCTAGAATTTACATATAATATAAGTGGAAGTGAGGTGCATATAAAATGACAATAGATACAAACACAATGATTTCAATTACAGAGG
>CARUOB010000107.1 GCA_949076555.1 uncultured Lachnospiraceae bacterium | reverse complement strand
GCATGGAGGAACCGGCCCATTACCGGAATAAAGTGCATGCGGTATTTGCGTTTCAGAAGGGCAGGGGGATTGTCTCCGGAATTTATCAGGAAAAGAGCCACCGAGTGGTGCCTGTGGAGAACTGCCTTCTGGAAGATCAGAAAGCGGGAGAGATCATTCGGTCCGTGCGGGAGCTGGCGAAATCTTTTAAGCTGAAAGCCTATGACGAGGACAGCGGCTATGGTTTGCTTCGCCATGTGCTTGTCCGGGTGGGACATATGACAGGGGAAGTCATGGTAGTTCTGGTGCTGGGGTCACCGATCCTGCCATCCAAGAAAAATTTTATAGACCAGTTATGTAAACTTCATCCGGAAATTACTACGATTCTGATTAATGTGAATAATAAGAGAACGAGCATGGTGTTAGGTGAGAAGGAACAGGTGATTTTCGGCAAGGGATATATAGAAGACGAACTTTGCGGCAGGCGGTTTAAAATATCCGCAAAATCCTTTTATCAGGTCAATTCCGTGCAGACGGAGGCGCTTTACGCGAAGGCGGCGGAGTACGCGCAGCTTACGGGTAAAGAGACGGTTGTGGACGCTTACTGCGGCATCGGCACCATTGCCCTCGCGGTGGCGGGGCAGGCAGGCAAAGTCATCGGCGTGGAGTTAAACAAAGACGCGGTGCGGGACGCCGTCACAAATGCCAGAATCAATCAGATCAAAAACGTTGACTTTTACCAGAATGATGCGGGACGTTTTCTGACACAGATGGCTGAGGCCGGAGAGCAGGTGGACGTGGTGTTCATGGACCCGCCCAGAAGCGGCAGTACGGAGGAATTTCTAGGCGCGCTGCTTCGCATTTGTCCGAAGCGGGTGGTTTATATTTCCTGTGAGCCGGAAACGCTTGTGAGGGACCTGAAATATCTGACGGGGAAGAGCGGTTACCGGGTGCAGGAGATCACGCCGGTGGATATGTTTCCTTTTACGGGGAATATTGAAAATATCGTACTTTTGTCCCGCTAATCACCGGATAACCAATGAACCTATTTCATGGACACATATTGGAAACGGTACCATGTATGGTAAATAAGCTGGCGAGGCAAGGTTTGGAGGCGTAATGACAGAACCCTATTTTGACGAGAGTCAGAAAGATTTGACGGCAGAAGAAGACAGAGAAGAACGGGAGTACCGTCTGCGATACGAGAGAAGGCAGCGTATGCGGCGCGAGAGACAGCGCCGCATGAGAAGGCGGCAGATGATGCAGCGGATTCTGTTTTTTGTCATAGTCGGTGTACTCACGGTTTTGATCGCCGCAACCGTTAAACGCAGCAAAAAAGCGGGAGAAGCGGAAGACGTAAAGGATCAGGCGGTGGAAGTTGTGGAGCAGCCGGACAGTCTGGAAATCGAAAAAATAGCCGAGAGCATAAGGAAAGAAGATACCGGGGAACCGGAGACGGAGGAGCCGGAAACAGAGGAAGAACTTCCCGTTTATCGGTTTGACGAGACGGAGGAGACGGTTTTTATTGACAGTGCGGATGTGATCAGTACCAATGCCATTCTCGTGAATGAGGACACGGATACGATTCTGGCGGCAAAGGGCGCCAGCGAGAGAATCCTTCCGGCATCCATGACGAAGGTTCTGACGGTACTGGTAGCGGCGGAACATATCCCGGAAGAGAAACTTGACGATATGTTCACGATGACGTTGGAGATCACGGACTATGCCTATGTCAATGACTGCAGCTCTGTGGGTTTTTTGGACGGGGAAAAGGTGTCGGTGCGGGATTTGTTTTACGGAACGGCCATGCATTCCGGCGGGGATGCGGCGCTTGGGCTTGCCGTTTATGTGTCAGGTTCTCAGGAGGCTTTTGTGGAGTTGATGAACCAGAAATTGGCGGATCTTGGCATCGCGGACAGCACGCATTTTACCAACTGTGTCGGGCTTTATGACGAGAACCATTACAGCACGGTTTATGATATGGCGGTTATTATGAAGGCGGCGGTAGAGAACGAGTTTTGCAGGAAGGTCATGTCGGAGCATATTTACACGACGAAGCCGACGAAAGAGCATCCCGACGGGATTGAAATTTCCAACTGGTTTCTTAGAAAGATTGAGGACAAGGATACAGGCGGTGAAGTGCTTTGCGCCAAGACGGGGTATATCGTCCAGTCGAAAAACTGCGCCGTCAGCTATGAGATATATGAGGACAAAACACCGTATATATGCGTGACAGCGGGTTCTACAAGCAGTTGGCGGTGCATTTATGATCATGTGGAAATCTATAACAGATATGTGCCGTCGGCATAAAAAGGAATGTCCGTATGATGGCCGTGCAGACGGGGAGGGAAAGGCGCATTCTATGTTAAAACTGGTTAAGATCGCCGTAGGAAGCGTGATATCGATTTTTCTTGCTGACATGCTGGGGCTGCGCTATAGCACCGCGGCGGGCATTATAACGCTTCTGACGATACAGGACACTTCCAGAGAGACGATTATCATTTCCGTGAAAAGGATATGCGCCTTTTTGCTGGCGACGGTTCTGGCTTATACCGCTTTTCATGTTGTCGGGTATCATGTGTTTTCTTACGGGATTTTTTTGTTCCTTTTCATTGCCTGCTGCATTCCGCTTCATTTTGGGGAGGCGGTCTCCGTCAATGCGGTTCTGGCGACGCATTATCTTATGGAAAAGAACATGTCATTTGCCTTTATCGGAAACGAGGCGCTGCTTTTACTGATCGGGGCGGGAATCGGTACGCTGTTGAATCTGTACATGCCGGGAAAGGAAAAAGAGATCCGGCTGATGCAGCATCGGCTGGAGGAAGATCTGCGGACAGTGCTCTCCCGCATGGCGGAATATATCGGCAAGGAAAACCGGTCGGATTATACGGGAAGCTGCTTTGACAAACTGCAGGCGGATATTGCCGCCGGAAAAAAGCAGGCTTTCGCCTATATGAACAATACGTTTTTTCAGGAGTCGAAGTATTTTATCGACTATATGAATATGCGGGAGCAGCAGACGGTTGTCCTGCGGGATATTTATAAGAAGATTATGCGTATGCGCACGGTTTTGCCGCAGACGGCGCAGGTGGCGGAACTGCTTGATGAGACTGCCGTTTCCTTTGGAGAATCCAACAATGCGAGAGAGCTGCTTGCGAAGCGGGAAGAGGTGCTTAGACGGATGCAGGTTTCCGAACTGCCGGGTACGAGGCAGGAGTTTGAGGACCGGGCGGTTTTGTACGGCATCTTGACGGATCTTGCTTACTTTTTGCAGTTGAAGAAGGAGTTTGCCGATTCGCTGACGAAAGAACAGGTCTTGAAATACTGGGACGGCGGGGCAGGCTGCGGGCGGTAAAACTTGTAAGCGGCATGCGGGTGCGCTATAATAGACACAGTGAAACGGGAAAGCCTTTCGGGAAGGGAGACGATATGGAAAAGAAGGTATCGGAATCCAGAATAGAGCAGGTATATCAGG
>CARUOB010000106.1 GCA_949076555.1 uncultured Lachnospiraceae bacterium | reverse complement strand
CAATGGGCCGGATCTGTGACTGTATGGGCGCAGGTCCGACCTATTCATGTGGTTTTGATAACCAGGAATGTTCAGGAAGGAGTTGATATTATGGAACATGTAACTGCTGCTGGCGGAGCCGGAACATTGGTGGATATTCGGGATGTTACGGTTGACAGGGAGCTTTCACGTGAGGACCGGATTGCAGAATTTGTCCGTCAGATTAAAAACCCTTACCGCTTTAAGTGTGGGCGATTTACTGTCCACGCCAGTTTTGCCTCCAGCGGAGCCACCCTGGAGGAATGTATCAAAGGAATCCTCCGGTAAGCCGGATATTTTTCTGAAAGGGGCTGACTTTCCCGCGAAGTCGTGGTAGAATAAGAATCGGAAAAGGAATTGAATATGGCATAGCCACACTTCTTGAATTGCGGGGATTTTTCTGCGCAACGAAAGGAGTGTTTTTTTATGCAGGTTTACAAAACGATTAAGTATATCCGTCTTTCTTATACGGATGACAAGTCAGTGGAAAGTGACAGCGTTGCCAACCAGCGGCGGCTGATTGACGACTACATTGCCCGGCACCCGGAGATTGAGGTTGTGGCGGAAAAGATTGACGACGGTTATAGCGGCGTCCTTTTTGACCGTCCGGCCCTCCAGGAAATGATGCGGATGATCGAGCAGGGAGAAGCCAACTGTGTGATTGTGAAAGACCTCTCCCGCCTGGGACGTGAGTACATAGAGACTGGCCGTTATATGCGCCGGGTATTCCCGGCCTACGGCGTCCGTTTTATCGCTATCAATGATAATGTGGACACGGAAAATGACGCTGCCGATGACCTTACCGTCTCTGTCAAAAATATTATGAACGAGGCATACAGCCGGGATATTTCCGTAAAGACCCGGAGCGCCCTGGATGTGAAACGCCGCAGCGGTGATTTTGTCGGAGCCTTTACCATTTATGGCTATGTGAAAACTGGTGACAAGCATAAAGGTCTGGAAGTTGACGAATATGCCGCGGGCGTGGTACGGGATATTTTTAGAAAGCGGCTGGAGGGATTCAGCGCTTCCCATATTGCGGATGAACTGAACCGGATGGGCATACTCTCCCCTCTGGCTTATAAGCGCAGCCACGGGATGCCCCATGCCAAAGGCGGTTATACGGACCGTAAGGACTGTAAATGGTCTGCGACTACGATTATCCGTATTTTGCAGGATGAAACTTACACCGGGACGCTGGTCCAGGGGAAACAGACGACGCCCCACTTCAAGCTGAAAGAGCGTGAGGACAAGCCTTCTTCCGAATGGATTCGTGTGGAGGGCGCCCATGAGGCAATTATCCAGAAACATGATTTTGACCTGGTGCAGAGGCTTCGCCGGATTGACACCCGGACTTCCCCCAAATCAGATAAGGTATATCTGTTCTCCGGCATTTTGATCTGTGGGTGCTGCGGCTGCCGTATGACCCGCAAGACGAACCGTTATAAGGATAAGGAATACCATTACTACTATTGTCCGACCGGTAAAAAGAACGGCTGCACTTCCTCCGTCATGCTAAAGGAAACGGACTTGATCGAGTGTGTACAGGACAGTCTAAAGGGCCATATTGAAAATGTAGCTTCCCTGGACGCGCTGCTGTCCAGTATCAGCCAGGAGCGGATCAACCGGGAACTGGTTCAGGAATATACCGCACAGATTAAGGTAAATGAAAAACAGCGGGCGCAGATTGAAGGATTCAAGACAAAGCTCTATGAAAACCTGGTAAGCGGGATTCTTACCAAAGAAGAATATCTTTCCTATAAGCGGAAATACAATGCCGACATTGAACTTCTGCAAAAAGCGATTGCCGGATGGGAAGAACGCCTGACGGATGTACTGGAGAACCGCAGCGAGCGGAACCGCTGGATCAATCATTTCATGCAGTTCTCCACGATGGAGGAAATTGACCGCCGTGCGGTCATGCAGCTTATCCGCAGTATTCGGGTGCTCGGCAAGGACGAGTTACATATTGAATTCAATTATCAGGATGAATATAAAAAAGCCGTCGCACTGGCGGAGCAGATCGCGGAACAGGCCGCAGAAAGGAAGGTGAGCTAAATGGCAAGAAAAAGCAGGAAACAGGCGGAAGTCCCCATGCCGGCGCCGTCCTTATATGTATATGTGGCACTGTATATCCGGCTTTCTGTGGAGGATAACAAGAAGCGGGGCTGCTCCGTGGAGAACCAAAAGCTGGTGCTGAATGATTATCTGGCGGATAAACCGGATTTTGTAGTCTATGACACATACATTGATAACGGCCTGACGGGTACGAATTTTCACCGTCCCGGATTCCAGCAGATGCTTTCGGATATTGAAGCGGGCCATATCAACTGTGTGATCGTCAAAGACCTTTCCAGGCTGGGGCGCAATTCCATTGATACCGGCTACTATATTGAGCAGTATTTTTACGCGCACAATGTCCGTTTTATTGCGGTCACAGACCAGTTTGACACGGCGGACCCCGGCAACCTTCATGGAGGCATTATGCTTCCCCTAAAGAATATGATAAACGAAGCCTATTCCCTGGATATTGGAAGAAAAATTAAGGCGCAGGCACGTCAGGCCATGAAAGACGGTGATTATATCGGCGCACGGGCGCCTTATGGCTACCGCAAAGACCCGGACAACTGCCATAAACTGCTGATTGATGAAGATACCGCCCCTGTCGTGAGGCAGATTTTTGACTGGGCTTATGAGCGTGTGGCGTTGAACCGTATCGTCCGTAATCTCAATGAAATGGGAATTACGGCGCCGAGCCACTACAAAAAGTCTACCGGCGAGATCACCAGCCCCGGTTTGATTGGCAGCGGAAAATGGCAGACCCGCACGGTAATGAAGATTCTGGAAAGCGAGGTTTATACCGGTGATCTGGTGCAGGGAAAAACAAAGACGGTGGATCACCAGCAGGTCAAGGCCGATGACGATAATCTGATTATTGCCAGACACACCCATGAGCCGATTATCAGCCACGAAGTTTTTGCGGTGGTACAGAAATACCGGAAACAGGTCTGCGAGGAAAGCAGAGCAAAACCAAAAAGTCCCTATACGCCTAATATTTTTAAGGGGAAAGTGTTCTGCGCAGACTGCGGCAGGAGCCTCCACCGGCAACGGGCGGAACGTAAGAAAGGCCCGGATATTTACTGGTTCCATTGTCTCACAAACAGCCGTGTAGCCAAAGATACCTGCAAAGGCGTGATGATGCAGGAGACAGAGCTGATTGCAACTGTCACCGCTATTTTAGAAAAAGAGCTTTCCGTTGCTTTGGGTATGTCTCTCCCTCTCTTTCAGTTGGAGGCAAGGCAGAAACAGAAAAAAGACGGACTGAAATCCCAAATGTCTGCCAAACAGCAGGATATAGAGAAACAGCGGCGTCTGATCCGCGGGCTGTATGAAAACTTCGTACAGGGCATTTTAACCAGCGAGGAATATTTTGAACTGAAAGCAGGTTACGAGGAATCTATCACTGTTCTTTCAGGCGATATTGAGGCGCTTGAAAAAGGTATGGATGTCCTGGACGACCAGCTTGTACGCTACCGTGCAATGGAAAAAGACGCAAAATCACTGGCGCAGGACCATGTGCTGACGGCGGAGCTGATTGAACGGCTGATTGACCGGATTGAGATCGACCGCGAGCGGAATATCCGTGTTTCTTTCCGGTTTAAGAGCGAATTTCAGGGGGAGACGGTAAAATGAAGCAGAAATATGTGATTGCCCTTTATAT
>CARUOB010000105.1:402-3829 GCA_949076555.1 uncultured Lachnospiraceae bacterium | reverse complement strand
ATATTTACCTGCTGCAACATCTGTTCAACAACTGGTTTGTCAATCTGGAGTTTGACAAGATGGCGGCAGCGGCGGTGTGCGTGGGCGCGGTGCTCTTTGCGGCGATTATGGCGCTGCAGCGGATTTGGGACAGGGTGGAGTAAATAGTGTAGTCTTTGACTGGTATGAGCGGGGAAGATATTGGTTCGGCCTTGGCAGGACAGCGAAGAGGGTGTGCCGTGGCGAACGGGAGATGAGCTGTCCCGGGTATCGGCGGGAAGGCTGAAAAGGGAAATTATGGAAAGACAGGGAAACATGTTACAAGTGAAGAAAAGACTGTGGGGGGCGGTCAGAAAGTATGTGGCGGCAGGGGCATTGCTTGTGCCTGCTGTTCTGATCTGCCTTCCCGTGTTTTTGATACTGACCGGATCGGTGATGGACAGTTTGGAAATGAAACAATATCTGCTTCCCGTGTTTAGTGACGGGGAGGGGTATATCCGTTGGAAGCTGGTGCCGGATTATCCTACCTTCGAGCATTATGGCAGGCTGCTCTTTATGACGCCCTCCTTTTTTGTGCTGTTTTGGAACTCCGTGAAGCTGGTACTGTGCATTCTGGCCGGGCAGCTTTTGGTGGGTGTCCCTGCGGCATGGGCGTTTGCGGCTTATCAGGTGCGGGGGAGCAGGGCGCTGTTTGCCCTCTATGTGGTGCTGATGCTTCTGCCTTTTCAGGTGACGATGCTTTCCAGCTATCTGGTGCTGGACCGGCTGGCGCTGATGAATACCCATGCTGCCATCATTCTGCCGGCGGTATTTTCCACGCTGCCCATCTTTTTGAGCTACGGAGGATTCCGGGCGATTCCGCCGCAGTTGTTTGAGGCGGCCCGGATTGACGGGGCGAGTGAAGTGAGAATTTTTCTGACAATGGGGCTTCCGCTGGGGAAAAGCGGTCTATTGTCTGCCATGGTGTTAGGATTTTTGGAGTATTGGAATTTGATGGAGCAGCCGTTGGCATTTCTGGAGGAGAAAGCGCTTTGGCCGCTGTCGCTGTATCTGCCGGAGATTTCGTGGCTGCAGGCGGGCTTTGCGCTTGGCGCCTCGTTTGTCACCCTGATTCCGGCTGCTTTTGTGTTTGTGCTGGGGCAGGATTATCTGGAGCAGGGGATTGTGTATTCCGGCTTAAAAGAATAGAGTGCATGATTGCGAAACTCTTTTGTGGGTTATTGAAGATTGTATAAATAACATAACCAACGCAGACGCGCTTGCGCTCCGTTCCAAACGCAGCAGTACTAAGCTCGAAAGAACCTCGCTAAGTACCGGCGTTTTCCAAGGGTCTGCTTATGGTAATGTTATTTGTACAATTATCGTAGCGTTGAGAAGGGTTTCGCAAACACCTAAGAGTCAAGTTAGAAGCTGTGAGGAGGATGGAATCATGGATAAGCGGAGAAAGCGGATTGTGGGAGGACTGGCGTTTTTTATGGCCTTTATGTGGCTGTGTACGCTGATTTCTAAAAGTATATATGCCTCAAAGCTGCCTATGGTTTCGACGACCCGGGCAGATTCCAAGTATATCGAGCATATTGTGGAGGCGGAGGGCATCGTGGAGGCGGGGGCCAAACTGCCCGTGACTGTCATGAGTGGTCTGCGTGTGAAAGAACTTGCGGTGCAGACCGGAGATCAGGTGGAAGAGGGGGATCTATTGTTTGTCGTGGATCTGGAAGATATGAAACAGATTATGGACGAGCAGGAATTGGCGGCGCAAAAGGTGAAATTGCAGATCGACGCCGTCGCCCACAATAAGGAACTGGCGCAGAGTCAGAAGGAGCGGGAGGAGGCGAGAGCGAGAGAGGATTATGACGCGCTTGCCAGATATCAGGACACGCTTGTAGGACGGGCAGCCGAGGACGTGGCACAGGCGGAGGAGGCCCTTGAGGAGCTGCAGGCAGAGAACAGGGAGCATGAGAACGACTGGCAGAGGGAGGATGGCGAGTCGAAGACGGAGGAAGAGATGGAGGCCGAGCAGAAAGCCAGAGAGGAGGCGGAAGAGAGGCTGAAACAGGAGTTGCAGGCCGCCGTCTACGCGGAGGCGGATGCCAGATGGAACAGGGACAACACCATAAAAGACGCGGGCCGCAGGGTGGAGGATGTTTTGCAGGAGGATAACGCGGACGCCACTTTGGCGGTTTACCGGGCGGAGCTTGCGGCAGTGCAGGAGAAAATTGCCGACTATCAAACGATCCTTACGCAGGAGGGAAAGATCACCAGTCCCATAGGAGGAATGGTGACTGACGTCTATGTGCAGACCGGAGGCAGAGTGCCGGATACGGCTTCCTTTCTTCTGGCGGACGCTGAGGTGCCCTGTCAGTTCCGCACCTCTCTCACCAAAGAACAGAAAAGTTATGTAAACCTTGGTGATGATGTGAAATTGCAGTTGGACGGGAGAAAAAAGATTGACGCCAAGGTGGATTATATGGAAGAAAATGAGAATATGCCGGGCACTTATACGGCGTTTCTGCGGCTGCCGGAGGAGACGGGAACACCCGGTCTTTCCGGGAAAATGACCTGCTCTAAGGTGGGTGAGAAGTACCCGGTTTGTGTCTCGCTTTTAGCCCTGCACGCGGAGAATGACAGGAACTTTGTGTATGTGGTGAGCGAGCGGGAGGGGATTCTTGGCACGGAATACTATGTGGAGGAAATCACTGTCAGCGTGGTTGATAAAAATGACAGTTTTGCGGCCATAGAGGGGGCTGTGACGGCGGAGAGCCGGATCATTGATTCTTCCACGAAGGAAATTAAGAAAGGGGATGTAGTGAGGCTGTCGGAAGGCTCTTGAAAATATCCGTGAGGTTGCTATAATAGAAATGCAAACCGGAAAAGTTTGCATAAGCATCGAGGCAGACAAGGACGGACAATCTGATGATTCTGGCGGCTATCAAAATTACATTGTGCGGTATCGTGGCGCTTGCCGTTTTATATATGCTGGCGATTATGCCGCGCATGATAAAAAGACCTGACACTTCGCTTTTTCAAAAGGTGTATTTTGCCCACAGGGGGCTTCATGACAATGACGGTGACGCGCCGGAAAACTCCATGGCGGCCTTTCGAAAAGCGGCGGAGGCAGGGTTTGGCATGGAGCTTGACGTGCAGGTGACAAAGGACGGCGTGCCGGTTATTTTTCATGACTTTAAACTGAAAAGAATCTGCGGCGCAGAGGGGAAGGTTGTGAATCATACATACGAGGAGCTGCAGGCATACACGCTTTGTCAGTCAAAAGAGCGGATTCCAAGGCTGTCAGAGCTGCTTGGCATGGTGGACGGGCGCGTGCCTCTGATCGTGGAGATCAAGGCGGAGACGGCTGACGTCTCCTGCTGCGCGGTCATAGACAGGCTTTTGCGCGCCTATCACGGCGCTTACTGCATTGAATCTTTTAATCCGATGGTGCTTTGGTGGT
>CARUOB010000105.1:0-392 GCA_949076555.1 uncultured Lachnospiraceae bacterium | reverse complement strand
GGTGGTTTCGACGCAACCGCAGGGATGTGGTGCGGGGACAGCTTTCTTCGAATTTCCGCAGGGAGGGCGAGTATTGGAACATTCTCTACTTTGCCATGACGCATCTTTTGTTCAATTTTTTGACGAAACCCGATTTTATCGCCTACAACCACAAATTCAGCGAGGAGCCGGGAAGAAGAATATGCAGGCATCTTTACAGGCATCCGGCAGCGGCCTGGACCATCCGGAGCCAGCAGGATTTAGAAGCGCTGCAGGGCGAGTATGATGTATTCATTTTTGACAGTTTTCTTCCGGCCAGAGCCAGCCGGTTGTGACTTTTTGGCTCATTTCAAACATCTGTCAGTGCTTTCGCACGCTAATCTGTCAAATATTTTGTAATATTTGTCTTTCTT
>CARUOB010000104.1 GCA_949076555.1 uncultured Lachnospiraceae bacterium | reverse complement strand
GATCTGCACCAGCCCATGGCCGGGCAGAATCTGCGGGATCACCTGCCGGATACGCAGATCCTCATCCTCGAATAGAATCACATCGGAGAAAAGGGTCGAGCGTCCGACAGCCTCCGGCAAGAGACGCATATCGGTCAGATAGAAGGAAAACCGCTCCCGCGCTGCCGCGTATTCCCGCACCTCTCCCTGATCCCCCGGCACAAACATGGGGTCGGTATGTTCCTCGTGATAGGCCAGCCATAAAAGCGCGGTTTCTCCATGCAGGGCGTCAAAGCCATGGAGCGTCCGAATGCGGCATATTGCTGGCTCATCCACGATCAGCCAGCGCCCGTATCCGTCCACCGCAAAGCCAGGGGACACCAGCAGGGAATCCCCGTCCATGCGCAGGACCTCCAACCCCAGCGCCACGCCCGCGCCAAAGTCCCACCGGCTGAGAAACGCCAGCTTCTGCTCCACATACGCCTGCTCCCGGATAAAATCCGAAGAACGCATACGCTTGTGGGGGAAATAGCGGTTTTTAGAAAACGGAAAGGATTGGGGCGTCATGGAACGAACCTCCTTGCATCATCATCGGGAGCATGTTCCATACTACAGTGTGGAAGTATGGCGATGCCGCACATCTAAGGCGCAGGGAATCTCGATGTTTCAAGTGTGAAAACTGTAGAATTATGTATTATTTTACTGTTTAATGATACCATAACAGGCGAAAAATTGTCTATCATGCCGAAGTATGAGGCTGTTTTGCGGATAGGTATTAGATAGGAGCGCCGGCTTTCATACAGAGATTGGACTTCCTATGCTGTTTTTCTGAAAAACAATAAAAAATGCTTGGTTTATGTTCGGTTTTTGTTGCTATGAGGCAAATGGATTGTTCTGCAAGTGGTCGGAACCTGACATTTTTAGAAGTCATATTTAGCTGATTACTACCGCCAAAAGAAATTTATAGCGGTTATTAGAAGTAGTATTTAGCAAAATATAACCGTTAAAAACGGAGAATCGGCACAAAAAATCAAGTATCATCTCATAGAGAGGTGATGTGAACATGGATGCGGCCTTTATTGCCGAACGGATCACAGAGCTGCGGCTCGAACGGAATGTTTCCGAATATCAGATGTCGCTGGAGCTGGGCCAAAGCAAGGGGTATGTCCAGGGGATCACATCCGGGAAATGCCTGCCTTCAGCGAAACAGCTTTTCAACATTGCGGACTATTTTCATCTGTCCGTATCAGAGTTTTTTGATGACGGAAAACACGATTCCCCTTTGGTACTGGAAGCCATACAAGCCCTGCGCCAGCTCAGTGACGATGATGTAAGGCTTGTGCTGGGATTGATCCACCGTATTATGCAGCAGCCGGAGCGGTAAACAAAAAGCAAAGAAACGCAGGCACCGTCTGAAAAGACAGCGCCTGCGCTCTTTTTGTTTGGGGACCCTTTAGAGGTCAAGTTTTGCTGGAAAGATGATACGAGTTTTTGAAAACAGGGATAACCGGAAATTTCTAACTTTGGGATTCCGGTAGTGTTCCGAACATTTTCAGCTTAGTTGTACTCGCTCCCGCTTTCCATGCGATACATTTCCTTGAGTGCGTTCAATTTAGGCAGCAAATGGGCGGTAGACCTACTCACCATGCTATCCCTCTGTTCCTGCGGGAGATCTTTACAGCGATCTTCCCATACTTTAATCTCATCTAAAATGTTCCGAATTGCTCGGGAGTAAATCTCAACATGGGTAATAATGGGTTCCGACTGTTTCTTTGTCATATAAACTGCCCTTTCTTCTGGTTAATATCGGCGTCATGGCTGGTTTTTGGCGGGCGCTCTGCGGATTGTTTCGGCCTTACCATGCCAGCCCAAACAGATTGTTGTAAAATCCGCTGTTGTGGGCGGCCATTCAAAATCCACCTCCTTATCTGCCATCCGAGACGCTTTTACCATGAATCTACCTATCAATCTCTTGAGCCGGTTTTGCCGGCAGCGATCCTAATGGCGAACAGCAATGCTCTAACTGTGTTAGAGGCAATGCCTTTCCAGCAAATTACGCAGCTTTCTTTTTCATACGAAGGCCGCGGGCGCGAATTTGCAGCTCATCGGACAGATACCGCAGGGAGGTAAACTGGTCGTCCAAGGCCGTCAGCTCCTTATAGAGAATCCCCTCATAATAGCTGCGCTTTTCCTCCAGAGCGCGGATACGCAGCGACAGCTTTTCCAGAATGCTGGGGCTTTGACTGCCCGACTGGATCAGATGGGTGGCCCGCTCCTCATATTCCTCGATCTCCTTGCGGGCGGCCGTATAAAAGGCGAAGGCCATTTTATCACGCTGCTTGGCATCGTTCACCACAAACATACTGTTTGCGGCCAGCGGTGAGCGGCCCGGCCTCTGGAACTGGTTGTTCTGTTCCAGAAGGTCGATCAGATCCTCAAAGAGGCTTAGCTTTGCCATGTAGTCCCGGGGAACGAAATACATATGGCCCCGGGCGATCTTGACCGCCTGCATGGATTCCACATAGTTTTCCAGAATGGTCTCGATCTGCCGCCTACCCACACAGGTCTGATACAGTTCAAAGAGTTTCTGCGCCTCCATGCAGTAAGGCAGCGGGTCCATATGGGGATCGGACACCAGATTGTCATAGGAGAAAACACCGCCCTCTTTGGTAAAGCTGATATTGGCGAGCTTTCTATATCCGTTGGTATCTTCCCGAACCGTCTCCTTGACCAGTTCCCTGGAAATCACGCCGCCGGGCGCTCTGTTATCCCGGCAGTACACCTTAAAAATCTGAGGGCCGCAGTCGGTTTTCAATACGTGCCGCTCATAAATATCCCCAGTGGCCGAGCGGAAAGCATCCGCCTTGGCGGAGCGGTTGCTGGGCTGGTAGGGAAAACCAACAGACGCACACAGTTCAATCATCTTTCCCTTGTCGATCAGGATATTGGAGAGGGAGTAGTAGAGCACCTTGCCCAAAACGCCCTGTCCATCCTGCTGCACAGCCGCAAAATCCTGAAATTGAAATGTCTTTTGCTCCATCGTAGAATCCTCCGTTTCTATTATTTCACATAAAGTACCGTTAGGTCAATCGTTGGAGATCGGAAAAGGCTTCCCGTCCCCATCGCATACGTCATAATGCGTGGTAAATACCCGTTGAAAGCCTTCCTTCCCCGTAGCGCCGCAGTCCTGACAGGTCCAGTCAATGTGGTTTCCATCCGCCAGCGCCAACGGCATATCATAGTCCAGCTCACAGCCGCAGATGGGACAGATTCCGGAACGCGGCGCGTTGGGACCGCGAAAGTCGAGGCGGCTGCGCTTGACATAGGCCAGCAGCGTGCAGGTCCGTAATTGGGCCAGATCCTTGGCAATTTGGGCAATCCTTTCGAGCATCTGCTCAGTAAAGAGATTTCCACCGCCTTTTTTCAGCTCCGATATAATTTCCGCAATTTCAGTACCCCGAATGTACGTTTGCCCTGCCTGCATTAAAGTGTCGATAGCGCTGATCAATGTCACGCGGTCGCCGCAGGCTAATTTGTTGAACTCTCCAAATGTCATCATCATAACTCCTCATAAAAGTAATCTTACGCCGCCGTAGGCAAAGCCCAGGGCACATTCTGATAGATTTTGACTTCCTCATACCCCAAGTCCAAGTAGGCGTAGAACCGATAGCGGCCATCAATAACCGTTCGATTGACACAAACCAAGGGCGGGAAATCCACTTGCCCGTCTAAGAGCATCTGCTTATATTGCTCCACCTTTTCCTCATCCTCCGGCAGCTCGCATTTAAGCTGATACAGCGGCACCGTCAGCTCCTCCCACTCGCAGGTGTGGATAAAGCCCCGGTCCTGTCTGGGGTACTCCTTTTTCCAGAGTTCGTCCAGATGG
>CARUOB010000103.1 GCA_949076555.1 uncultured Lachnospiraceae bacterium | reverse complement strand
TTTCTGTAGATCCATTTTATTCGCAGGAAAATATGGAGAGGCTCAGAAATTCAGTAGCGCAGATGGAAGCGACTGGAGGTACGGTACATGAGGTAGATTTTGATGATTAAGTCATGGTCAGACGCGGCATGGGAAGATTTTGAATATTGGATGAAGCAAGATAAAAAGACGTTAAAGCGTATTCTCCAGTTATTAAAAGATATAGACCGAAACGGATATGAGGGGATAGGCAAGCCGGAAAGATTAAGCGGTGATCTGGCAGCTTACTGGAGCCGGAGGATAGACGATGCAAACCGAATTGTTTACCGTATAGAAAACGACACGGTAAAAATTGTCCAATGTGGATCTCATTATAGGGACAAGTAAACGAGATCTCGGTTTATGATGCAAAGTCTGTGAAAAGAACAAAGGATTTTACCAGTTCGGAGGCAGATAAGATGTCAGCTTTGGAGAAAGTAATAGAACTGTCACATACCTTGCCGGAAAATACCGACAGAATGCAGGAAAAATTCATACAGGATGCAGCGATCAGGATGCGCGGGACGAAAAACCGGACGCATCCTTTTTTGTGCCGGAAAGCAGGAAAGACCGAAAGTATAGTTTCAGTGCAGGACGGGAATGGATGATGAAAAGACACGGTCAGGAAATCCAGTATTCAGTGTTATGTAAACCGAAAATTCGCAAAGTATACCGAAAAAGTGACAATCTGTGCCAACTTCATAGAAAAATAGAATGATTTCTGTATAATAAGTGGCATCTAAATTTTAGAAATAATGAAAAAACTGGAGTTGACACAAAATGACGCGGGAGGATACAATGATTAGCCAAGCCAAGCCAAGCCAAGCCAAGCCAAGCCTTAGGTGATTTGCGCCCGTTTTTCGGGGCGTTTTATAGGTATAATATAATATAGCCGTTATTTTCGCGGAACAAGAATGGAATGTTCCTGTGGAGATAGCGGCTTTTTTGCGCTGTGTTTTGAAGAAACTTTATCGATATTTTATTAATTGGTTAAAAGGACGAGGAGGTACATTATGGATGAACAACGTGCATGGTTGAAAACAAGGAGAAAAAGGCGTCTGCGTATACTGGCGGTGATGCTCAGTATGTGTGTGCTGTTTACGAACTATCCCGATATTCTGGAGACGATTTCCGCTTTTGCGGCGGCGCAACCGGAGCGGTCGGAAGCAAGGTACATTTCCGGGTTTTCAGCACTGCCAGAAGAAATCAGGGAGCAGACTGTCCCGGTGGGAACAGGGCTTTCGGAACTCGCGCTTCCCGACGCTTTGGAGGTGGTGATGACTGGGGAGGGCCAGTCTTCCGAAGATGGGGAAGACGAATCGGGCGATGACGGCAAAGAGGACGCAGGGGAAGATAAAGAAGACGCTGGGGAAGAGACGGACGGTGGCGTAACCGATACGGAAAATAACGGCGGTACAGAGGAAACGGAAGAAGGCGGGCCCTCCGATACGGAGCAGGAAGATACGGAAACCGGTGAGGAGACCGAAGAAAGCGGCGAAACAGGCGGCGAGACAGAAGGCAATGATGCGGAAGCCGGGGACGGGCAGGAGTCAGAGCCGGAAGAAGGCGCGGAAGCCGGAGACGGACAGGAGTCAGAGTCGGAAGAGAGCGCGGAAGCCGGGGAGACAGACGAAGAACCTGCGGCAGAGGTTGCGGAAACAGCCCGCACGGAAACCCATACCGTCACTTTGCCAGAGTATTTTGCGGAAAATGTGATAGCTGTGCAGACACTTGATAATGCACAGGCAAAAGAACAGGAAGAAACACAGACAGAAAAACAGGAAGAAATACAAGAAGAAGCGCAGGAAGAAAAACAGGCGGCACATCAGGAAGAAACGGCTGTGATCAGCGGCGTTGCATGGCAGTCGGAGCCGGCGTACGAGGGGAGTACGGAAGGGACATATATTTTTACTGCCGTTCTGCCGGAATGGTATGCACTGGCAGAGGGCGTCAGCCTGCCGCAGATTACGGTAACGGTAGAGAGCGGAACAGATGCCATAATACAGGCGTTGCTTGACCGGATAGCGGCACTGCCGGACGGGGAGGAATACCTTGCCGCAGAGCCGGACAGGGAGAAGGATGAGGAAGGCTATACGGCATGGGAAGAAAAGCTGTATGCGTATGCAGAGGAAGCCCTTGCCATCCGGGGGGAATATGAGACGCTGACAGAGCAACAGCAGGCACGGTTTTCCGAAGAGGCGCTGGGGAAACTGAAAGTATGGGTGGAGATTGCAAAGACAGCCGGAGAAAGTGCACAGGTGATGGCAGCGGGCATAGTGGATAGCGATGAGTGCGGCGCCGAGGGTAATAACGTGACATGGGAACTTGATGCTGAAGGTTTAGTGACGATCCGTGGAGATGGGGCGATAGCTGATTATTTGAGTTGGGATGAATCACCATTTTACAAGAGGAGGGCTGATATCAAAAAGATTACCATTGAGAGCGGTGTGACGAGGATAGGGGACTGTGCATTTTATGAATGTGAAAAATTGACGACTGTGAAGATACCGGACAGTGTAGAAAGCATAGGGCAACAGGCATTTGATTCTTGCATAGAATTGCAAAGCATTAAAATACCGTCTGGTGTGACAAGTATAGAGAGGAGTACATTTTGGAGTTGCAAAGGTTTAAAAAGTGTAGAGATACCGGACACTGTGACAAGCATAGGGAAAGGGGCATTTGAACTTTGTGAGTCGTTGGAGGAGGTGGAGATACCGGATCGTGTGACAAGCATAGAGGAGAGCACATTTGCTTATTGCTACGCGCTGCAAAGCGTTAAAATATCGTCCGGGGTAACAAATATAGGGTATAAGGCATTTCTTGATTGTAGTAGTTTGGAAAGTGTGGAGATACCGTCCAAGGTCACATGTATAGAGAATAGTGCGTTCGCTGGTTGTACTGATTTGGCTATGGTGAGCTTTCAAGGGGCGGTTCCCCCAACAGTGGAAGAGTGGGTTTTCGATGGATGCAGTATAGAAAACATCTATATCCCCTCGTGCCAATATCTGGATGCTTATCGGGCGGTTGAAGGTTTGCGTGGTTATCAGGACAAGATAAAGGAATCCGGCCATGGCGGGTTTACTTATACCGCCGCCGACGAAGTGCTTACACAGACATGTACATGCGGCAGTACATCCGCCATCGCAACGCTTTCCATAAAAGAGGGGGCAGACTTGAGCTATACAGGGAGTGCAATTACGCCTGTGCAAGTCATTTACAGCGATACCTGGGTAGAGCAGGATGGCAATAAGCCGGATGAGACTTCGATCGTCTACGTGAATAACATCAATCTCGGAGATGCGACGGCAACGCTGACGATTGGAGGGGCAACGGCGCGGATTTCCTTTCCGATTACGGAGCGATCCTACCAGGTAACCCTGCGTACAGACGGAGGAGAGGGCACAAACCTTACATCCTATATCTACGGAAAAGGGGCAGCCCTGCCCACAGACTGGAAGAAAACAGGATATACATTTGCAGGCTGGTATGACAACGAGGCCTGCAGCGGGAATCCGGTAACGGAAATCTCTGCCACAGACACCGGAGATAAGGCGTATTGGGCCAAGTGGACGCCCAACACCTATCAGGTGACATTTGCTTACCACGATGCAGACGGTGGAGATACCACCGCAAGCAAAAATGTGACCTATGGCAGTACATACGGCGCTCTTCCCGTACCGGCCAGAACAGGTTACACCTTTAAAGGCTGGTACACCGAAGCGGATGGGCAGGGCAGTGAAGTCGATGCGGACACGGTTGTAACGAAATCCGCCGATCATACCCTTCATGCCTGGTGGAAGGATGAGACACCACCCGCCAAACCCGTGCTGCAGGATGGTGTGACCCTGCCTGCGGATTGGACGAACGCACAGGAGGAAATCCCGCTGAAACTGTATGACGGCGTGGGCGTGACAGAATTGTGGGTGAGTATTGATGAAAACGATTCCTATACAAAAGTAAGCGGTTTTTCTGGCGGCACAGGCAGCGTGCTTTATGATTACACCCCTGTTCAGGAGGGTGAGCACACTTACCAGTTTAAGGCGGTAGACGCGGCAGACAATGTTTCCGGGGAAAGTGTCGTATTTACGATCAGACTGGATCAGAGC
>CARUOB010000102.1 GCA_949076555.1 uncultured Lachnospiraceae bacterium | reverse complement strand
GGTGAAAACAAAGCATTTTACACAGCCCCTATGGAGGACTTTTTAGACTGCGGCTTGTTCTCTGACTGCATAACCAGCCACAGACAGGAGTGGAATACATGGAAACGCTGTTTTCAAAGAGTGTCGGAAAGCAAATGAAATGGAACAAAAACGGCTATAAACAAGCGAAAAATATGAAAAAAATATTGCCATGGCAGTTGGTAAGGACGGAGAGACGGGCCCATGTCGAAATAATACTGTCAAAAACGGGGAAGAATCTTCTGCAAAACCCGGATTCTTTTTGCAAATCAGCACTTTTCCTGCCGTTTTCAATTTGGCATTTTTGGCCTGACCACATATCTGCCCACAGACAGAAAAATCGGCCCACCTGGGAATTGTGTCCCTGGTGGGCCGTAAATTGGTTGTTAAGCCTCGATGCGCAGCTGTTGAAAATCGCCGTTATCCCATGATCCAAGCAATTCCCCAGCGGTATCCGGGCTCTCAAATCGCAGGGCATTCGAATCTCGTCCGCTGTATGACAAATAGTTAATATTTCCATACCAAACGATACTGTGATCAATTACAGCGTAACGATGCCGGAGATTATTTTTTGTATCTACGGTAATCTTACGGCTTGCTAACAAGGCGATAGATTGTGCAATGGCGGCGCGCTGTTCCGGCAAATAATTTTCAGGCGGCCTTGTGTGGATTGTCACGGCAACACCGGCGGCAATCGCTTTCTCCAATGCGGGTAGTACGGCCTGTGTCCGGACTTTTTTCAAAAAAGGGCTGACAATCAGGATGTCTTTTGCGGCATCGCTCAAATCAGACACAAATGGGGCAAAATAATCTTGAGCGTTATAAATACGGCTTGAAACCGGATCATGTTCCGATGCTTTTATGCAGTACCCAAGTTCTGAATATCCTTTCAAACGCTTATGGTACATTCGCTCTAACGATGGGATGTGGATATCGACATAATCGTAGACACGGACTTCCTGTTTGCCCTCATAATTTCGGTGCAGACGGCCAACATATTGGGCAAGCGTACCTTTCCAGGAGATGGGCATTGCCAGCAGGATCGTATCCAGACGAGGTTCATCAAACCCTTCGCCTATATACTTTCCGGTAGCGACCACCACAAGGGATTCATTTGCTGGAACTGCTCGCAAGGAAGCCAGTTTTTCACGTTTCTCTTTCTGCTTTCCGCTGCCCAGAAGCAAAAATACATGATCCGCTTTGCCCCGAAGGGCCTCCTCCAAACGAATTGCGTGCTCCTTTCGTTCAGTCAGCAGCAGCGGTGTTCTTCCCTCCGCAACTACTTGGATTGTGTCAGAAATCAGGAAGTGATTTCTTGCCTCATTCTTCGCAATACCAGAATAGATATCTTGGATCGTTCGGGCGTCAGGCAGCCGTGTTCTGGTAAAGCGCGGAATTGCGTAATGAGAGAAGCTCCGCTTTTCTGCCTGGTTTTTTGCATCGACTGAGTAACGTACAGGACCGCATTGCATAAAAATAACTGGCTGATGGCCGTCTGGGCGAACAGGTGTGGCGGACAGGCCATAGATATATCGAGCTTTCACTTCCCGCATGATTTTTTCAAAGGTAAAGGCTGCTAAATGGTGACACTCATCGCACAAGACCATCCCATATTCCGAAACAAAAGGCTTTACGTCTTTTTCTTCACCCTCAAAAAGGGATTGCATAATGGCAATATCAATGATACCACCCCGCGTGTTTTTCCCCGCACCGATTTGACCAATCTGCTCGATTCGTTTCTTTCGGCCACGCCGCTTGGGTTGCTCCGGCAAGGGTTCCTGAACATCAAGAAAATTTTCCAGCGATGCTTTCCACTGTTCCAGAAGTGCGCTGGAGTGGACCAGGATCAGGGTGTTAACTTTGCGCTGCCCAATCAAATACGCGCCTACCACTGTTTTACCAAAAGCTGTAGTCGCGGACAGGACACCAATGTCATGGGACAAAAGAGCCTTAGCTGCCGGTATTTGTTCCTGGCGGAGTTCCCCACGAAAAGCAACGCTGATCTGCTGTCCAGGTTGACGCTGATCCGCTAAAATGTATGGAGTATCATATGTGTCAAGCAGATCCTTCAACGGCTCAAAGCACCCCCTGGGGATTCCCATAAAATCCGGATCTTCGTAGCTGCAATCAAGCACGCGGGGTATATTGTAGACGGGCAAGCGCATGGCTTGCTTTTTATAGAATTCAGGATTCCGAAATGCGGCCAAGCGTTTGACTGTATTTAACGCCTTTTGTGAAAAGCCATATTTATCAACATACAAGAGATTTGAAATCATGAGCCGGGCTTGTATCGGAAAATCTTCGCGATGCAGTTCCGGCGTTTTCCGCCTTAATGGCCACGGTTTTGGCTCTACAGATTCCAGCAATACTCCTGTTTCTCCGTTGCCGCACAGCTTTCCCACCATGTCCGCCAATTTTTCCGGCGTGATTTTAGGCAGGGCAGAGAGAAATGACCACTGATCTTCATATGGCATAAACTGTTCGTCGACAAATAACGTATTGCCTTTTTGCCGAGCTTGGCCTTGAAAAGGCAAGGCAATCAGATTTCCAAACCCGCCTTTTGGGACAGTGTCCTGAGAAGGGAACAACCGATCGTAGGATTTGAACTGCAGTTCGTGCCGGCGGGCCATTGCCTGCGTCAACAGCCCGCTCCCCAATCGACGGGCATCCGCAGCGGAAACAGGCTCAGAAAAGAAAAACCAAATGTGTGCTCCATTCCCTGAGCGGGAGCGTTCTACGGCGGGTGTAATGTTAAAGGCAAGGCAGGTTTCGCGGAAAGCAGAAGTGTCTTCCCTCCACGATTCTTCATCAAAGTCTACCGCCAAAAGCCAGGTTCGATCATCCTCCAGCATGGGGTAGATCCCCACAACATCCCGACAGAATTCGTCCTGTCCCATCATATGTGCCCAAATAATCTTTGCAGTTAAGGGCATGAAAGCCCTGTTGGGGCACTCGGGGCATTTTTGCGCCCTTTTATTGCAAAGTTCCGGCTTCCACTCGTTTTGACAAGCTGGGACATAGCCGCTTTTACCTGTCTTTAAGTTGTAGTAGCGTTTTGCATAGAGGTTTTCCCGTCCCCGGAACAAAGAGAGAAAGAATGTGATCTTTTCCTGCGCGGTACTACCGGTGTTAATGGGGGCAACCGGTTCTGAAGCTGCTGCCTCGGTGTGACTGAGCCAAAAATCCACTGGGCAGATAAACTTTTTTCCATCAGGATTTGCACACAGGACAAACTGCGAAGAATCCTCCACCGAAGAGAACATTTCGATGAAGCGGTATTCATATCCCGCTATCACTGCTATATGTTTCATAGATATGCCCCCTCGTGTAAGATGATGCACTATCATTTAGTGGAAAATTTTAATGTATTGTGCGGATTTCCCTTATAAAACTATATCACATATTCCTGAAATTGTATAGTATTTACTTGCGCTGGCCGCTGCTGACCGTGTATTCCTGTCAACTTGCCCCAAAGCTTACTTTTAGCCGCTCCTTTTCTGCGGCAATCTCTGCTTTCATCTGGAGGATCATCTCCGCCAGCAGCTGTTCACAGTCCTCTCTGGTTTTAGCGTAGACGTTGCGGGGATGCTTTTTGCCGTCCGGCCAGACGGGGGAATACCGTCCCTCCCACAGATAGTCGTTGATTTGAGTGACGCACCCAGTGCCTGGTTTGCGGCGTTTCCCCTTGTAAGGCTGGAAGGCGCTGGGGGTGAGTTTCCTGGCCGTGGTTTTCGCCTCCTGTGTGGACTCGATCTTGCTGATTCCCCGGTCGATTTTGCGTGCTGCCGTTTGTCGCATCTCATCGGTGACGTGGGCGTAGATGTTCAGAGTGGTGCTGCTGGACACGTGACCGATCACCGTGGAGAGGGTCTTGATGTCCATTCCGTGTTCCAGGGACATGGTGGCAAACAGGTGACGGAGGTCATGGAAACGGATATGCTTGCACCCGGCCCTTTCCAGAATCGTGGTCAGGCGCTTGCGGACAGAGGCGGGGTCCAAGGGCAGGTCATCTTTTCTGGGCGAGGGGAACATCCAGCAGGAGTGTACCTGTTGTCGGTATTCCTTCAAGACACTCAGGAGCGGAGCGGGGAGGATGATCGTCCGGTTGGCGGCTTTGGTTTTAGGCTGGGAGATGATTAACTCTCCCTTGGCCCGATGGACCTGCCGCTCCACCCTCAATGTCCCGGTC
>CARUOB010000101.1 GCA_949076555.1 uncultured Lachnospiraceae bacterium | reverse complement strand
GTATAATGCAGATAACACAGATAAATGGGGTTCTCCATGAACAATAGAGATTTGACTGGCAAGGTAAACTCAGCCATGTACCGGCAATGCCGGGACCGGGGCTTTGCGGCTCCGGTGGATGTGCTGATGGAAATAGGCTATTTGTCCAAAAAGGACTATGAAAACTGGCGGTATGGGCGCGTCTCCTACTTGGAGCGCGTCTGTACGGCCAATTTAAGCAAGCTGTCCACCGTCATGCACCAGATGCGGGTGTATGCGAAAAAGGCGGGGTTAAAGCCGTCTTTCTGCTACTACAAACGGTGGGGCGTAAAGAAAAAGGGCGGTCAGGGCCATAAGCCGGTGATCCCCCTTCGGTTCAGCAAGAGCGGCGATCCAGAAATTGAACGCTGGTATGCCACGCACTTCGTTGATACAAAGCGGGTTAGCCAGCTAAAGGCGGCGGCATTGGAGAAAGCGGAGCTGCCCCGTCAGGAGGGGGAATCCCCGGAGGACGGAGCTTCCATTTCATAGCACTCGAAAACATCATCCGGCTTCACTGTCAGCCTGCGGGCCAGGAACTTCGCAATATCAAAGTAATTCTTCTTGCTGGAATCCAGCAGATACTTGTACTGCGGGTGCTTGGTAATGTCAAACTTGTCGGAGAAAAACGGCCTTACGCCCTGCACCTGCAAGATGCACTTGCCGCCGTCCATCACCGCGAGTTCGTCCACGTCCATGAGCGCCCTGCCTAATTTCTGGTAGTTGACGCCCATACTCCGCTGGCTTCCTCTGGTATCGGACGTGTTATAGCTGTCTATTGTGGCTTTCCCTAAAGTTTCAGAAATCTCCTTTAAGGTGCTTCTTTCCTTGCCTCCGAGGAACAAAACGCAGGAACAGTTGCCGATAATTGTCTCCGCATGGTCCTTGTAGACCGCTTTGAGCTGGCTCTGCGTCTGCACAACAATGTGCGCGGAAATCTCGCGGGAGCGAATCACGCTGATGAGGTGCTGGAAGTTGGGAATCTTCTGGTTGGCGAACTCGTCCAGAAGGCAGGTGACGTGGGTTTTCAATGCGCCGCCGTTCTCTAAAGCCTTGTCGCACAGGACGTTGAACATCTGCGTGTAGACCATGGCTGAGATGAAATTGAAGGTCATATCCGTATCGGAGACGATACAGAACAGCGCTGTTTTCCTGTCCCCGATCTTGTCCAGCTCCAGATCATCGCCCTCCATAAGCTGGCGGACCTCCTTAATATCAAAGGGGGCCATACGAGCGCCGCAGGAAATCAGGATGGACTTAGCTGTTTTGCCCGCCGCCATTTTGTATTTGACATACTGCCGGACGGCAAAGTGTTCAGGGTCGCGCTGTTGCAACTGTTCAAACATCAAATCCACGGCATTTTTGAAGTTTTCATCATCTTCCCGCACTTCTGAGGCGTTCAGCATTTCCAGCAGGGTGGTCATGTTCTTTTCTTCCTCCGGGGCCTCGTACCAGATATAGGCGATGAGCGCCTGATAGTACAACGCCTCGGCTTTGGACCAGAAGTCCTCACCGCCCTTGCTGTCCTCGCCCTTGGATAGTGATAGGTAAGACTCTGGTTTTAACGCCTCGGTCTTTTCCCCCACTCCACACCGGACGGGCGCCATTTCGACGCATCCGGCGCACCCTCTTACTTTGTTTTGGGACACCCTTTCCGGGAGTGCCCCATATTCAATGGAGTAATGGCATATTGACTGTATAAAGATTTACAGTGCATCAATGAGCATTTTTATCCTTTTCTTCTTTTTCGGGAAAAGCACATAAAGCTGTTCAGGGGTACTGCTGTGCAAAATTCGATGTTCCAGCTCTGAAAGAACACAAAGGTTATCAAAGTCATTGCTTCCACCCTTGTACCGGGGTATAATATGGTGGCAGTGGTATTCATCCACCGGCACAAATTCACCAGACAGATAGCTGATACCTTTCATTGAGCTGTATTTACTGATTCTGAACATTGCAAGCCGACTATTTTTGATATACTTTGAGGTGTTCACCAAATAAGTTATCATTTCCATCGAAACACCGGGCCTATGCTTTTTCTCACCATAGTGATAAGGATTATCCCTCTTTACAGTTCCTTTAACTGCCGCAATCAAGCCTTTATCATAGCTTGCCCAGCCAATCTCGATGATTGGAAATCCCTCAAAACAATAGTAGCCGTTTTTTCCCCATGAGCTGTACTTTCCTTGAAAATAGTTGTTCTTACAGGATTGCTCATATGTAAACTTAGCCGTCTTTTCCATTGTGTGGTAAAACAGTTTTTTAATTCGCCAGCCTAATTGATTAAAACTCTCACAGAATAAGTTCATGCCACAGTAGTAGTTGTGGATGCCTACCACATAGGCGTTCCATTCATGGAATGTATCATATTGGGGATGTTTGCGAATCTGCTGCAACAGTTCTCTGCATTTTGCAACAATCTCATTTGCCCGGTTTTTAGGCAACGTATTGGCAACCATGAATCGGCCTTTCTTTTTCGGATGCTTAGTATTTCGCTTGAAAACATAGAAGTCATAGCCGAGGTACTTCATCCGCTCCCTTGTAAGGTCGTAGATTTTCGTTTTTTCCTCGTTAATGACCAACTTCATGTTTTTGGTCAGATACTTAGTCACACTATGACGAAAGCGTTCTGCGTCCTCCAAATCTTTGCACAGCACCAGAATATCATCTGCATAGCGCACATGAATCCCGATTTTCAGACTGGTTTCTTCCATCCGCCGCCTTCTGTTTCCTGGGTCATGGAATTTCTTCACGGTAGGGTCATGCCAGCAGTCACCTTGGTCCCTCAGCCAGACATCAAACCGATGCAGATAGACATTACTGACTAGCGGACCTAGGATGGAGCCCTGCGGGGACCCTTTGGGGTCCTCTACCTTGCAGGAATTCTCAAAATACCCTTTCTTGATGAAGTGATAGATATAGTTGAGAATAACCTGGTCCTTCACACCAATATGCCATAATTCACGGTAGGTTATATCCGGGTCTATGGTGCCAAAATAGTCCTTCATGTCAATGGATAATACATAAGGCTTGGTCTGACATTCATTTTTCACCTTTGCCAGAGCATTATGAGTGCTGACACGTTCCCTAAAACCAAAAGAACTGGGTACGAATTTCGTTTCGCAATAGGGTTCTAAAACAAGCTGTATGCACTTTTCAACCAGTTTGTCCCAGACGGAACAGATGCCCAGCGGACGCATTTTCCCATTACTCTTTGGAATATAGGTGCGCCTGACATAATCCATCCGTTTACTGAAAAGCCGTTCCCGCACAATCTCCGATAACTCCTCAACCGAATATTTCTCCAATGTTTTGTAATTGGTGCCATCCGGTCCCAATGCCATCCTTCCAGGACTTTGACTTAACTGCCGGACAGCCAGTGCCACATTCCTATCATCATAGACCATAGGATGCAGATTCCGCATATCCACAGTTCCTTCTTGAAAATCGCGGTAACGCTTCTCCATATCCACATAGTAAATATTGTTTACTGCCATAGGCTTTTCGCCTCATTTCCGTAACGATTAGTCTCTTGCGTCTAATGGGGCGAACTGGAAATACTGTTTTATCGTTCAAAGCAAGACTAAGGCCCTTTGCTACTCCCTATTTCTTGATAGGGTATCTTCGCTACTACGGCCCCGGTGACTACCCATTCATCATCTTTCTGGCCTTACCCTTTCGGTGCGGACCGTCCCCAATGATTGCTATAACGCTGGGCAGTTCCCTTGTATCAATACGACTGCCTTAATGCTGCACTTAGGACTCTCCTCTACTCCGTGGGCCTGCATTTCTGCGGTACGCTTCTCACGTACTCTATGGCGGCCATAACGCCATCCCCCATAACAACAAAACAAAATTGCGTGAGGTAGACCCATTTTTGTACCCTCTTTTCTGTCGAAAAGGGCGGATACTCATGGTTACGAAGTGTACAAGTAAAAGAATTTCTATCCATATACAGCGGAACCCGGGGTGTACTGTCACCAGCATTGTCCCCGCCTTCACCTATGCTTCGCGACTGCCTGTTACCAGACAGCCGGCAGGAGTATTAGCCGCAGTCGGATACACAAGATATTTGGCTCTTGTGCCGCCGCCAGTCGTATCAATTACCAACGAGATACGCTATTTCACCTCCTATCGGGCGTTCTCGTCTGGCTCACAACGGTGTCACGTTACTACACGTGCTTTATGTTGTGATTCAAGGCGCACTGTTTTCCATGATGCAGTTTACCAGTTTCAAAATAT
>CARUOB010000100.1:1363-4329 GCA_949076555.1 uncultured Lachnospiraceae bacterium | reverse complement strand
TTTATACCCATTATACCGGGATTCTTGCTGATTCACAAATATTTCTTGACGGTATCGCCGGTTCCGTCCGGATTGTGCTTTTCCTTTCCTCTTTTGATTACCTCTAATTAGCCATGACCTGTGTAACATCCCATGACATCATTCACAGCCCTTTCCGATTAACACTTGTGCAACCTTCCGAAATCTTCTATAATCATTATGACAAAAATACCGCGGACATAAAAAACTTACGCTTACACTGAAAATACGCATTGTCGGAAAGGACTGCAAATGTATGAAAATTGTTCTCTCACATCTGACAAAGAAATTCCCCGGCAGGGGCAGAGGCAATAAAAAGAAGGAAGACGTCACCGCCGTAAACGATTTTACCTTTGAGATACCCGACGGCAAACTGGTGGGACTCCTCGGCCCTTCCGGCTGCGGGAAAAGCACGACGCTGAATCTGATCTGCGGTCTGCAAAAACCGACGGAGGGGCAGATCTTCTTTGACGGGGAGGACGTCACGTCGCTTACCCCGCAGAAACGGGGCGTTGGCATGGTATTCCAAAACTACGCGCTCTACCCCCACCTAAACGTGGAGCAGAACATCCGCTTTCCTCTGGAAAACCTGAAAGGCAATGACAAACTTTCCAAAGATGAAATGCGCGCCCGGGTGGAAGAAGCCGCGGGGCTTGTACAGATCGGAGATCTTCTGGACCGAAAACCTGCGGAATTGTCCGGCGGTCAGCAGCAGCGCGTATCTATCGCAAGGGCTCTGGTCAAGCTGCCCCGGGTGCTTCTTTTGGACGAGCCCCTCTCCAATCTGGATGCCAGACTCAGGCTCCAGACCCGCGAAGAAATCCGCCGCATCCAGAAAAAGACGGCTATCACCACGATCTTTGTGACCCACGATCAGGATGAAGCGATGAGCATTTCCGATCTCATTGTGGTGATGAAAGACGGACTGGTACAGCAGATCGGACAACCACAGGAGGTGTACGACAATCCTGCCAATCTGTTTGTCGCGAAGTTCCTTGGGACGCCGCCCATCAACCTCTTTGAGGGAACGGTGGAAAACGGCTGCCTTCTGATCGGGAAAGAAACGATTCTTACACTTAAAAAAGTGCCTGACCGGCCGGTGCATGTAGGCATACGCCCGGAAGGCTTTATCCTGTCGGAAAACGGCTCCTTTACATGCCGCTTAAGCAGACCGGAGGTCATGGGCCGTGACGTGAGCATCGTCTCCACCCACCCCGCCTCGCAAAATCCCGTGATCCGCTCCATCGTGGACGCGGAAAGCTGCGATCATCTGTCTGGCGAAACCGTGCGGTTTGCATTGAAACCTCGTAAGGTCTTTCTCTTTGACCAGGCTACGGGACAGCGGATTCCCTTTGAAACCGCCTGACCAAAATCCGCACATAAAGGAGCATGACTCCGGAATGGAGAATCCCATGGAAAACCAAAACAACAAAGGCTGGCTCTACCTGCTGCCCGCGCTCCTCTTTTTGGGCGCATTTATGATCTATCCTTTAATCGACGTATTTATCTATTCCTTTGAGGAAGGTTACAACTCCGCCTCCCAGACATTTTACGGTATGGGCGGCTACAACTACTCCTATGTCCTGCATGACGCCTATTTTCTGCAGGCGCTAAAAAACACCTTTATTCTGGTGATGATCACCGTGCCTCTCTCCACCGGACTTGCCCTTCTGATCTCTGTGGCGCTCAGCTCCATCAAGCCCTTACAGGAGTTGTTTCAGACGGTCTTTTTCCTGCCCTATGTGACAAACACGCTGGCGGTCGGTCTGGTGTTTATGATTCTCTTCAAAAAAACGCCCTACTCCGACGGTCTGGTGAATCTGTTGATCCGGTGCTTTGGCGGCGGTTCCGTGGATTTTATCGAAGGCCCCTACTGGGCGAAAATGTTCGTGCTGTGCTTTTACACGGTGTGGGTGGTAATGCCCTTTAAAATCCTCATACTGACAAGCGCGCTGGCAGGTGTCAACCCGGTTTATTACAATGCCGCGCGGGTGGACGGCACAGGACGAATCCGCATGTTTTTTAAGATCACTCTGCCCATGATTTCCCCCATGCTCTTTTATCTGATCATCACGGGCTTTATCGGCGCATTCAAGGCATACAGCGACGCGGTGGCGCTGTTTGGCACCAATCTGAACGCGGCCGGTATGAACACCATCGTAGGCTATGTGTACGACATGCTTTACAGAGACAGCGGCGGCTACCCTTCCTACGCGTCGGCGGCGGCGATTATTCTGTTTGCCATTGTTTTGACCATCACCTGCATCAATCTTTTGGTCAGCAAAAAACACGTACACTACCATTGATCTGACTGATTGACCGCCTGTGCACCTGATCCGGAGAATGCGCTGCGTTCTCCTTCCATGTTCCACTGTGGCATCTGTTCATAAGACAAAAAGAGGAGATTTTTACGATGACAAAAAATCGTTTGCTCACCATAATCACCTACGCGTTTCTCACTTTTTGGGCGCTTGTCGTGCTGTTTCCCTTCTACTGGATGGTGCTGACCTCCGTGAAGGATTACGGCGCCTACAATGCGGAGCATATTCCGAAGTTTTTTACGCTCTCCCCCACCCTGCAAAATTACGCGGACGCCTTTACCACCGTTGCGCTTGGCAGGTATCTGCTTAACACGCTTTTGTTTACGGTGGGCACCACAGCGCTTATGCTCGTTGTCATTACGCTGGCGGCCTTCGCCTTTGCAAGACTGCAGTTTGCGGGGCGCGATATCGCCTTCACCCTGTTTCTGGCGCTGATGATGATTCCGAATGAACTGGTGGTGATCACCAACTTTACCACCATCACCAACTTGGAACTGCGAAACACTTTCACGGGACTGATCCTGCCCTCGGTGACTTCGGTGTTTTATATCTATCTGCTGCGGGAAAACTTCGCCCAGATTCCCGACGAGCTTTACTACGCAGCCAAAGTGGACGGCACGTCAGACC
>CARUOB010000100.1:0-1353 GCA_949076555.1 uncultured Lachnospiraceae bacterium | reverse complement strand
AGACCTGCGGTTCCTGCGCAAAGTGATGCTTCCCATCTGCAGACCAACGCTTGTCACCATCACGATCTTAAAAATCATTGAGTGCTGGAATGCCTATGTGTGGCCAAGGCTGATCACCGACGACGCGGATTACTATCTGGTCTCCAACGGCATTCAGGAAATCCGGGAAAACGGATTCGGGCGGGCGAATATCCCCGCCATGATGGCGGCGGTGGTCGTGATTTCCCTGCCCCTTGTGATTCTGTTTCTCCTGTTCCGCAAGCAGATCATGTCCGGCGTGGCAAGAGGCGGAACCAAAGGTTAAATCAGCCAAAATCGTTTTGGAAAGGAAGAACCATTGAAAAACAGGTATGGAAAGATAACAGTACATTTGAAATGGAAAAAAACAGTGGCGGCGCTTTTTATCGGCGCAAGCCTCCTTACGCTTACCGGCTGTCACGGCTCCAGGGCGCTGCCGGAATTTACCCCGCCTGCGGATTTTGACGCCTCAGTCAATTATGAGATCACCTTCTGGGCAAAAAACGACACCAACAAAAACCAGACGGACGTCTACAAAAAAGCAATCGCGGACTTTGAGTCGCTATATCCCAATATCAAAGTCAACATGAAGCTCTACACCGACTACGGCAGAATCTTTAGCGACGTGATCACCAATATCGCCACAGGAACCACGCCCAATGTGTGCATCACTTACCCGGATCACATCGCCACCTACATGACCGGAAAAAATACCGTGGTGCCTCTGGATGCGCTTTTTACCGATGAAAAATACGGTCTTGGGGGAAATGCGCTCCTCTATGACGGACCGTCGCGGGAAGATATGGTTCCCCAGTTTCTATCGGAATGCGTGCTGGAAGGACAGCACTATGCCATCCCCTATATGCGTTCCACCGAGTGCTGCTACATCAACAAGGATTATGTGGAAAAGCTGGGCTACACGCTTCCGGACGTGCTGACCTGGGATTTCATATGGGAAGTGTCGGAAGCCGCCGCCGCCAAAAACGCGGACGGCACCTTTGCCTTAAACGGCCAGAATGTGATGATTCCCTTTATCTATAAATCCACGGACAACATGATGATCCAGTATTTAAAACAGCAGGGGGCGGATTACTCCACACCCGAGGGAGACATCGGGCTTTTCAACGATACCACAAAGGATTTTCTATACGAGATCGCGGATCATGTGGACAGCGGCGCTTTCTCCACCTTTAAGATTTCCAGCTATCCCGCCAATTTCCTCAATGCGGGACAGTGTGTGTTCGCCATCGACTCCACGGCGGGCGCCACATGGATGGGCGCCAACGCGCCTCTTTCGGATATCAGCGAGGACGCCTTTGTGGACTTTGAGACGGC
>CARUOB010000099.1 GCA_949076555.1 uncultured Lachnospiraceae bacterium | reverse complement strand
TACCAGTTAAGGAACCTCTGAAAAATAGGCAATATCAGATTAAAAGATGAGGGGAAGGGACCCCCCGGCCCAATTGGGTCGGGGGTTGGGCAATTATCTGTGTCTATTTCTCGTATTTTGCACCATTTTTCCGAAAAAGGGCGCAAGGCCCCCTGTCATGCCGCCTGCGGAATTCTCTCTGCCATTGCCAACAGGTAGAGATTTCCCTCTTAAACTGTTCTTACTACAGCGTGGCTCTCCGCCGGCAGGGCGGCACTCTACAACTGGCTCTCTTCTCCGGCGAGGTGGCTCATTTTCTCCGGTAGCCTGGCTCATTTTCTCCGTGCATGTGGCTCGTGGCCTCCGGTATATGCACTAACTACATCCCAAGACTGCACATTGTGCCTTTACATTCTGTGTTATATATTATAGTGGATGTTTAGTTGCATGGAGATATTACAAGCCGGCCAAGTGCGGGACGTCAAAATAAAGGAGCTGACTATGAAGCAAGATATTCTGATTCTTTCTAGCCATAAAGACCGTGTAGAGCCAGCATACACCGCCTTGGTTGAACATGATATACCCGCCTTGATTATCACAGGTGCCAGTTCGGTTTTATCGGCTTTACAAATCCATACTCCGGCTTTCCTCTGGCTGGATATGGATATGGATGCCGCCAGTCCCATCTTGGCAGAAATAATGGACAGACTTCTGTATCCTCCTCCATACATCATCTTGGCCTCCTCATTTTCCGACAGTACAGACCGGGCAGATATGCTTGATCAGGGTGCGGATGTATGTGTTCAGCTGCCGGTTGATCAAAGCGAGATCCTTGCAATTCTCAATTCCGTAATGCGCAGAGAAGGCAGATTGAGGTGTGTACGTACCGGACGTCTTCTTCCGTGTATTGAACATAAAGAACTGTTTATTGATCCGCTGCGCCGGGAAGTGCGGATACGGGGGAAGACAATCAACCTGACACCGAAGGAGTTTGACTTGTTGCATCTGCTGGCTAGCAGCCCTGGAGTGGTTTTCTCCAGAGAACAGATTTACTCTCATGTATGGAAAGCGCGAAACAATCTGGGAATCTCCACCGTATCCGATCATATTTCCTCCCTGCGTCAAAAACTGGGACTTCACCCCAAGGATAACGATTACATCCGAACTGTATTTAGAGTGGGGTACCACTTCGCTGAACGCAGATGATCTTTTGTATCATTATTTGATAAATAAGGGGATTCCAGATACTTTTGCGCTAAAAATGTCGAAATCAGTCGAGCGATTCCAAAGAAATTCCAGGACTTTGTCACAGTTTGTTCTAATCTTCGGCATATACTGACAAAAACAGACGGACAATACCATTTTTCGGGCCACGCTCCGTCACACAGGAGGAATTCATGTGTACTGGGAATTTCTCTGGCAGATATGTCTGGCAACAACAATCTGTGTCAGCCAGATCGCCACTACGTCATTTGCATACAGCAATGTCATGACTCACAGGACTTATGCCATCCCTTTCATGGCCGGGCGGGCCCCGCCTGAGAAAACATCTCGGTGGCTCGAACACAGTTCTGCTATGAAGAAACCGGGCCTACATTTAACGGAAGGAATGGGATTATTGCCGACGGCCTTCCTGGGCTGTCAACAGAGGGAAGAAAATGGCTGTCGAAACAAAAGCTTATGTAATCGGTCTATTAGAGTCATATCATAAACGTATGAACCAGATTGCCCTTTTGCATTATGAGCTGGAACATCCGGCAAACGTTTCGCCAGATGAAATGATTGGGGTAATGTCGCTGGGCCACGGCGATGGAGCTGCTCGCAGCAAAGGCCACATCTCCAATAAGACGCTCTATATTGCGCTGAACTATCAGGAGCAGACGGATCGGGTAAATTCTGAAGCCCATGAAGAAGTTGTAGATCGCCTGATCGAATTGGAGCGTGAACAGGAGCGATTGGTCTACTATATTACACTCCTGAAAGACACCCAGCAGGAAACGGTCATTCGACGGTTCTATTTTGAAGGGCGTACATGGAGTGAGATTGCGCGGGAACTGAATGTCGTAACGCGAACAGTCCATAAAATCAAGAATCGAGCGTTAGACCGCCTTGCGGCAATGTATACCTTCACAGATGGCTCTCAGCCATAGCCAAGGGCACACTTGGGGCACATCAAGGGCACTGTGCGTACACAAACGATTCACACCAGGGCAACAGCATTTAAAATTCAGAGTTTCAGTTTCAGTTCAAAAACGCAAAAATCAAAATATTTTCAACAAGAAAACAGCTCACTCACTTTACTGTGTGAAAGTTTCTTGTATGAAAATCCGCTTTTTTCTATGTGCTTTTGCATAATTATTTTTAAATGCTGTTGCCCTGCGATTCACACTGGAGGGTATTGCAAGGGCACTATTCTCTGTGTTATGATTAAGCTGTCAAAAGAAGATGCTCTCCGGTTTGTGAACCGGAGAGCATCTCGTTTTCATCAACGGCCGCTTTTTTCAAGACTGTGAGGAGGGGTATATTATGGTACGAACCAGAACCATCAAAGAGGCAGCAGCGTACTTCCGTGAAGAAGATCCACAGACCAGTCTCACAGAAACTGCCATCCGTACTCTGCTTCGCTCAGGAGCTGTTCCAAGCATCAGAGTAGGGAAGAAATACCTTGTAACTGTGGAAGCCCTGGAAGCCTATCTTACGGGCGAATCAGCGCCTATGCTACAAGTACAGGCGTCTCAGCCTAAACGGGCAAAAGTTTGGCAGATCAGGTAGAGTACATCTGTAATTCTTTAACATTCTTTTATCGGCGTGAGGAAATAAAATAATCCCTTGCAGAGCCCCTGTTTTTAGAATATAATGAGGGTGCTGTAATAAAAGGGCATTATTGAAAGGAGAATGCCGAATGGCTAAAACAGAAAAAACTACTAAAAAGAAGTATCAATACCTGACCAAGGCAATCATTATGCCGGATGGCACACGCAAATATTTCCGGGCAAAGATGCAAAAAGAGTTGGATGAAAAGGTCCTGAAAGCACAAATCCTTGTCAATGCTGGAGTGGATATTGGCAGCGAAGAAACTTTCGGACACTTCGCACAGATGTGGTTCGACATGTATAAGAAACCCTATCTGCGGGAGAGAAGTCTGGATGCGATCAAGTATGTGCTGAATCAGCATATACTTCCTGTGATTGGGGGCTACCACCTCCGGGACATCACCCCTATGCACATTCAAGCAATTATGGCAGGGCTCTCTGGGAAGAGCAATTCTCTCCAATCCAAGGTGTTGAGCAATCTTCGGAATATCTTCAATATTGCACAGGAAAATGGTCTGGTAGCAAAATCACCAGTTAGTGCAACGCTCAAGCTCAACGGGAAGAAGACGGTTGAAAAAGAACCTCTGTCCACAGTGGATTGCAGCCTGTTATTGGATCGTGTCAAAAATCCACGAGCCAGAACCTTTTTACTGATCGCGCTGCACACAGGAATGCGGCGGGGAGAGATCTTGGGCCTTCAATGGGACGATGTAGATTTCAAGGCAAGGATGATCCACATCCGGCACAACGCCGTGCTCACTGAGCATGAGACAACTGTGAATGATTTTTTGAAAACGGCAGCTGGACGGCGTGACGTCCCTCTCTCGGAGGAACTTGAACAGTGGCTGAAGGCGCAAAAGAAGCTGGCACATTCCAAGTACGCCATAGCGATGGAGAATCATAAGCCTTTGACGAATCCTCCTATCGGAGTCTCTGGCGTCTAATCGAGCGTGAACTGCCTGAGAAATATATCACCGCCCATATCCTGCGGCACACGTACATTACCCGACTCTTTGAGGCGGGGCTGGATGTCAAAGAGGTTCAGTACCTTGCGGGGCACAGCACTATGGATATGACGCTGAAGGTCTATACTCACTATGACCGGCGTTCCCGCCAGGCCAAGACCGCCGAGAAGGTTCGGGAGGCGTTGCGAGTGAGTGCATAATCATGAGGAATGTTGCAAATTTGCAACACTGAAAAATTTTCTTTCCAACTGGCCCTAATTGGACCTGGATATGGGTGTATAAATGCCGTTTGGAAAGCAAAAATCTGGGGAAACCGTTGTGCCACAACGAATAAGCGGATTTTTAGAATTTGCAACACTTTTGCAACAACGACACCCCAAATCACCCGAAATTACCACAAATTACGTGAAATATAAAGGTGCGAATAGGTTTGAAGATGGGCAAGAAAAATCCCTCAAAGCCTTGCGGCTCTAAGGGATTTTCATGGTGGACGCTAACGGACTTGAACCGCTGACCCCCTGCACGTCAAGCAGGTGCTCTAGCCAGCTGAGCTAAGCGTCCAAATATATATTACCGCAATTGAACCTTTTTGTCAAGCCTTTTTTCGCACATTGGAAAAGAAATTTATGTAAGAGTACAATAGATATTGGACAAGAAGGGAAAACGAATAGAGAGGCGAAGCCTTTAAAGTTGAGCAGCCAAACACCAACAGAGAGAACATCCCCAAGTTTGTGTAAACCTCCTGAGTGGTGTAGAATAGAAGCGCCACACAGGAGGAAATACATATGGCTAGAAAG
>CARUOB010000098.1 GCA_949076555.1 uncultured Lachnospiraceae bacterium | reverse complement strand
TCATTATGACGGGCATATCGATGAACGATCAGGTCTGTGCGCTTGCGGATCAGGTGACGAAGGTGGAAACCATGCATTTTAAGATATGGGATTGACACGGATGCGCCCGGGTGCTATGATGAACCATAGTAGGCGGCATAATTTCTGCAAGGCAGAAAGCGGAATTTCTTATGTTGTTCACTTAAACATTATAAAGTTTGATAGAGGTTGCGTTATCTATCAGTACGGGCATGGATGTGACAGGCACAGGGGAAATGCCCGGAAAGGAGAGGACGCCGAAAGGAGAGACGGCCTGCGAGTTTTGACCTTGGGCATACAGTTAAGAGCTGTATGACTGTCATCGTTAAGATGGGGCGCTATCCAGACCGGAAACGGGAGATTTGTGGGCTGGCCCTGTGTGGCGAGCCCTTTATCATGTAGCAAATGTCTAAAGGCGATCTGTGAAAGGAGATTTTCATGGCAATTTTTAAAGGCGCGGGCGTGGCGATCGTCACCCCATTTCATGAGGACGGCAGTATAAACTACGAAAAATTTGCGGAGCTGGTGGATTTCCAGATCGCGGGGGGAACGGACGCGATTATCGTCTGCGGCACCACGGGAGAGTCTTCCACGCTGACCCACGAGGAGCATCTGGATCTGATCCGTTTCTGTGTGGAGACGGTGAAGGGTAGGGTTCCCGTAGTGGCGGGTACCGGGTCGAACTGCACAAAGACGGCGGTTTATCTCTCCACGGAGGCGGAGAAGTACGGCGCGGACGGCCTGCTTTTGGTGACGCCCTACTATAACAAAGCGACCCAGAACGGTCTGTATGCCCATTATAAAAAGGTAGCGGACGCTGTGAAGCTGCCCATTATTCTCTACAATGTGCCAAGCCGCACGGGATGCAATATCCAGCCCCAGACGGCGGCCAGACTGTGCACGGAGGTGGAGAACATTGTGGGCATCAAGGAGGCCAGCGGCAATATCGGTCAGGTTGCCAAACTGATGTCCCTGGCGGGGGATAAGGTGGATCTGTATTCCGGCAATGATGACCAGATCGTGCCGATCATGGCCCTCGGCGGCATCGGTGTGATTTCCGTATTGTCCAATGTGGCGCCGAAGCAGACCCATGACATCTGCCGGATGTTCCTTGACGGGGATGCAGCGGGCAGCAGGAAAGAGCAGCTTCGCGCGATCGACCTCTGTGACGCGCTGTTTTGCGAGGTGAACCCGATTCCCGTGAAAGCGGCGCTGAATCTGATGGGCAAGGAAGTGGGCGGTTTACATATGCCTCTGTCCGATATGGAGCCTGCAAACGTGGAACGGCTGAAAAAAGCCATGCAGGATTACGGAATCCTCTGAATCAGGGAAAGCGGAACGCGCGGCTGCATGACTGTGCGGTTTTCGGTATCATAAAGTAAGTCGAAACGTCTGTCGGGAAAGGACCCGGCAGATGTTTTCATCATATAGGAAAGTTGTTTTTACACGAGAAAGGAGACAGGATATGACAAAAGTGATTATGCACGGCTGCAACGGAAAGATGGGACAGACGATTCGCTCTCTGATAGCGGCGGATGAGGAGATAGAGATTGTGGCGGGTGTGGACGCGAAAGACGAGGGGCAAAATCCGTACCCGGTATTTTCCGCAATCGGGGAATGCACGGTGGATGCGGACGCGGTGATTGACTTTTCCGTAGCCTCTGCTGTGGACGATCTGTTAGCTTACTGTGCGGAGAAGAAGGTGCCCTGTGTTTTGTGCACGACAGGCCTTTCCGAAGCGCAGCTTGAAAAGGTGAAGGAGGCGTCGAAACAGGTGGCGGTTTTAAAATCCGCGAATATGTCTCTTGGCATCAATACGCTTTTGAAACTCTTAAAGGAAGCGGCCAAGACGCTGTCTCCTGCGGGTTTCGATATTGAGATCGTGGAAAAGCACCATAACCAGAAGGTAGATGCGCCAAGCGGCACGGCGCTTGCGCTGGCGGACTCCATCAACGAGGAGATGGGGGACAGTTTTACATACGTTTATGACAGAAGCCAGGTCAGACAGAAAAGGGACGTGAAGGAGATTGGCATCAGTGCGGTCAGGGGCGGCACGATTGTGGGCGACCACGACGTGATCTTTGCGGGAGTGGACGAGGTGGTTACCTTTTCCCACCGGGCTTACTCGAAAGCGGTGTTTGGCAAAGGCGCCATTCAGGCGGCCAAATTCCTTGCCGGTAAACCGGCGGGATTGTACGATATGGCTGATGTGATCGGGTGAGAAACGGGAAAAGGATTTGAGGCAACGAAACGGAGGAACAGATGGACGAATTGGAATTAAAATACCTGAAGAGCCTTGCCAAGCAGTATCCTACCATCGCGGCGGCTTCCACGGAGATCATCAATCTGCAGGCGATCTTAAATCTGCCGAAGGGTACGGAGCATTTTATGACGGATATCCATGGGGAATATGAGCAGTTTAACCATATTTTGAAAAACGGGTCCGGCTCCGTGCGCAGAAAGATCGACGAGGAGTTTGGGAACACGCTTAGCATCAAGGATAAGAAGAGCTTGGCGACGTTAATCTATTATCCAAAGGAGAAGTTGGATATCGTCACCCAGCAGGAGGATGAGGCGTCCATTGAGGACTGGTATAAAATCACTCTGCACAGGCTGGTGCAGATCACGAAGCGGGTTTCTTCAAAGTACACCCGCTCCAAGGTGAGAAAGGCGCTGCCGCAGGACTTTTCCTATATCATTGAGGAGCTGATCACGGAGAAGGCGGAGGTGCAGGATAAGGAAGCCTATTACAATGAAATTATCCACACCATCATCCGCATCGGCAGGGCGCAGGAGTTTATCGTCGCGCTGAGCAATCTGATCCAACGGCTGGTGATCGACCATCTGCATATCGTGGGGGACATCTTTGACAGAGGGCCCGGGCCGCATATTATCATGGACACGCTCTGCAAATATCATTCGGTGGACGTGCAGTGGGGCAACCACGATGTCGTCTGGATGGGGGCGGCCAGCGGACACTTGGCCTGCATCGCAAACGTGATCCGCGTGGCGGCCAGATACGGAAATCTGGATACGCTGGAGGAGGGTTACGGCATCAACCTGATTCCCCTTGCCACCTTTGCGCTGGACGCGTATAAGGACACGGATTGTGAGGCTTTCGCCATCAAGTACAATACGGATTATGACACCAAGGATCTGAGTCTGGACATGAAGATGCACAAGGCGATTGCCGTTTTGCAGTTCAAGCTGGAAGGACAGTTGATCATGCGGCGGCCCGAATTTGCCATGCAGGACAGGCTGCTCCTTCAGCACATTGACTATGAGAACAAGGCGCTTGTGCTTGACGGGGTATCCTATCCCATGAAAGACGTGGATTTCCCGACGATCAACAGAAACAGGCCCTATGAGCTGACGTCGGAGGAAGAGCAGGTGATGGAGCGGCTCAGACAGGCCTTTGTCAAATGCGAAAAGCTCCAGAAACACGTGCGGTTTCTGTTTTCCAAGGGCGGGCTCTACAAGGTTTATAATTCCAATCTGCTCTATCACGGCTGTGTGCCGATGGATGAGGAGGGAAATTTCAATAAGGTCAACGTTTACGGGGAGGAATACAGCGGCAAGGAGCTATATGACGTGCTGGAACACTATGCCAGAAAAGGGTACTATTCCCATGATCTGAAAGAGAAGCTGAAAGGTCAGGACATTATCTGGTATATTTGGGCGGGGCCAAATTCCCCGGTGTTTGGCAAAGATAAGATGGCGACCTTCGAGCGGTATCTGGTGGAAGATAAAGAGCTGCACAAGGAGACGAAGAACGCGTATTACAGACTTCTTGACAGCGAGATGGTGGTAAACCGGATTCTGCAGGAGTTTGGGCTGGACGAGGCGCATTCCCATGTTGTGAACGGTCATGTGCCTGTTGAGCGCAAAAAGGGAGAATCACCCATCAGATGCGGCGGAAAGCTGCTTGTCATCGACGGCGGTTTTTCAAAGGCCTATCAGGATAAGACCGGAATTGCCGGGTATACGCTGGTGGTAAACTCCCACGGGATGAGGCTGGTAGCCCATGAGCCTTTTGAGTCCACAGAGTCAGCCATCATCCATGAGTCGGATATTTTTTCGGATTCCTTTATTTTGGAGACGACTGCCATGCGCCAGAAGATTTCGGATACGGAAACCGGAGCGGAGCTGAAGGAGCGCATATATCAGCTCGAGGAGCTTTTGCAGGCTTATCGGGACGGCATACTGATAGAAATAGGGTAATACGGATAAAAAGAAAGAGTTCTCGGGGACAGTGCCTCGGGAACTCTTTGCCGTCGTAAAGAAAATTAGCGCACCTTGGAAGAAGCGCCGGTGTTGTTATTGCCGGTTACGTCGTCCACCATGTTTTCTACGCCTGTCGCGGCGTCGTCAATCATGTCGGCGGCCGCGTTTCCGGCGTCGCCGATCGCGTTGCCCACATCGTCTGCGATGGAGCCGTTGTCCGTGCCGTTTGTGCCTGCAGTCGCGTCGTTTACATTGTCGTTCATGGTGCCGTTCGTATCTGTGCCGTCAAGGCCGGGGTTGTCGGTGTCAGCGCCTCCCATACCGGTTCCGGTCGTGTCGGTTCCCGCGCCGTTACCTGTGGTGTTGGTGGTGCCTGTGCCGTTGTCCGTTGTTCCGGTACCGTTGTCTGTATCTGTGCCGACCGTTCCGGTACCGTTCTGTGTGCCTGTGCCGTTATCCGTATTTCCGTCGGCGTTTCTGCTGCCGCAGGCGGTCAGAGCGGCCATGCTCAGAACCATGAGAGAG
>CARUOB010000097.1 GCA_949076555.1 uncultured Lachnospiraceae bacterium | reverse complement strand
TCTCAAACCGTGGCTTTTCAATAACCAAACCGTGGTTTTCTTTCTCAAACCGTGGTTTCTCTCCAGACAAATCATGATTTTTAATGATCGCCTGCAGCATAAACGCATTTACTCTGTATTCCGGTCCCTGCAGGCCAATCGCCTCAAGCTCTTTCCACATCCGGTCAACACCTTCACCATATTCTTTTACAAAACGATACGCTTTCAAAAATTCCGCAATCTTAGGATTTCTCGAAAAATGTGTATGACGGATATTATCTGCTTTCACAAGCCCGGGCAGCTTTCCGGGACTTTCTACAACAATCCTTCCATCAAACATTTTTATTTGAATATCCGTTCCGCGAATACTGTAATCGCGATGTGTAACAGCATTTACAATAATTTCCTGACGAACAAATTTGGGATACTCTTCTTCGGTTACGAATCGTCCGTCTTTTCCTAAATATGTTTTCTCTTTAATTTGTGTATCCAAATATGCGACCGCGTCCGTTATTATTTTCAAAATAGTCCCTTCAAAAATAACATCCTTAATTACATTCATCTCCGTACCGACCTGTTCCTCTGTACCTTCATAGCGGATAAAGCGTACGCGGGCTCTCGGAAAAAATAATTGCGGATTTTTCCCAAACAGTAAGATCGCAGCCGAACTGATTTGCGTTACCCCATTCTTTTCTTTTACAAATCCTTTATTTTCCTTCAAATATTCCATCGGTGTCTTAGAATAGCCTATTTGATCAATGTAATTTTTCACAAAGTCCAGATCAATGTCCTCTATATCTGCTTCCGGAACAGGTTTATCCTCAAAAAATCGTTCTCCCTTGTCATACATCAACTGCATCCGCTCTTCAAACGTAAGCTTCTTGGATTTATCTCCCACACGCATGAAAACTTCATCCGCCTGATTTGCATGTACTTCCATACTTGGCTCTACATGTATCAAGAGCACATGATTTTCTCTGCCTTTAAAATCTATGCACTCTACCTTTTCTATTTCAACCTTTACAGTCGGAGCACAAAAGTCATAGGGCACGCGAAGAAGCTCGTTTAATTTCTGATTATCATAATCTACACCCTCAATTCTACGCGTTATGTCAGATATTCCGATAGCAACTGTTCCACCATCAGCGTTTGCAAATGCTATGATCGGTATTGCCAGCGCTTTCGGATCAATATTGACACTCTTACGCTCAAATACCTGCATTTCCTCAAACGCCAGCACTTCTTCTATGGTCATAGCACGCCCTCCCCTGTCTCTATTTTCCCATTTCACTCCAATGCCTCTATTCTATCACGAATCTACGCCCCGCGCGTGCCTTCCTATCTTCCATATCCCTACCGATCCCTCGGCAGCCCCATCTTTTCCCTCACACCCGCTGCGTCAATGCCGGGATGGGTCAGGTACAGGCGACAGATCTGCCCGGCCAGTTCCTCGGATATCCCATATTTCGCGGCAATGTCAGAAACGCTTTTTTCTTTATCGATATCCCGCAGGATCGCGTGCAGCCTCTCCTCGGAAAACGTCGTTTGCGCCACGACGCCGGCGCTTAGTGAGCGCGAGCGGCAGCGAAGCGCGAACTTAGAGCCGCTGCCTCCTGCACGATCTCTTTTTTGGCAGCCCGGAAATTTCCCGTCTCCTCTTCCACTTCCACCACCGCCATCGTCACGGGCTGGGAAAAGCGTCTCGGCCCACAGCTTCCCGGATTCAGAAAAAGACAGCTTCCTTCCTTGCGCTCCTCGTACTTATGAGAATGCCCGAATACCGCCAGATCATAATTCCCCATCTCTTTTGGCATATCCTTTTTATTATGTACCATAAAAACCCGCAGTCCACAAATTTTCTCCGACAATTGTGCGGGGAGTCCCTGCGCCCATTCTTTATCCGCATTTCCCCGTACGATATAGAGCGGCGCAATCTCCCGCAGGGCCTCCGCCACCTTCGGCGTATTGATATCCCCCGCATGTAAAATCACATCGCACCCCCGCAGAATCTCCGCCACCTCATCCCGCAGCTTCCCATGCGTATCCGACAGCACGCCAATTCGTTTCATTTCCCTCTCCTGTTCTCTCAATTTCTATGCCCGCCGTATTTCTGTTGGACAGTTAGATAAGTGAAAAATGCCAAAGCTGTTCCAAAGCTGAACTAGCGCTTTGAAACAGCTTTGAAGAAATTCTATTTTTTAACTTCCCAATATCCAAACCTTTTTCCGCCTTTACGTTCTATTTTCCCCGCAGCTACCAATTCTTTAACAGTTTTTTGTATATGTGTCCTCGTTTCGTTAAAAGCTTCCTGCAATTCTTTTTGAGTTGCTGTCGGTTGATTTTGCAAATATTCCACAATTTTCATTTTCAAAGCTGCATTCCCAGCTTTGGAATCCAGCTTTAAAAATTGCTTATCAGATATTGAAAAAGCAGATAACTTTATCATAATGTCTTCTGCATGTACCACATACTCCGGCTTTAAAGTCCCGTACTCATTACACACTTCGAATATTTTCTGAATTCCCCGTCCCCAACTTTCAATGTAACCGGCTCTGAAAAACGCCCTCGCAATTTTGGGATTATATGGTCGGGATTGATGCCTTTTTAACAGGGACTCCATCGTCCAATCAGACGGAAATACGCATTCATTGCTAATATACATTGCATCGTCTTCAATACGGACTTGTATAGGTATTCCTGCACTCCAACGTGAATGTACAAGTGCATTATAAAGTGCCTCTCGCACTGCGTCTTTTGGAAACGGATAAGTTTCTACCCTTGTTAAATTATCATAAGTGACAGGTGCTTTTAAATATTTCAAATATATCAATTCAATCACCCGCTCAGCCTGCATAAATAATGATCCGATCACTTCATCCTGATACTTTAAATCAGAACCTTTCCCAAATTTTCCGATTTTTGTGTAAGTTCCAAACATCCATTTTTGTGGTGTACGATGAAAAAGAAGTACCGCAGCTCTGGTAAGTTTTCCATCTTTCAGTAAATCCAGACTGTCCAAGAGTTCTGCGTTACTCATATTCAAATCATCTTTCGTCATACGTTTACTTCGGACTGCTTCCCGGCGGAAAATATCGAAACTTTCCTTATCCAAATCCTCTACCGTCACTCCTTCAATCACAGCATCTTCCCACCGTATACCAGTTCTTGAAGATATAAATTCCGTTAAAGCCGAACCTCGCAGTATCTGCTTAGTGCTGCCGCTCCGAAAATGATACTCTCCCTTATAACTTACCGGATAGCTACTTGGACTTACAATAATTTCAATATAATCCAACCCGTCTTTTGAACGCAGATTTACATCTGCAAGAAATCCCAGATTTGTTTGAATTTTATTAGGTATTTCTTCCAAGAGCCTTTTTCCATTCTGCACACCAACAATCTTTCCCGCATCATCTACACCAATATAAATACTGCCTCCCTGCGCATTAGCAAATCCACATATCCACTTCAAATAATCATCACGCCACGATTCTTTCCATTCAATATTTTGGCTTTCTGCCATAAATAAAACCCCTCCTGGTTATCTCCTTCTGTAATATCCCTCATAATCATATAATGCGATGATATTTCAAGTGTTTCCGACTCAACGCACTCATAATATTCTTCCAAATATAACAGACTTTTCTAAAGGGAATTTTATCATATATTTTTGAATTAATAAACATTTATGTATTCCTACCTGAGAAGACGAAAAGATGGTACCATTTCTTCCAGGTAGAAAGACCGGTTTACGCAAAGCGCAGAGCTTGAAAAAAGACTATAACCGTCAATGTTATAGCCTTTTTTTCCCTTATACTTTATTAAACGGCTCCTTATAGCACGCCACGCTCCCCAGCTCTTCCTCTATGCGCAAAAGCTGGTTGTACTTCGCCACCCGGTCGCTCCTGCAGGGCGCGCCCGTCTTGATCTGCCCGGCGTTCACCGCCACCGCCAGATCCGCGATAAACGTGTCTTCCGTCTCGCCGGAACGGTGGGAAATCACCGCCTTATAGCCGTTTTTCTGCGCCGTCTCTATGGCGTCCATGGCCTCGCTGACGGTGCCGATCTGATTTACCTTCACCAGAATCGCATTGGCCACATGGAGCTTAATGCCCGCGTCCAGACGCTTGGTGTTTGTGACAAACAGATCGTCTCCCACAAGCTGTATCTTATCGCCCAGTTTTTTCGTCATCATCTGCCAGCCGTCCCAATCGTCCTCAGCCAGCCCGTCCTCGATGGAAATAATGGGGTACCGCTCCACCAGCTCCTCATAGTAAGCCACCATCTCCTCCGTGCTCCTCGTGATCTCCGGGATCTCCCCACAGTCCGGCGTCTGGCAGCCCGCCTCATAACAGTCCGACACAAAGGATCCGGCCGTCTCCTGTCTGTAACGTTTCAACTCCGTCTCCCCCGGGAAGTGATATACCCCGTCCGCCTCATTATAAAGCTCAGAGGCCGCCACGTCCAGCGCAATCTTGATATCCTGACCGGGCGTATAGCCCGCAGCCTTGATGGACTCCACGATCAGATCGAGCACCGCGAAAGCGTCAGACAGGGACGGCGCGAATCCGCCCTCGTCACCGACACCCGTGGAAAGCCCTCTGTCGTTACATATTTTCTTTAAGCTGTGATAGATCTCCGCACAGATGCGAAGCCCGTCCGCAAAGCTCTCCGCCTGCACGGGCATAATCATAAACTCCTGAAAGTCCACGGTATTGTCCGCGTGCTTGCCGCCGTTTAAAATATTCATCATGGGCACCGGAAGCAGTCTGGTGTAGGCGCCGCCCAGATAGCGGTACAGCGGAATCCCGCCGCGCCCGCTCTGGCACATGCCATGGAAACGCCAAGCGTGGCGTTGGCGCCCAGATTGCTCTTGTTGTCCGTGCCGTCCTGCTCAATCAACACGCGGTCAATCAACCCCTGATCAAAGGCGTCCATACCAAGAAGCGCCTCCCGGATCTTTGTGTTTACATTATTGACCGCTTTGGTCGTTCCTAGACCGAAATATACCGTCTCCCCGTCGCGAAGTTCCACCGCCTCAAACCGCCCGGTGCTGGCGCCGCTCGGGACAGCCGCCCGCCCCTTGTACTGGCAG
>CARUOB010000096.1:261-5332 GCA_949076555.1 uncultured Lachnospiraceae bacterium | reverse complement strand
ATTCTAGGAAGGGAGAAAGAAGATCACATGAGACGTACAATCATTGACGTAAGTCAGTTAGAACTCACTGAGAAAGTTGTGACAATCAAGCGTGTAACCAAGGTTGTCAAGGGTGGTCGTAACATGCGCTTCACGGCGCTTGTGGTAGTCGGCGACGGTAACGGCCATGTTGGCGCAGGCCTCGGTAAAGCGACTGAAATCCCTGAAGCGATCCGCAAAGGCAAAGAAGACGCGATTAAGAATCTGGTTTGCGTTGCACTGGATGAGAAGAACAGTATCACACATGATTTTGTCGGAAAATTCGGCTCTGCATCAGTTTTGCTCAAGAGAGCTGCGGAAGGTACCGGTATCATCGCCGGAGGCCCTGCGCGTGTGGTGTGCGAGCTTGCAGGCATCAAGAATATCCGTACAAAGTCCTTGGGGTCCAACAACAAGCAGAACGTAGTGTTAGCTACGATTATGGGCTTGAGCCAGTTAAAGACTCCTGAGGAAGTGGCTAAAAACCGCGGAAAATCCGCAGAGGAGATCCGCGCGTAACCAGTACGAAAAGATATTCTAATGCTCGCAGCAAGGGCTGCTTCGCAAAGAATATCTAAGTTTCGTACGAGAGAATGCCCCAAAGCAGGCATTCTCTGATCAGATTCGAGGTTTTACGGAGATCAGGAGGGAATAAAATGGCAGCGAAAGAGGCAGATAAAAAATTAAAGATCACTTTAGTCAGATCTACAATCGGCCAGGTGCCCAAGGCTCGCGCTACAGTGGCGGCTATGGGACTTCGGAAGCTTCATCAGACAGTGGAACTGCCTGACAATGCGGCGACCAGAGGTCAGATTCAGAGAGTAAGACATATGGTCAAAGTGGAAGAAGCATAAAGGAGGTGTGATAGATGGAATTATCGAATTTAAGACCTGCGAAGGGCTCTGTACACAGCGATAATTTTAGAAGGGGCCGTGGACACGGTTCCGGAAACGGCAAGACGGCCGGCAAGGGACATAAGGGTCAGAAGGCTCGTTCCGGCGCGCCCAGACCGGGCTTTGAGGGTGGTCAGATGCCCTTGTACAGACGTCTCCCCAAGAGAGGCTTTACCAACAGAAATACCAAAGAGATCGTTGCTCTTAACCTGAGCGTTCTTGAGGTGTTCGACAACGGTGCGACGGTTGATGTGGATGCATTGATCGAAAGAGGAATCGTAAAGAATCCCCGTGACGGCGTGAAGATCCTTGGAAACGGAGAACTTACTAAGAAACTCGACGTGAAGGTAAATGCCTTCAGCGCATCCGCGAAGGAGAAAATCGAGGCACTTGGTGGAACAGCAGAGGTGATTTAATGTTTACAACCCTAAAAAATGCATTTAAGCTCAAAGAGATCAGAAATAAAATTTTCTTTACATTTCTCATGCTGGTTGTGATCCGTCTTGGATCACAGCTCCCCGTGCCGGGTGTGGACAGGACCTACTTTGCAAGATGGTTCGAGAGCCAGACCGGAGACGCGTTTAACTTCTTTGATGCTTTTACGGGCGGATCTTTTCTGAACATGTCTGTTCTGGCGCTTAACATTACGCCGTACATTACATCGTCCATCATCATGCAGCTTATGACGATAGCGATTCCGAAGCTGGAGGAGATGCAGAGGGATGGTGCGGACGGACGGAAGAAGATCGCATCTATTACGAGATATGTGACGGTTGCGCTTGCGTTGATCGAGGCTGGTGTTATGGCGATTGGCTTTGGGCGGCAAGGGCTGCTGGAGACCTATAACGTGATGAACATTATCACGGTGATAGTGGCGCTTACGGCAGGAAGCGCATTTCTGATGTGGATTGGCGAGCGGATTACGGAGAACGGTGTTGGCAACGGTATTTCCATCGTGCTGACGATCAATATTCTCTCCCGTATGCCGCAGGATATCGCACAGCTTTTTGAGCAGTTTGTGATCGGCAGGTCTATCGCCAAGGGCGTGGTGGCAGCGATCATTATCATTGCAATTATCGTACTGATGGTAGTGCTTGTTATCGTATTGAACGACGGTGTGCGCAAGATTCCGGTGCAGTATGCGAAGAAGGTACAGGGCAGAAAGATGGTGGGCGGACAGACAACGAACATTCCGCTTAAGGTTAACACCTCGGGCGTGATCCCGGTTATCTTTGCCTCGTCCCTGATGCAGCTTCCGGTAGTGATCTGTTCCCTGTTTAATGTGAACGGAACCGGTTTCTGGGGAGAAATCCTGAAAGGGCTTAACTCCAACTACTGGTGCAATCCGGAGCACCTCGTTTATTCGATCGGTCTGGTGGTGTATATTGTACTGGTGGTATTCTTCGCTTACTTCTATACATCCATCACTTTTAACCCGATGGAGATTGCGGATAACATGAAGAGACAGGGCGGATTTATTCCGGGTATCAGACCCGGTAAGCCGACCAGCGAATATCTGGCTAAGCTCTTAAACTATATCGTGTTTATCGGAGCGATCGGTCTTACCATTGTATGTGTTGTGCCTTACTTCTTTAACGGAGTGTTCGGTGCAAGCGTATCTTTTGGAGGAACCAGCCTGATCATTATCGTCAGCGTGGTACTGGAGACGGTTAAGCAGATTGAGTCACAGATGCTTGTCCGCAATTATAAGGGCTTTTTAAACGACTAAAATGTGTAACAAGATAACGGTTCAGCTCAAGACATTGCCTTTGCCGCAAAGTCCGTGAAAATGTGTAAGCTGGGTCAGGCTGGAATCTGCCCCTCGCCGCAGGCGGTTTCGAATGGGCAGATTCCGTAACAGTGAAACAGAAGGCTGAACCGTTACGTGACAAAGAACAGGTAGGGACGGCGGATTATCGGCACGTCCCTAACCTTGTATTTGAATGTTCGGGGAGAGGGTAACGGATATGAAGATTATAATGCTGGGCGCACCCGGCGCAGGAAAAGGGACACAGGCGAAAATGATCGCTGAAAGTTATAAAATTCCGCATGTTTCTACGGGCGACATGTTCCGCCTGAACATCAAGAACGGGACGGAGCTTGGCAAGGAAGCGAAGCAGTATATGGATCAGGGGCTTCTGGTGCCCGATGAGCTGACGGTGCGGATTCTCCTTGACAGGGTTGCGCAGGATGACTGCAAGAACGGTTATGTGCTGGACGGATTTCCCAGAACGATTCCGCAGGCGGAGGTGCTGGAGGAAGCGCTGAATAAGCTGGGAGACAAAATAGATTACGCCATTGACGTGGAGGTGCCGGATGAAAATATCATCCGCAGAATGGGCGGCAGACGCGCGTGTACATCATGTGGCGCGACCTATCACATCGAGCATGTGCCTCCGAAGAAAGAAGGGGTCTGCGATCAATGCGGACAGGAACTTGTGCTGCGCGATGACGATAAGCCGGAGACGGTGGAGAAGCGTCTGCGTGTATATCAGGAGCAGACGGCGCCGTTACTCGAGTTTTATGCGTCAAAGGGTGTGTTGAGAAGCGTGGACGGCACGCAGGATATGCAGGATGTGTTTAAAGCGATTACGGAAATCTTAGGATAACAGTTCAGCCAGACCGAATTTGTTTGGCAAATCATGCTTGCATGAATTTGACGGACAAATGAAGGACTGAGGGAACGCCCGTATAATGAGCCGATTGAGCTGTGCTCAATCAAGAGATGCGGAGCATCGGGAAGCGTCGAAGACGCGTTTTGCGAATGGCGTGGGCTGAACTTTGTGTGAAGGTAAGGACTATGGCGGTCACGATCAAATCGGCGGGAGAAATCGAAAAGATGCGAAAGGCGGGCAGGCTGCTCGCCCGGGTGCATGAAGAGCTGGCAAAGGCGATACGCCCGGGTGTTTCCACAAAGGAGGTCGACACGGTCTGCGAGGAGCTGATCCGTGGATATGACTGTACGCCCAACTTTTTACATTATCAGGGCTATCCGGCTAGCGTCTGCGTCTCCGTGAATGAGGAGGTTGTGCACGGGATTCCCCGACCGGACCGAATCCTTAAGGAAGGCGATATCGTGAGTCTGGATACGGGACTGATTTATCAGGGCTACCATTCGGACGCGGCGAGAACTTACGGGGTGGGACAGATCAGCCCGGAAGCGGAAAAGCTGATCGAGGTGACGAGGGAGAGTTTCTTTCAGGGAATCAGGATGGCCTGCGCCGGAAAGCATCTGCATGCTATTTCTAACGCCATCGCGGATTATGTGATACCTTACGGTTATGGGATCGTGCACGATCTGGTCGGTCACGGCATTGGGAAAAAACTCCACGAACCGCCCAATATACCGAATTTTCCACAGAGAAGAAGAGGAGTACGGCTAAAAGCCGGGATGACGCTGGCGATTGAGCCGATGATTAACATTGGCACGGGCGAGGTAGACTGGCTGGACGACGGCTGGACAGTGGTATCGGCGGATCATTCGCTCTCCGCGCACTATGAGAACACCGTGCTGATTACGGACGGGGAGCCGGAGATATTAACATTGTAGATAGGTAGAGATGGATTTTAAATATGGATGAAAATATCGTGGGAATGCTCGCCACATCGATGGCAGGGCATGATAAGGACTCTGTGTATGTCATCATACGGGAGGACGGCGAATATATATATGTAGCTGACGGCAAAAGCAGAACCGTGGAACGCCCGAAGCGGAAAAACAGGAAACATGTGCAGTTGATTAAAAAGAAAAGAATGCCGAAACCGGACAACGATTTCGACGATTTGCAAATAAAGAGAGTGATCAAAGAATATCTGAGAGAAAGAGAGGAAAGAAATGTCTAAGGCTGATGTAATTGAGATTGAAGGAACTGTAATTGAGAAGCTACCCAATACCATGTTTCAGGTGGAACTGGAAAACGGGCATGTGGTGTTGGCGCATATCAGCGGTAAGCTGCGCCAGAACTTCATCCGCATCCTGCCCGGCGACAAGGTAACGCTGGAATTGTCCCCGTATGATTTATCGAAGGGGAGAATTATCTGGAGAGATAAATAACAAATCGAGCGGGCTCGATTGTGAGGATAGTTTCGAAGCCTCGACATGAAGTTGGTAACAGTTCAGCCTTGCACTATTCCGCGAGTAAAATCGCTCTGTATGCGAT
>CARUOB010000096.1:0-214 GCA_949076555.1 uncultured Lachnospiraceae bacterium | reverse complement strand
GAAAGATCAGAGGTATTTGTGAAAATCCGAAACATAAGCAGGTACAGGGTTAATAGATAGAGAGCCCACTTTTTGATACCAACTTATATGTTTGGAAAGATCGGATATCTGATCCGGTTGGGCGGAGCAATCTGCCTCAATCAATTAGTGTCACGCGTGTTTTGTGCACGCGAAGCGCATGAAAATGCAAAGGAAATGGAGGAAATGTAAATGG
>CARUOB010000095.1:728-5746 GCA_949076555.1 uncultured Lachnospiraceae bacterium | reverse complement strand
GGAAGGCTGTCTGACGAAAGCGGACTGTGAGCAGTATGACTTTGGGGATGACGACGTTTATGTTGATTACGAAAAGATTTATCTGTCCCGGTTTAAGGTGTTAAAGACGGCGTTTGAAAACAGCCATATCGAGGAGGACGAGGCGTATCAGAAGTTTGTGGAGGAGAATGCCTACTGGCTGAAGGATTATGCGCTCTATATGGCGGTGAAGAATGCATTTGGCGGCAAGAGCTGGGCTGAGTGGGATGAGGATATCAAGCTGCGCAAGCCGGAGGCGATGAAGAGGTATACCGAAAAGTACGCGGAAGAAGTGGCTTTTTACCAGTTCCAGCAGTATCTCTTCGCCAAGCAGTGGTTTGCGCTGAAAGAGTACGCGAACAGGAAGAAGATCGAGATCATCGGGGATATTCCCATTTATGTGGCATTTGACAGCTCGGATACGTGGGCAAATCCGGAGCTTTTCCAGCTGGATGAGACGCTGACGCCCGTGGCTGTGGCGGGCTGCCCGCCGGACGCTTTTTCCGCCACAGGACAGCTTTGGGGAAACCCGCTCTACCGCTGGGATTATCATAAGGAAACGGACTATGCGTGGTGGATGAAGCGGATCGACTACTGTTATAAGCTCTATGATGTGGTGCGGATCGATCATTTCAGGGGGTTTGACGAGTATTACTCCATTCCCTTCGGTGACGAGACGGCGGAGTTCGGGCATTGGGAAAAAGGCCCCGGCTACGATATCTTCCAGACCATGAAGGCGAAACTTGGGAAAAAGGCGGTGATCGCGGAGGATCTCGGATTTTTGACCAAATCGGTCATTGATCTGGTGAAAAAGACCGGATATCCCGGCATGAAGATTTTGCAGTTTGCCTTTGACTCCAGAGAGGAAAGCGATTATCTTCCGCACAATTATGTGGCTAACAGCATCGTCTACACGGGAACACATGATAATGACACGACGATTGGCTGGTTTGAGAAGTTGAACCGCAAGGATAAGGCATTTGCAAAGAGATATCTGAATATCAAGGCGAAAAAGGACGTGCAGTGGGAGTTTATCAGGGCGGCCATGGCCAGCGTTTCCGATACCTGCGTGATTCCGATGCAGGATTATCTGGGACTTGGCACGGAAGCCAGAACCAATATGCCCTCCACGCTGGGGACGAACTGGAAGTGGCGGATGCTGTCCGGACAGTTTACGAGTGAGCTGGCGGCACGGATTAGGGAAATGTCAAAGCTCTACGGCAGAGTGAGATCATAGTGTGAGAAGAACTTCTAGAACTCAGCAGCAGAGGCTGCTTCGTTAAGAAGTACTAAGTCTCACACGGGAGAATGCCCAAAATACGGGCATTCTCCGGGACGAGCCTGCTCGTCCGCGGATTTTGGAGCAAAGGCATAATATGCGGCGGGGGATACAGATGGCGGAAATTACGATAAAAGACATAGCGAAACAGTGCGGTGTGGGCGTCAGTACGGTCTCCCGGGCAATCAATAATCATCCGGATATCAATCCGGAAACCAAGAAAATGATTCTTGAGGTAATTGACCAGGCCGGTTTTATTCCAAACAACAGTGCCAGAAACTTGAAGAGAACGGATGCCAAATGTATCGCAGTGCTGGTGAAGGGAATTACGAATCCGTTTTTCAGCAGCATGATTCAGATTATAGAGGAAGAGACACAGCGAAACAAATATGCGCTTGTGCTCCGGCATGTGGAGGAACAGGAGGACGAGATCGACGTGGCGCTTGAGCTGGAGAAGGAGAAGCGCCTGCGCGGCATCGTTTTTCTCGGCGGTAAATTTGAACATTCCGAGGAAAAGATCAGGAAGCTGAAAGTGCCATTTATTTTCAGTACCATAGGAGTCAATGTGCCGGATCAGATCAATAAGATGGAGTTTTCCAACATTGCGGTGGACGACAGGATGGAAAGCAAAAAGATGACGGAGTATCTGCTCAGATTGGGGCACAGAAAAATAGCCCTGATTACGGAGCGGTCGGAGCGGCCCATCGGTCGGCTGCGTATGGAGGGATTCCGGAGGGCTTATGCGGAGTGTGGGCTTGAAGTACCGGATGACCTGATCTGTTATGTGCAGGAGGACATCGAGCATTACTCCATGGAAAACGGCTACCTGACAGCGAAGAAGCTGTTAGAGTCCGGGCGGGAAGTGACAGCCATCTATGCGGTGGCTGACGCGCTGGCCATCGGCGCCTGCCGTGCCGTGCTCGAAGCCGGAAAAAGGATTCCGGAAGATATATCGGTAGCCGGGTATGACGGCATTGAGATGGGAGAGTATTACAATCCGAAGCTAACCACGATCAAACAGCCGGTGGAGGAGATGGCGAAAAAGACCATCCGTCTGCTGCTTGATGTGATCGGGGAACGAAAGGAGCACCAGCAGATTGTCTTTCCGGCGGAACTTGTGGTGAGGGAATCGACCGGGCCCTGCAAAGAGTGACAGTGGAAACGAAGGCACAGTGTCAAAAAATCTGACGGCTCAGGTTAGAATTATGATAGGCGGGATCGTTTGTGACGTCTTGACTAAACCAGTCAAGAGGGAGAAACGCTTCCGCCGTTTCTTTGTCCGGGAACTCCACTTCCGCTATTATCAAAGGGGCGAAGGGCGGCTCGAAAATATCAAGCTCGACGCACAGACTAAGCTGGTCAACTAAATTTCCTGCCGACGACACATATGTCGGGTGGAACTGCGGATGCTCAATGGGAATGACATACCGTTTTTTGGAGAGGATATTTCCGTCCGCCTTTTCACGCAGGTGATAGTAGGACGCTTCGTTTAGGGGGAGATTGTACTCCTCTCTGGCGAGCAGCCCTTTTCCTTTGTAGGTCAGATAATAGGAGTCGTCCTCCTTGCGGATTCTGACAACCGGGTCAGTGTTTAGGTAGGCCTGCTCGATGATACGGCAGGGGTAGGATTCCAGATTGACCGGAAGGGTTTTGACTGTGAATTTGCGTTCGATTTCCATGATGAGCTCCTTTCGAAACAGCGGCTTGGCCGGAAAGTGTATCAGAGGCGTACCATGAGCATTAGACGCTGTCAGCGTAGTTATTATCTCATAGAATTTTTCATTTTGCGAGTCAAATGTTGTAAAAGCGGAAAAAATAAATGGTAATGGAAAAGGCAGTCACACAGTTGTACGTATCGGTGATATATGTTAGTATAACGAATAACGTTGATTTATGATATGGAGGATAGAACGATCATGTATATGGCAGACGAAAAAAGATATGAAACGATGCCCTATCACCGCTGTGGCAGAAGCGGACTTTTGCTTCCGGCGGTTTCTCTGGGCTTATGGCATAATTTCGGTTCAAACGGGAACTTTGAAAACATGGAAGCGGTGTGCCATACGGCTTTTGACCATGGGATTACACATTTTGACTTGGCGAATAATTATGGACCTGTGTATGGCGCGGCGGAAGAAAATTTCGGAAGGATTTTGAAAAAGAGTCTGGGCGTCTATCGGGATGAACTGGTCATTTCCACGAAGGCCGGATATGATATGTGGCCGGGTCCTTATGGAAACTGGGGCAGCAAGAAATATCTGGTTGCAAGTCTGGATCAAAGCCTGCGCCGCATGGGCATAGAGTACGTGGATATCTACTACCATCACAGACCCGATCCCGAGACGCCGCTTCAGGAAACGGCAAGAGCGCTGGACGGTATCGTCAGAAGCGGAAAGGCGCTGTATGTGGGTATTTCCAATTATGACAGAGAACAGACGGCAGCGATTGCGGATCTTTTTAAACAGATGGGGACACCGTTTATTATTAACCAGAGAAGATATTCCATGCTTGACCGGACCATTGAGAAGGACGGGCTCAAAGACTATGCGGCAGCAAGCGGGATTGGTGTGATCACCTTCTCTCCGCTGGCACAGGGACTTCTCACAGACCGCTATCTGAAAGGCATTCCGGAAGACAGCCGCGTCCGGACAGACGGCCGTTTCTTAAAAGAGAGCGCCGTCACAGAAGAAATGCTACAAAAGATCGGGAGCCTGAATGAGCTTGCGGCGCAAAGGGGACAGTCTCTTGCGCAGATGGCTTTGGCATGGATTCTCAGGGACGGCGATATTACCAGTGTGCTGATCGGCGCGTCGCGTCCGGCGCAGGTGCTTGATAATATCGGGATGATTGGGAACACATCCTTTTGTGAGGAGGAGAGGCGAAAAATTGATGAGATTCTGGAAGGGTAGTTTTCCTTTCGGATATTCTCGGTGAAATGTCGCGACAGGTATGACGTGTCATAAAGAAAGGTGTAGGGTCTTACCGCAATATAAGACTTTACACCTTGATTTTGGGGTTATCCGTTTTTTGCGAAAAGTCAGTCTTGCAGGCTTTCACGTATTCGTTCTAAATCTCGTTTCAGTTTTTTCTCAAGCTGCGCGTACTCTTTCTTTTCTAACATTTCAAGTTCGTTTTCAATTCTTATTTCCTCTTTTCTCAGTTCATCCTTATATTGCAGATCAGACGGCATTTCATACATCCTTTCACCCTCCTTGCAGACAGCTATGCATAATCGTACTTTCGCTGTTTTTATTATAAAGGGATTTGTCGGAGGTGTAAAGTCCTATTTATTTGTAAAAGGGTTGGAAATAATACGGTAAATCGTCTATGCGAGTAGAGAGCGGAAGTATCATTGTGAATCAGAAGGAGGTGTGGTATAATTACAGCGTTGCCGTTTTTTGGTATTTGTTATTTGAAAGAGAATTAGGAAAAATATTGGGGAAACGGATCTGCGATATATATGATGAACCATGATTTGACAAAAGGTAATGTGACAAAATCGCTGCTCGTATTTGCGGCGCCGATGATTTTAGGAAATCTGCTGCAGCAGTGCTATAATATAGCGGACACATGGGTGGTGGGAAAATTTGTGGGCGCGGACGCGCTGGCGGCGGTTGGCTCCTCCTATGCACTGATGACATTTTTAAATTCGCTGCTGATCGGTCTTTGTATGGGCGGCGGCGCTGTCTTTTCCTATTATATAGGGAAGGGAGACAAAGAG
>CARUOB010000095.1:0-718 GCA_949076555.1 uncultured Lachnospiraceae bacterium | reverse complement strand
CTTGGAAATTCGGTCGCGCCGCTGTATTTTCTGGGAGCGGCCTCGTTTTTGAATATCGTTCTGGATTTGTTTTTTGTGTGCAGTCTGGGGCGGGGACTTTCCGGAGCGGCGGAGGCGACGGTGATCGCGCAGGCGGTATCCGGGCTGGGACTCGGTATGTATTTGTGGAAGAAGGAACCGTACTACCGATTTTCTCTGAAACGTTTCTTGCAGGAGGAGAAGCCGGTTGGGGAAATCTGCGGTTACTCTCTGATGACCGGGATGCAGCAGTCGGTGATGAACTTTGGGATTCTCATGGTGCAGAGCCTTGTCAACAGTTTCGGGCCTGCGGTGATGGCGGCTTTTGCGGCCACGGTGAAAATAGATACGTTCGCTTATATGCCGGCCCAGGAGTTTGGCAACGCTTATTCTATTTTCATTTCGCAAAATTTCGGTGCGGAAAAGAAAGAGCGGGTAAAGCAGGGAACAGGTAAGGCGATGACGGTTTCCGCCGTTTTCTGCGGGGTGATTTCGGTTCTGGTGTTTGTGTTTGCAAGATTCCTCATGCTGATTTTTGTGGACGCGGGGGAAACGGAAATCATAGAGATCGGTATGCAGTATTTGCGCATCGAGGGCGCCTTCTATATCGGTATCGGTATATTGTTTCTGCTGTACGGGTATTTCCGGGGCGTTAACAGGCCGGGCGTGTCCCTTGTGCTTACGGTGATCTCCCTTGGAA
>CARUOB010000094.1 GCA_949076555.1 uncultured Lachnospiraceae bacterium | reverse complement strand
TTTTATAACAGTTCAGCACACGTCCATTCGCAAAACCACGCTCTGGCTGAACTGGTATTATGAGATCGCGTTTGCACCTGCGATAATTTCTGTTAATTCCTGCGTAATAGATCCCTGACGCGCTCTGTTATACATCAGCGATAAGTGATCTATCATTTCCTCAGCATTGCTCGTTGCGGAATCCATGGCCTGCATTCTCGCACCGTTCTCGCTCGCAACCGCTTCTACCAAACCGCCGTAGATCAGACTGGTGACATATTTGGGAATAATCATATCCAGCGCCTCGTCGTCCGCCGGTTCGAAATTCATCAGCGCTTTGCTTCCTGTCTCCTGCGTCTCTTCCTTCGCATTCTGCATCGGTTCCACGGGGAGGAGCTTCAGAAGCGTCGGCACATGAACCACCGTGTTCTTAAATCCCGTATAAGCGAGATAAATCTCTCCGATTTCCCCCGCCGCAAAGGAGGCAAGCAGCCTCTCACACAGAGCCATCGCATCCACATAGGACGGCTCCTCAATGATATCGGAATTTTCCTCCACGATCTCATAGCCACCCCGGTTCAGGGCATCCCTGCCCTTCTTGCCGATCGCATAGATACGCAGATCTTCCTTCTTAAAATCACCCTTTGTGATCAATTTCACGACATTGGAATTGTAGCCGCCCGCAAGACCTCTGTTGGAGGTAATCACGATCACTGCTTTCTTCTGCGATTCCCCGGCCGTCAGGTAGGGATGATTCAAACCGCCGGTCTTAGCCAGCATGGAAGTTACCGTCTCATACATACAGTTAAAATATGCTTTCGACTGTTCTGCGCGCTGTTTCGCCCTCTGCAGTTTAACGGTAGAAACGAGTTTCATAGCTTTGGTAATCTGCTGCGTACTCTGAATACTGCCTTTACGCCTTTTTATGTCTCTCATTGAGGCCATAGCGTCACACCCTTTCTACGCTTTACTTAAACTGCGCCTTGAATTCTTCAATGGCTTTCTTGAGCTTCGCGTCTGTCTCGTCGTTAATTTCTTTATTCTTCGCAATTGCGCTCGGCACCTCGGGATATTTTGTGTCAAGGAACTCAAAGAACTCCTTCTCAAATCTGGTGATATCCTCCACCGCAACGTCAAGCAGGTACTTGTTGGTCACCACATAGATAATGATAACCTGATACTGTACCGGCATGGGCTTATACTGGGGCTGTTTCAGGACTTCTTTAATTCTTTCACCCTGTGCCAGCTTCTCCTTCGTATCGGCATCAAGCTCGGAACCGAACTGGGAGAACGCAGCAAGCTCTCTGTACTGCGCAAGCTCTGTACGGATGGGAGCCGCAATCTTCTTCATCGCCTTGATCTGCGCCGCGCCGCCTACTCGGGACACGGAAAGACCCGCGTTTACCGCCGGGCGGAAACCGGAGTTAAACATTTCTGTCTCCAGATAAATCTGTCCGTCCGTGATGGAGATTACGTTCGTCGGAATGTATGCCGACACATCGCCCGCCTGCGTCTCAATGATCGGAAGCGCCGTCAGCGAACCGCCGCCGTACTCCTCGCTCATTCTGGCCGCACGCTCAAGCAGTCTGGAGTGCAGATAGAATACGTCGCCGGGATATGCCTCACGCCCGGGCGGTCTCTTTAAGAGCAGGGAGAGTGTGCGGTATGCGGCGGCCTGTTTGCTCAGGTCATCGTAAACCACCAGTACGTCCTCGCCGTTCTCCATCCACTCCTCACCGATCGCACAGCCGGAATACGGAGCTATGTACTGCAAAGGCGCCGTCTCGCTGGCTGTCGCGGCAACTACGGTTGTGTAGGCCATCGCGCCGTACTCTGTCAAAGTTTTCACAATAGAAGCGACCGTGGATGCCTTCTGACCGATGGCAACATAAATACATTTCACGCCCTGCCCCTTCTGGTTAATGATCGTATCGATGGCAATCGCCGTCTTACCGGTCTGTCTGTCGCCGATAATCAACTCACGCTGGCCTCTTCCGATAGGCACCATGGAGTCGATCGCCTTGATACCTGTCTGTAACGGTGTGTCCACTGATTTTCTCGTGATAACACCGGATGCAACTCTCTCAATCTTACGATATTTGTCAGTCTGGATCGGACCCTTGCCGTCAATAGGCTGGCCCAGAGCATTTACGACACGTCCGAGCATGCAGTCGCCAGCGGGCACCTCAACCACGCGCCCTGTGGTCTTCACGGTATCACCCTCGTTGATGTTGTGCTGGTTACCGAACAGAACCGCACCCACATTGTCTTCCTCGAGGTTCAGGATCATACCGTAAACTTCACCGGGGAACTCCAAAAGCTCACCCTGCATTGCATTCTCAAGTCCGTGCACACGAGCGATACCGTCCGCCACCTGAATAACCGTACCGACTTCGGATACTTCCAGCTCGGAGGCATATCTCTTGATCTGATCCTTAATGACTGAACTGATCTCTTCTGGTCTTAAATTCATGGATCATACGCACCTTTCTTTTTATTCGTAACTGTTCAATGCCTTCACAGTTCCAATGCAAAGTCCGTACCGAATCGTCCTCGGCATGGGATTTCGCACACCTGAATCATGTTCTTGCGGCTTCGGCAATCAATGCTTAGGCCTGCATCGAATGATTACTTATTTACATATTTTCGCCTAAATCTGTACCTTTAACAGATCCTTCTGCAGCTCGTTTAATTTCGTTCTGATGCTGCTGTCAACAACTCTGTCGCCAATCCGGATCACCATACCCCCGATCAGGGAAGCGTCCACGTCATAACTGATCTCCATGGACTTATACTGTGTGGTGTCGAGCAGTTTCTTCTCGACTTCCTTACACTGGCTGTCTTTCAGCGGAACGGCCGTTGTCACTGTGGCAATGCCTATTCCCTTATGCTCCTTAACCTTAGCGACAAAATATTTCAGGATCTCGTCGATCTCCCTGTACCGGTCTTTCGAGATAATGATAGTGAGAAACCCGAGCAGCTCCTCGGATACCCTTCCAGCAAACACGGTTTTCGCGACCTCGATCTTCTCCTCTTTAATGATCTTAGGATGATTCATCAGTCTGGCAAAATCCGCATTCTCCACAAGGATTTTCTGAAGCTGTTCCGTTTCTTCCAACAGGACGTCTACCTTACCTTCTTCCACCGCAAGTTCGAACAACGCGTCACCGTATGTCTTTGAAATCAGCTTAGCCATGTGCTCTCACCTATTTCCTTAAGCGTCTCCTCCACCAGACTGTCCTGCACAGTGGTGTCAATCGCCGCATTCACAACCTTGGCAGCCATCATGGATGCAAGCACTACCATCTCGCGCTTCACCTCGTCAACGGCCTTCTTCTTCTCAAGCTCTGCCTCCACTTCGGCTCTCTCAAGAATCCTTGCCGCTTCCTCCTTCGCGTCCGCCACGATCTTATTTTCATTCGCCAAAGCCTTCTTGCGCGCCTCCGCGAGAATTTCTTCAGCTTCCTTGTCAATTTCTTTCAGCTTCTTCTCGTACTCTTCCTTCAACGCTCTGGCATTTTCCATGTCGGATGCCGCCGTATCCAGCTCGCTTTTGATGCGCTCCTGCCGCTTTTCCATCATATCCCGCACGGGATTAAACAGAAGATGGGAAGCGATCAGAAAGAGCGAGAACACAGCTATAATCATCAGCACGGAATCCGCAATCAACTGTAAGTCGAGGTCAAACAACCTCGGCGCCATCTCCGCGGATGCCAACGCCAAATTCGCAACTGTCGTACTCAAGCGTCAGTCCTCCTTTCATTAAAATGTGTATTACGGATCGGCGCACTCGCTGCCCTAGCCGCAAAACACTTATATTGTGCCAAGCATCAGATCCATCACTAAATAATTTTGGAACGGTCTGATGCCCGCCGTAACTGATTACGGCAGGAGAGGCTTAACGAAGAGCAGCAGCATAGCGATCAACAGACCGTACAGACCTGTTGTCTCGGCAACCGCCTGCCCCAACAGCATCGTGGAAGTAACGTCGGACTTCGCACCGGGGTTTCTGCCTACCGCTGCAGCCGCATGACCCGCTGCAATACCCTGACCGACACCGGGTCCGATACCTGCGATAACCGCAAGGCCCGCGCCGATTGCTGAACATCCTAAGATAAAGTTGTTGTTAAATTCTCCCATTTTTGATTTCCTCCTTATTTGCGCGAATAAGCAGAGTCAGAAAGTGCGGCAGACAGAATCCTTACTTGCATGAATCTCTGGCTGGCGTGCTTTATGAAGAGCAGCGCAAGCGAAAAATACGCAGCATTTTGAACCTCTGATTATTCGTGTTCTACATATGGTTTATAGTTTTTACTCCGTCGTGCAGGCATCCGTGATGTACGTCATGGTCAGCATACAGAACACATATGTCTGGATCGCGCCCGAAAACAGGTCAAAATACACATGGAGCGCAGCCGGCCAGATAATGGCGATCTTCGACAAGAGCGCATACACCAGAGCCATCATTACAGTGCCCGACAGAACGTTTGCGAACAAACGCAATGACAAAGAGATCGGCACCGCCACATCGCCGATCACATTGATTGGCGCCCAGATCGGCCACGGATCACATAATCCCGAGAGCACACCCTTCACTTTCTGATACCTGAACTTGTTGAAGTGGATCAGCACAAACGTCATGACACCCATAGGTAATGTGACGCCGTAATCCGCCGTCGGCGGTCTGAGCCCGAACAGTCCCGAAATATTGCTCAGCAGGATAAAAATAAATATCGTGCTGATGTAGTTGCGGAATTGCGGACTGAATTTCCCCATAACGCCGCCAACCATCTTATCAAGCATTTCCACCACCAGCTCGACAATGTTCTGGAATGTCCCCGGAATTTCCGAGGCATGCTTAACAGCGCGGTTCGCCGCAATGCAGAAACCTATGATCACCAGCATGACGATCAGCACGCACACATGGGTGGTGGTGATCCACACGGTCTGCCCAAAAAGCTCATAGGAAAAAACGCCGTGAATCATAAAGTCAATATCCGCACCGCCGGACAACATAATTCCCTGTCCCATCCTCTCACCTCCTTCTACACATAATTGTATGTAAAGTTTTAACCGGGTAGGAATATTTTTCCTGCCCGCCGCACGGCCCACACGCTGCGCCACCAACAGACGAAGTCATGCAGGCCCGTGCCTTTATAAAGCAGTACCGTCCGAAATTTCCTGTTCTTTCTTTCCTGTCCGCAGCCTGTGGATCAGCGGATTCAGATATGCGGACACCTTCATGCCCATATAGCCGCAAAAGGTAAAAATCGGATTCGCGAAATCCACCAGCATAAGCGTTCCTATCACAATCACAAGAACCGCGTAGCGTATGATATTCTGCGCGCCCAGACTCTTTACGGCTTCCTTCTCCGGCAGATCCAGTCCCCTGTCTAAGGACCACCACATATGAAACGCACCCGCCACGGCGAGCAGCACGCCGATCCAGAGTCCTATACTGTAAGCGGGGTTCCGGGAAAAAAATAAAAGTACAATCTCAAAAATAACGCCGTATGCCAGAATGCCTATCCAAAGCTCAAGCAGCGTTTGATCAATTTTTCTTTTCATTCTCTTCCATCTCTTCTTTTTTCTGTGTACTGCGCCTTCGCGTCTTTGCCGGTGTCTCGTAAATCCGTCTCGCGAACCGGAATACATTTGTAAATCCGGCAAGTGCACCTACGAAAAAAAGCGCCACCATCCAGATATCGGTCCCAAATTTCCTGTCCAGAAACATCCCTGCAAAGGAACAGAGAAAGATGGGAACAAGCATGTTGACGCCAAACTGTGTGATCATCGTTAACGCCTGATAAACAGTTCTATGATACTTCAAAATACCGCCTTCCCAATCCACAGAATTTCCCAAAAGCCTAACAAGAAAATTATACTCATTTTTGGTACTTTTGTCCAGACCAACTTCAATAATGGGCAAATTTTCGTAACAGTTCAGCCTTGCACTATTCCGCGAGTAAAATCGCTTTGTATGCGATTTTGCGAGTTGTGCAAGCGCCAAAATGCGACTTTGGAGCATTTTGTGT
>CARUOB010000093.1 GCA_949076555.1 uncultured Lachnospiraceae bacterium | reverse complement strand
TACGAAGAGTAAGGCATACGATATGGGACAGGAAAAAATATCAAGGAACGTGTCAGCGTGTTCTTTGCTGGAAGAGACAAAAGAACATAGTCAGGAATTGAAAAATGGCGCAGGGCTGGGGAAAGACTGCGCCGTTTTTCCTCAGAGAGCGGGCGCGGATCAGGATATTGTGGTGAGCAAATGGATCGGTCTGGAGGGAACAGCCAGACTTGCCGGGGCAAATTATGAGAGGCTGCGGCAGCGGTTTCCGGCGCGCATGATTGAGGAGGCTGCCGCTTTTGACAGGTATCTGTCGGTGATACCGGAGGCCGCCACCGCCATGAAGTCCGGCGTCTGCGGCATACAGGCTGTTTCCCGGGGCGGCATTTTCGCGGGATTGTGGGAGATGGCGGAGGAAGCCGGCGTCGGACTGGAAGCGGATTTAAGAAAAATACCTGTCAGGCAGGAAACCATAGAGATCTGCGAAGTATTCGGAGAAAATCCCTATGAGCTTTCGTCGGGCGGATGTCTCATCATGACGGCGGAGGACGGAAATGCCCTTGTGACGGCGCTTTTGCAGGAAGGGATTCCGGCGGTGGTGATCGGCCGCACGACGCGGGGGAATGACAGGGTGCTCTACAATGAAGGCAGAAAGCAGTTTTTAAATAAACCAAGACCGTGAACGATGAAGGAGGAAAAAATGAGAGAAGAATTGTTGAAAATCATAGAGAGGAACAGCCGCATCGACTTGAAGGAGCTGGCGGTAATACTTGGAGTGGAAGAGATCGATGTGGTGAATGAGCTGCAGGCTTTGGAGGAAGAGGGCATTATCTGCGGTTACCATACTATGATCGACTGGGAGAAGACGTCCGTGGAGAAGGTGTCCGCACTGATCGAGGTACGCGTGACACCCCAGAGAGGCCAGGGCTTTGACAATATTGCAGAGCGAATTTATAAATATCCGGAGGTAAATTCCGTGTATCTGATTTCCGGCGGGTATGATCTGCTTGTCACGCTGGAAGGAAAGTCCTTGAAGGAGATTTCCGGCTTTGTGTCCGACAAGCTCTCCACGCTGGATTCCGTTCTGAGCACGGCAACCCACTTTATTCTGAAAAAATACAAAGATCATGGAACCGTATTGACGAAAAAGTATGAAGATACAAGAGAGAAGGTGTCACCGTGAAAGATATGTTATCAAAGCAGGCCGTAGGGCTGAAACCTTCGGGTATCCGGAAATTTTTTGACATTGTAAGCGAAATGGAGGACGCCATTTCTCTCGGCGTGGGTGAGCCGGATTTTGACACGCCGTGGCATATCAGGGATGAGGGCATTTACTCGCTGGAAAAAGGGCGCACGTTCTACACTTCCAACAGCGGACTGATGGAGCTCCGTCAGGAAATTTGCAATTATATAGAAAGGAAGCAGGGCGTCATCTACGATCCGAAGTATGAAGTGCTGATTACGGTAGGAGGCTCTGAAGCCATTGACATTGGACTGCGCGCCGTAGTCAATCCGGGAGACGAGGTGTTGATCCCGCAGCCCAGCTATGTATCTTACGAGCCATGTGCGATTATGGCGGGCGCGACGCCGATTATCATTGAGCTGAAGGCAGAAAATGAGTTCAGGCTGACGGCGGAGGAATTGGAGGACGCGATTACCGATAAGACAAAGGTATTAATTCTTCCCTTCCCGAATAATCCCACGGGAGCGATTATGGAGAAAAAGGATCTGGAGGCGATCGCTGAAGTGATCCGGAAACATGATATACTCGTCATGTCTGATGAGATTTACGCGGAGCTGACCTACAAGGAAAAGCATGTGTCCATTGTAGAGATAGAGGGAATGAAGGAAAGAACCATTTTGATTAACGGGTTTTCCAAAGCATTTGCGATGACGGGATGGAGACTGGGTTTTGCCTGCGGTCCGAGAGAAATTTTGGAACAGATGACAAAGCTGCACCAGTTTGCGATTATGTGTGCGCCTACTACCAGCCAGTATGCGGCGATCGAGGCGCTCCGTAACGGGGACGAGGATGTGCAGGAAATGCGCATGGCTTATAACCAGAGAAGACGGTTCCTGCTTCACTCTTTTCAGGAGATGGGACTGGAGTGTTTCGAGCCTTTTGGGGCGTTCTATGTGTTCCCGTGTATCAAGGAGTTCGGGATGACCAGCGAAGAGTTCGCGGAGCGGTTTTTGGCGGAAGAAAAAGTAGCTGTGGTGCCGGGTACGGCATTCGGTGAGTGCGGCGAGGGATTTTTAAGAATTTCTTACGCTTACTCGCTGGACAACCTGAAGCTGGCGATTGGAAAATTGGCGGATTTTGTCGGCAGACTGCGTCAAAACGAGAAGAAATTCTAGTGTTCACATTGGAGGCTGTTTAGCGAAGCGTTTCTATGTTTCGCGTGGAGGACGCAAAAACAGGCATTCTCCGTGTATGCCGGATGGAGGTAAAGATGCACATCATTTTACATCAGCCGGAGATTCCGGCAAATACGGGAAATATCGGCCGTACCTGTGTAGCGACAGGTACGGCGCTCCATTTAATTGAGCCTTTGGGATTCCGGCTGGATGAGAAATCCATCAAACGGGCAGGAATGGACTATTGGGCACAGTTGGATGTGACCCGCTATATCAATTTTTTAGAATTTCAGGAAAAGCATCCCGATGCAAAAATCTGGTATGCCACCACCAAGGCGAAACGTCTCTATACGGAGGCCAATTTCGGGCAGGATGATTATATTATGTTCGGCAAGGAGAGCGCCGGAATCCCGGAGGAGCTTTTGGTGGAAAATGAGGCAACATGCATCCGCATCCCGATGATGGGAGAGATCCGGTCTTTGAACCTGTCTAATTCCGTGGCAGTCGTGTTGTATGAGGCTCTGCGGCAGAACGGGTTTGCGGGGATGCAGATGGAGGGAGAGCTGCACAGGCTTAATTGGGAAATTTAATCGTCGTCCTCCACCTCAGACTTCGGCAGGGAGAAGATAAACTCTGTTCCCACGCCCTCGGTGCTGATGACGTTAATATTTTCGCCGTGTGCCTGTATGATTTCCTTCGTGATTGACAGGCCGAGGCCTGTGCCTTTCTTATCCTTTCCGCGGGAGAGGTCGGACTTGTAGAAACGGTTCCAAATCAGTTTCAGATCGTCTTTTGGGATGCCGATTCCGGTGTCTTTTACGCTGATAAAAATTTTATTGTGCTTTTCGGTCGTCTCGATTTTGATGAGGGAATCGTGATGGCTGAATTTGATGGCGTTATCTAAAAGGTTATACAAAACCTGCTGAATTTTATCTATGTCTGCGACCACGTACATTTCATCGCCCGTGAGAATCAGCTCGATGCCGATCATTTTTTGACGGCAGGTGCCCTCAAAGGTGGCCGCTACATTTCGGATAACGGCGTTGATTTCAAAGTCCGTCCGGTTTAACATGATTCCCTTTGTGTTCAGATTGTTGAGTGTTAAAAGGCTGTTTGTCAGCTTCGTCAGGCGGCTGGTTTCGTTCAGCACGATGTTTAAATATTTTTCGTACATTTCCGGCGGAATGGTGCCGTCTAACATGGCTTTCAGATAGCCTTCTATGGAAGTTAAGGGGGAGCGGAAGTCATGGGACACGTTGGCTACGAATTTTTTCTGGTCATCCTCCGAGCGGGCGATTTCGCTGGCCATATAGGAAAGCGTGGCGGCCAGATAACCCATTTCGTCCTCGCTTTCCACGCTGAACTCATAGTGCATATTGCCGCTGGCGTACTGCTCTGTGGCCTCCGTGATTTTGCGCAGAGGAATATAAACCATCTCCGTGAAAAAAATCAGGATAATCAGAGACAGCAAAAAAAGTATCAGCAGCATGATATAGGAAATATTCAAAAGCTGGTTCGTCTCGGTCCGTATGCTGCCGAGGGAAGCGTGGATGACCACATAGCCCTTTACTTTGTAACCGGATGTAATAGGTGCAAAGACGCTCAGCATTTCCTCGTCAAAGGTTCGGAAAAAGTCGCCTACCGTGTAGTAAGAGCCTGCGGTGATTGTGGGATCAAAATTTTCTACAACGACTTCGTTTTCCACGTCCACCGGGGCGGAGGAGTCCAAGATCATACGTCCGGAGGGATTGATAATCCAGATCGTGGCGTTTAAGTAGGTATCCAGCGCGTCAAGCTGCGTTTTTACCGTTTCCAGAGACACCTCCGTATTGTACAGGTCGGTGGCGTAGGTGTTGGCGATCAGTGTGGCCTCTCTGTAGAGAGCGTCGGCCTTTTCTTTGGTGAGATGATTGAGCGTCATATCGGACACAAAGGTGGCCACCACCACGAACCCGAACAGCCCGAATATGATGTAGGCCAATATCAGTTTTAGGTAAAGTGTCTTTCGCATATCAGAATCTCTTTTCGCGTACTTCAAATTTATAACCGACGCCCCAGATCGTGGCAATGCGCCAATTTTCATGATCTTTAATTTTGTTGCGAAGCCGTTTGATGTGTACGTCTATCGTGCGGCTGTCTCCGAGGTATTCGTACCCCCAGATCTGATCCAAAAGCTGTTCTCTGGAGAAAACATGGTTGGGTGAGGAGGCCAGAAAGTAGAGAAGCTCCAGCTCTTTTGGGGGCAGCTCAATGGTTTTTCCCATATAAATCACAGAGTAATTCGTCTGGTTGATAATCAGATCCGGATACTCCACGCTCTTGACATCGGAAGGCTTCGGTTCCGCCACGGCCGGTTTGTAACGGCGAAGCACCGCCTTAACCCGGGCTACCAGTTCTTTGGAGTCAAAGGGCTTTTCCATGTAATCATCCGCGCCCAGCTCCAATCCCAGCACCTTGTCAAAAACTTCACCCTTTGCAGAAAGCATGATAATGGGGAGCGTGGATTTCGAGCGCACCTCCCGGCAGACCTGATAGCCGTCGATGCCCGGCAGCATCAGATCCAGAAGCATCAGATTCGGATCAAAACCGTCTATTGCCGCCAGAACGGATTCCCCGTCATTGACAATCATGGTCTCGAAGCACTCCTTCGTCAGATAGAGGGAAATCAGCTCCGCAATATTATTATCATCATCCACAATTAATATTTTCTGTTTATTTATCATGGTAACCTCCGTTTTTCAATTTCCTATTTAAACTCAGCAATGGTAACGCCCGCGTCACCTTCTCCAAATTCGCCCAGCCGGAACGTCTTTATGACCCGGTTTTTTCGCAGATAGCCGTGAACGGCCTTCCGGAGTGCGCCCGTTCCCTTGCCGTGCACAATGCGGACGCTTGGCAGATGGGCCAGATAAGCGTCGTCCATATATTTGTCAAGTTCGGAGAGCGCCTCGTCCACCGTCTTGCCGAGAAGATTGATTTCCGTGGAGACGGAGTAGGACTTTGACATTTTCAGCTTGCCGGAAGAGCTGCGTTGCATTTTTTCGGTTTTTACCGTCTCCTCCTCAAGCAGAACCAGATCCGACAGGGAAACCTGAGAGCGGATGATGCCGCACTGGACAAACAGTCTGCCGTTCTTATCGGGAAGGGAGCTGACACTGCCCTTTAAGCCCATGGAGACCACTTTCACGCTGTCGCCCAGCCTGATCTGATTTGGCTTGAGAACCTTATGGGTGGGTTTTTCGTTTTTAAGCGCCAGCTTTTCGTTCTTCTCCGAAATTTTGTCGTGTACCTTCCGGCGCGATTTCTCCAAATCTTTGATGGAAGTGGCGGCACCTGCCTTTTGGAAAGTGCGGATCGTTTCGTCTGCCAGTTCCTTTGCGCTCTGTAAGATTTCGCGGGCTTCCTCATTGGCTTCCCTAATGATACGGTCGCGGGACTGGTCGATTTTTTCGTGCTTGGATTCCAGACGTTCCTTTAAAGCCTGTACCTCCCGCTTGTAGGCCTCGATTTCCGCCTGCTCTTTTTCGATCGTCAGACGGCTGTTTTCCAGATTGGCGAGCAGATCCTCAAAGCTCTCTTTATCCTGCGTAATGTGCCGCTTGGCGTCCTCTATGATATGATCCGGCAGACCCAGACGGGAAGAGATGGCAAAGGCGTTACTCTTGCCGGGAATGCCGATCAGAAGCCGATAAGTAGGCCGGAGCGTTTCCACATTAAATTCACAGCAGGCATTTTCCACAAAAGGCGTGGAGAGCGCATACACTTTTAACTCGCTGTAATGTGTGGTGGCCATGGTGCGTATCCCCCGGCCGTGCAGATGATCCAAAACCGAGATGGCAAGAGCCGCGCCCTCGGTGGGGTCCGTACCCGCGCCAAGCTCGTCAAAAAGGCAGAGGGAGTCTGCGTCCGCTTCCTGCAAAATGGAGACGATGCTCGTCATGT
>CARUOB010000092.1 GCA_949076555.1 uncultured Lachnospiraceae bacterium | reverse complement strand
ATGTATGGGCCAATGGCTCGTAAACGGAAAAAGGAGGATGGAATGATACGGAAGAAAGGGAAAAGATTGCTGACGGGAATTTTGTGTGTGGCGTTGCTCCTGTCGGAGACGGCTTTTGTGGATATTAGAGCCTTTGCAGCGCAGACAAGTGTTTCCATTGCGGCGGAGAACACAACGGAAGAAGGGGAAGAGACTCCGGAGACGAAACCGGAAGAGGGAGAGGGGAACCCGGAGACGAAGCCGGAAGAGGAAGAAGGGAATCCGGAGATGAAACCCGAAGAGGAAGAAGGGAACCCGGAGACGAAACCCGGAGGAGAAGAGGGGAGTCCGGAGACAAAACCGGAAGAGGAAGAGGGGAATCCTGACGATATAGATTCTCCGGAGACGCCGGAAAAAACCGGGGATGCGAAATATTCATCCGACGAACTGTTGGAGATGGGTGTGTATGATAGACTGGCGGCGATGAAGTCAGCGGGTGATATAGCATCTGGCGTCGACAAAAACATTGCATGGGTGATCGATAGAACGGGAAAGCTGACGGCAATCGGTAAGGGGGATTATAGTATTGTTCAGGGATATGGGGCGCAGCCGCCGTGGTACGGATATGAGGAAATTCGTACTGCGGAAGTTATAATCAAAGATATCACAAGAACAACCCGGATGTTTCATCGCTGCAGTAAAATGAAAAGTGTAGATTTGAGCGGCTTAGACACCAGCAAGGTGGATGTCATGGATCAAATGTTTGCCGACTGCAGCAGCCTGAGCAGCATAGATGTAAGCGGTTTTGACACCGGCAAAGTGTTAAACATGCAGGAAATGTTTTGGAACTGCACGGATCTGACCAGTATAGACGTGAGCGGCTTTGACACCAGTCAGGTGACAAATATGACCGGCCTGTTTGGTAACTGCAGCGGTCTGAGCAGTGTAGACGTAAGCGGCTTTGACACCAGTCAGGTGAAAAACATGGGAAGCATGTTTTATGGCTGCAGCGGCCTGAGCAGTATAGATGTGAGCGGGTTAGATACCAGCCTGGTGGAAAACATGGCAAAAATGTTTGAAGGCTGCAGCAGTTTGCGCAGTATCGACTTGAGCGGTTTAGACACCAGATGGCTGGCATACACGGGAAATATGTTTGCGGGCTGCAGCAGCCTGAGCGATATAAACCTGAGTGGGTTAGACACCGGCGAACTGAAAGATATGCAAAGTATGTTTCATGGTTGTAGCAGTTTGAGCGGCATCGACTTGAGCGGCTTTGATACCAGTCAGGTGACAAGAATGGACTATATGTTTTCCGGCTGTAGCGGTTTGAGCAGCATCGACTTAAGCAGCTTTAACACCAGTCAGGTGACAAGAATGGAAAATATGTTTGCCAACTGCAGCGGCTTGAGCAGTTTAGATTTGAGCAGCTTTGATACCAGTCAGGTGACGCTAATGTATGGTATGTTTTATTGTTGTAGCAGCCTGAACAGTATAGACTTGAGTAGCTTTTACACCGTCAAGGTGGAAAGAATGGACTTTATGTTTGAAAACTGCAGCAGTCTGAGCAGTCTGGATCTGAGCAGTTTCAGTGGCGGGGCGGTAATGACGGAAATGCTTAATGGGTGTACTAATCTGGAAATGATCCGCACGCCTCGTAACGTAAAATCAGGGCCGGTCTTGCCTAAAAAGGAAAGCGACGACAAGTGGTACATGCCGGACGGAACCATAGTGACAAAACTGCCTGCAAATTTAAGTGACAGCGTCACAGTGCGCAGAAATCGTATCCCGGACGATCTTCCGACGGACATTACGGTGCGCAATATCACCATTAACCAGAAGGGAAAAGCCTACGCGAATTTTATTCTGAAAAATAATATGGGCGACGTCCAAAAAGAACGAGAAGTGCACTATACGTTTGAAGGGTATCCGGGTGATTTCGCGGCAAAATCTGACAAAGAGGGACGAATCGCCTTAGCAAGTCCGGATCTTGAATATAAGCCGGGCACTGAGGACAAGCGCGTCATAAAGACGAAGAGAATGGAACTCGACTGCGGTGCGGGAAAGACGGAAGTGTTGGATTACGGCGTGACCATGGAGGTGACCCTGATTCCCCTGAGCTTCACCCAGACATGGGAGCTGGGCGTGGAGGGAACGATTGCTGCAGAGGTTGGCCCCGGTGTCAGTGTCGGGGCACTCAAGGCGAGTGTGGCGAAGGCGAAGATCAGCGGCACGAAGGGCGGTACCTTGTCGGTGGAGCACAGCCTGCAAAACGGCACCAGAACATTGACGCTGCTGCAGAGCTATAATACCGATGTTGCGGCCGGGCTAGAGCTCGGGCCGTGTGCAGAGGCGAAGGTTGTGGAACCGGTGGATGCGAACGTGCTGACGGCAGGCGCGGAAGTGGGCGTCGGAGGCACTACCGGAATCGGGTTGGTGCTGGAGGATTACGACCCGACGAACATGGATCAGCTTAGCCGGGTAGGGAAATTTATGCTGGCTTCTCAGGCGCAGGCGGGCGGAAACGTGTTTTTGCTGAAAGCGGCGGAGTATCTCACGGAGGAACAGTTTTATGATCTGGAACAAGCGGGAGCAAATATCCATGCGGGGGTCGGTGCGGATGTGGGCCGCATTTCCTTTGGGAAAGCGGCAGAGGGATCTCTGCTGTCCAGCGAAGCGAATGTCAACATAGCCTATGATCAGACAGGAAACCGAAAGGATTTCTCGAAACAGATGGCTTTCAGCATAGAAGCAGAAGTAGATAGAGGGACAGGAGATTTGGAAATCGGCAAGCTGGAGACGAACATTTTTTCAGCGTCTGCAAACGGTATGGATATGCTGGAACTGGGAGCAGAGCTTGACGCCTATAACCGGCTGCAGGGTTTTTCGGTCACCAAACAGGGCATGACTGATGCCGGCGCGGATGCAGTAGGAGCCCGCCGGATCGATGCGGTGAAGGTTACCTACGGCCCGGGCGCCGTGGAGCAGCTCATGGAAAATATCGGCGTGGTGAAGGACTTTGCCGCAGGTTCCACCCAGTATGTATTGGGAGACGCCCAGCAGGAGTTGTTTGAACGGCTGGATGCCACATCCTTAGAGGGGGACTATTCTGCCACGGTCACGAATGAGAGATACGTTGATGTCAATGCGGGCGCAGGGATACAGCTTGGTGCGGGAATGGAGGTAGATATTGGGTTTGAAGGGGTCGCATCCTGTGAGTACGAGACAGAGGGAGGCGTCTATGCAGAGGGAAGAAAGGAGACTGCCAATACCAATGAGATCGAGGCGGCGATAGAGACGGAGATAAAGAATTATAGAATCGGGAAGCTTCTGAGTGAGGCGCTGGAAGCAATTACGGATAAATTGCTGGAGAGCTGGGATGATGTCTCCGGCAGGATAGAAGAAGCGGTTAAAAAGGAATGTGCGGAACTGAAACAGAGCTTCGATGAGGTGGCGGCGCAGGCAGAGAACTGGGTTTTGCATGTCGTGGGCATAAAACAGGATAAAACCCGTCAGGCGGGAGCGGAGAGCTACAGCATTACGGCCTACAGGACGAACACAGCGTTTGCGGCTGGGCAGGATGCAGACATGGAAGCGGCAGAGTATGTGGTGCAGACGGTGGGGGAACCTTATTGTGTGTATGTGACCGACGAAAAGGGAAATGAGGTTTCGGACTATTCCGTCAATCCCCTTACCCTGACTCTCAGCTATACCGGAGAGATGCTTGCAGCGGCCGGACTTGACGAAACACAGGCAGGGAGAATTGCGGTTTATCAGTATTCCAATGAATTTTGCGGGTATGTGTGCGTCGGTGGTACGGTGGATACGGTGGCAAAGAAGGTGTCGCTGGAGATCACGAAGCCGGGTCAGTATATCCTTGCGGCGGACGGCGCTGCCCCTGTGGTTAAGAGTTTTACGGTGTCGCAGAATACCGATAAGCCGCTGATTGAGGCAGTGTTCTTTGAGACAAGCGGATTTCAGGAGTTTTCCATGAAGCTGGACGGCGAGGAAGTGATCGGTGCGGCAAACTGGAAGGCGCATTACAATAAGGCGCGCAACAGCTTTTCCTATCAGGTGGAGCAGGCGCTTTCCGACGGCGACCACATCTGCTCGGTGTACGCCGTGGACACGGCGGGGAATGCCATGGCAGCTCCCTGCGAGATCGAGTTTGAGATCGCCATGGATCACGGGGATGTTCCGGACGAGGATATTCCTACGGGCGGGGTGATTCCTAAAGGTATCTGGGCGGCGGGAATTTCCGATTCCGTATATACGGGCGCGAATATCACGCAGGATTTCCGTCTATACGACGGCAGGAAGCTGTTAAAGGAAAAGACGGATTACACGGTTTCTTACAAGAACAACAAGTCGGCATATACTTATGAGGAAAAGGATTACAATGCTTTTGAAAATACATTGAAGCAGACCGGAAAGAGCGAAAAGACGGGCACTTTTGACCCGAAGAAAGCGCCCTGTGCGGTGATTAAGATGAAGGGCAATTATTCCGGCAGCAAAAATGTCTATTTTCAGATCGAACCCGCAAATATCGCGGCGGCGGAATGGGAGGCGGATAAACTGACCGCCACTTATACGGGCAAAAAGCAGACGCCCACACCGAAGATTGTATGGAACGGAAAGAACCTGAAATACGGCACGGACTTTTATATTCCTGAGTACGACCAAAAGAAGAGTGATAAAAACGCTTTTAAAGACCCGGCGGAGTACGCGCTTACATTGACGGGAAAGAATAATTATACGGGTGAAATTCCGGTTGTTCTTATCATCAGCAAGAGTGCGAAGCAGATCGCCATGAACAGGGTGACGGTGAAGGGCATCAGCAATGTGCCATGGACGGGAAAGCAGATCGTGCAGACCGGATTCAGCATCAAATATGGGAGCAAAACCCTCTCGGAAAACGGCGATTACACGGTTACATGGGGTATCAATAAGGATGTCGGCACAGGCACGGTGACCTTTACCGGTACGGGCCTAGATGCGGACGGCGACGGTCAAAGCTACGTGGGAGTAAAGCGGGTTTCCTTTAAGATCACGGGAACGCCCGTCAGCAAGGCGGTTGTGACAGGCGTGGACAGCGCTTATACATATACAGGCAAGGATGTGAAGCCGGAAGCGAAGCTGACATATCAGGGAAATGAGCTGAAAAAGGATGTACATTACACGGTTTCTTACCAGAAGAACCGGGAGAAGGGGACGGCTACAATCCTCTTTACCGGACTGGCGGGCGGCGGCTATACCGGGACGAAAAAGCAGACCTTCAAGATACAGCAAAGCGACATGAGTGGTCTTGGTCTTGCTTTTAAGGATGCGCAGAACGGGGAGAGTTTCACCGCGCCTTACATGAAGGGCGGCGCAAAACCGGAGGTGATCGTAACCTTCGACGGACAGACCTTAGTGCAGGATAAGGACTACAAGATCAGCTATGCGAACAATAAGAAGATGGCTTCTGTCACGGACAACAAACCGCCTACCGTCACTGTGAAGGGGAAAGGGAATTTTAAGGGCAGTAAGAGCCTTACCTTTGCGGTCGCTGCAAAACCGCTGACCAACGAAAATGGGATCACGGTCGTTGCAAAGGACAAGGCGGTGAGCAATAAGGCAAACGGCTACAGACAGGGCTTTAAGGTGTACGACGCGGACGGAAAGGCGCTCGGAAGCGGGGACTACGAGAAGAATACAGCCGTCTACACCCTGCTCAGTACGCGGAATGCGGACGGGACGGAGACGGAGGTAAACAAGGTTTTGGAAAACACCGACCTTGTCCCCGCAGACTCTATGATTCGGATTACGGTAAAGGGAAAAGGCGCCTATGCGGGCGGCGAGGCTACAGGCACATACCGCATAGTAAAGGCCGGTTATGACATCAGCAGGTCGACCATCAAGATCAATGATCAGGATTATACGGGCAAGCCTGTGCAGATCAGAAAACAAAATCAGTTTGTCCCGGATAAGGTGTTTGTCAAGATCGGCAACGAGAAAAAGACATTGACGCTTGGAAAGGATATAGAGGTAGTTCCTGGAAGCTATGTGAAGAATGTGAATAAGGGAACGGCAAAAGTCACCTTCCGCGGCATTGATGATTTTGGCGGAACCAAAACGGTAAGTTTCAGGATAGGAAGCAGACCCATCGCGGATTTCTGGCGGGGCATTTATACAAAGGCTACGAAACTGTTTGGGATTTAGAAAACAGAAAGTGCTACCGTCAGTAACAGTTCAGCCTTCGGCGTATGGAAGTCTTGACAGGCGGGTATACTTTATGTTACATTATCTCACAAGTTAAGAGGGAGTAGTTATCCTGTGTAAGCA
>CARUOB010000091.1 GCA_949076555.1 uncultured Lachnospiraceae bacterium | reverse complement strand
CTCCTATATCATATGCCGTTAGTATATCACGGTTGAGTTATTTTATAGTTTTTTTGTTAATCCTTTTGGGAGACGGCAAAGGAGGGCCTGTTATTGTGTTGGTTTTGGGAGGCTTCCCGCTATGTGACGCTGTCATTACCTGAAAAAAACTAATGACTGAAAGGGAATAGTTTGTTATAATCGTAGTGGACGCGGCGGGCAGGAGAGGGAAAACTTCCCTGCCCGTTCCTACGACAGACGTTCAAAAAGGAGCTGGACAAATGAAAAAAATAATTCCGGTGATAGTTGCGGTCATCCTTATTATATTGATCGGTGCAGTTGGATTTGGGGCTAAACTGCTGGAAAAGTATTCGTATTCAAAAGAAAGAGCAGATCTGACGGCGTATTTCGGCGTTGCGGGGGAGAATGACGTGCCCATTATACTGCAGGATGAGCAGATAGAAGAGCACGCGAAACTTTTTGACGGCATGTGCTATTTCGATATAGCTACGGTGCACAAATATTTTAACGACAGATTTTACGAGGACAAGTCGGAGAACAGCCTTCTGTACACGACGCCGGATATGGTCTATGCGAACGTGATTGGAACGGGGACGATTACCGGTTATGATGCGGACTTTGTCGAGAGCGGTGAGAGCTGCGATTACATGGTTTCGCGTTACGAAGGGGAGACGCTCTACATCGCGGCGGACTATGTAAAAAAATACGCCAATTTTTCCTATGAGCTTTTCACGGAGCCGAATCATATGCAGGTGTATACCGAATGGGACAGACGTCAGACCGCGGCCGTAAAGAAAGACACGCAGGTGCGTTATCAGGGCGGCATCAAAAGCGAAATTTTGACGGATGTATCGGCGGGAGACCAGGTGATCGTACTGGAGGAAATGGAAACATGGACGAAGGTGAAGACACAGGATTCTTTTATCGGTTATGTGGAAAACAAAAAGCTGGGCGAAAAGACGGAGGAAGAGCCGGTTCCCGTGACAGACTATGTGGAACCTGAGTATAAGGCGAATACGCGTGACTATAAGATCAATCTTGGCTGGCATGTGATAGGAGGCGTTGAAGGCAATAGCACGCTGGAGGCGGCTGTCTCGCAGACGAAGGGACTAAACGTGATTTCCCCGACATGGTTTACCCTGACGGGAAACGAGGGAGAGTTCAGCAGCTTTGCCACCACTTCTTATGTGGAAAAGGCGCATGAAATGGGGCTGGAAGTCTGGGCGCTTGTGGGCAATGTGGACAGTGTGGATGTGGACATGTACACGGTTCTTGGGAAGACATCCAACAGGCGGCGGCTGATTTTGCAGCTTTTGGCGGCGGTTAGGGAATATAATTTGGACGGCCTCAACATTGACTTTGAAAATATCAGTCTGGACGCGGGGGAACCTTTTGTCCAGTTTATCAGGGAGTTATCCATCCCCTGTAGAAAATACGGCATTGTGCTTTCTGTGGACAATTATGTGCCCATGAACCACACGGACCATTACGACCGTGCAGAGCAGGGCGTGGTGGCGGATTACGTCATTATTATGGGATATGACGAGCACTACAACGGCAGTGACGAGGCGGGAAGCGTTGCGTCCATCGGCTTCGTGGAGAAAGGCATCGAAAATACTGTGGCGGATGTGCCGAAGGAGAAAGTGATCAACGCACTTCCGTTTTATACCAGAATTTGGGAAACCGGAACGGACGGCGTAAGCAGTCAGGCGGTGGGCATGGAAATGGCGCGGACCTATGTGGCGGATCACGGAATCGCTGTGCGCTGGGACGAGCAGACCTGCCAGAATTACGGGGAATTTCAGGACGGAGACAGACTGTGTCAGGTGTGGCTGGAAGACGCGGAGTCCATCAGAGTAAAACTGAACATTATGGAAAAGTACGAGATCGCGGGCGTGGCGGCGTGGCGTCTCGGTTTTGAGACGGCGGACGTCTGGGATGTGATCGGGGAATATATGAACTGACCGCAATGTGACAGCGTGGTGAAAATCCTGTACGGAAGGGTTATCTTCCGGCCATTTTCTTCATATACATGCACTAAGATGCATATGGGCAGAGCCAAATCCGCAGATTGCCAAACGGCGGGCGAAGGCGGATTTTGGACTGGGTGAAAAATGGAGAAAAAAGGATCGGAAAAATATGACGGGCTTGTCAAAATCGGACTGCTTCTGCTGCTGGCGGCAGCCTTTGGATTTGCCCTGCGGGGCGGGGCGCGTATGGTGTCCTCGAACCGGGTTTTGCCGGATAAAGCGGGGAAGGAAAAACCGTGCGTGGTTATCGACGCAGGACATGGAGGAGCAGATCCCGGCAAGGTGGGCGTGGACGGCAGTCTGGAAAAAGACATTAACTTAAAGATTGCGAAAAAACTGGCGCTCTTTCTCGCGGCGGCGGATGTGGACGTGGTACTCACAAGGGAAGACGACGCCGGGCTTTATGACGAGAATGTTTCCAATAAAAAAGTGCAGGACATGAAAAACCGCGTGGCGCTGATTGAGGAGAAGAAACCGGCATTGACGGTGAGTATCCACCAGAACAGTTACCATGAGGAGTATGTGCACGGCGCGCAGGTCTTTTATTATGAAGGCAGCGAGGAGAGCAAAGTGATTGCGGAGCGTATGCAGCAGGTATTGACTGAGCAGATCGATCCGGACAATGCCAGACAGGCGAAGGCGAACAGCAGCTATTATCTGTTGAAAAAGACATCGTCACCTATTGTTATCGTGGAGTGTGGATTTCTTTCCAATTACGAGGAGGCACAGAAACTTTCCTCGGAGGTCTATCAGGAGAAAGCGGCATGGGCGATCCATCTGGCGATTCTGAACCATCTGAACGCGGTGGAATAAATATGATCCGGAAGAGGTTGTGGTGCAGGCTTGGGGCCAGGCACAGGCATATGACGGATACAGAGTGAGAAGGATACGGATGTGGATACAAAGGTAATCCGGATAGAAGAACAGCAAAGTGAGGAAGCGGTGATACGGGAGGCAGGTGAGATCGTCAAGGCGGGCGGTCTGGTGGCGTTCCCCACAGAGACGGTTTACGGTCTGGGAGGAGACGCGCTGAATCCGGCCTCTTCCCGAAAAATTTACGAAGCGAAAGGAAGACCTTCCGACAATCCGCTGATTGTGCATATTGCGGATATGGAGGCTTTGGCGGCCATCGTAAAGCGTGTGCCGGAATCGGCCAAAATGTTGGCGGAGGCTTTCTGGCCGGGGCCGCTCACCATGATTTTAGAGAAATCGGATCTGGTGCCGAAGGAGACGACTGGCGGGCTTGAAACGGTGGCGGTGCGGATGCCGTCGGACGCCGTGGCTTTGGCGTTTATCAGGGCGGCTGGCGGATATGTGGCCGCGCCCAGCGCCAACCGCTCCGGCAGGCCGAGCCCTACCCGTGCCTCCTATGTGGCACAGGACTTGGACGGAAGGATAGAAATGATATTGGACGGCGGCGACGCTACGCTGGGACTGGAATCCACGATTGTGGATCTGACGGCTAAACCGCCCGCCATTCTGCGCCCCGGGTTTATTACCGGGGAAATGCTCCGGCAGAAACTTGGGCGTGTGGAGGAGGACGAAACGCTTTTTTCTGCCGACAGTGGACAAGCACCGAAAGCGCCGGGCATGAAGTACCGGCATTACGCGCCGAAGGGAGAACTGGTAATTGTGAGAGGGCAGACGGAGGCGGTGACGGACTATATCGGCAAAGAACTTGCCCAAATGTGCAAAAACAAGAAAAAGACGGGCGTGATTGCTACCGATGAAACGCTGGATAAATATAAGGCGGATGTGCCGCGAAGCGTCGGGAAAAGAACGGACGCAGCCGCGGCGGCGAAAGGGCTGTACCGCATTCTGCGGGAGTTTGACGACGAGGGCGTGGAAGCAATTTACGCGGAGAGTTTCGACGGGGAGGGCGTCTCTCAAGCGGTGATGAACCGGCTCCTGAAAGCGGCGGGACATAGAGTGATCAACGTGTGAGAAGAAGTTTTGCGTCTCACACAGAAGAATGCCAAATAGACGGCGTTCGCAAATAAATACAGGAAGCGGCGTTTTGCGCGCTTCGGAAAGGCGGGAAAATATGATAGCAATAGGAAGTGACCACGGCGGATATGATTTAAGGCAGAAGGTAATGGCGCATTTGAAGGAGCGGGGACTGGAGTATAAGGACTTTGGCTGTCCGGACAAAAGCTCCTGTGATTATCCGATTTTCGGCGCGGCGGTGGCGAAGGCGGTGGCTTCCGGAGAGTGCGACAGGGGTATTGTGATCTGTACTACGGGCATCGGAATATCCATGACAGCAAACAAGGTAAAGGGAATCCGCTGTGCACTTTGCGGTGATCCGGTTTCCGCGAGACTGACGAGAGAGCATAACGACGCGAATGTGCTTGCTATAGGTGCGGCGATTGTCGGAGAAGCGGTTGCGCTTGATATCGTGGATATTTTTTTGGACACGCCTTTTTCTCACGGGGAGAGGCATCAGAGAAGAGTGGATTTGATCGAGAACTGTTAGGTTAGGAGAAACGATTGAAAAATCACACTGATGTGCTGATTTTTCAATCTCGAGTTTGCGCCGGAGCCACAAACTCGGAATCGCAGCCGAGAATTTAAGATTCTCGGCGCGTGCCTTCGCAAAAAGCTCCGGCATGGAGGAAAATATGGAAAGGAAACGAAGAGCGGCTGCCTGCCTGGCGCTTGTTCTGCTTTGTGGCATAATGCCGCTCTCCGTGCAGGCTACGGAGGAGACCAGAAAGCAGATCGAGGAAGCGGAGCAGCAGCGGGAAGAGACGGAAGGCAAACTGGATGAGACGGAAGAAAAACTGGAGGGACTCAACGAGCAGCACAGTTCCCTGCAGGGCGCGCTCTCTACACTGAACACGGAGCTTACGCAGGTGAGCAACAATCTGAATGATCTGGAGGAACAGATTGCCGACAAGGAAAAAGAGATTGCCGATCTGGAAGAGCAGATTGCGCAGGTGGAGGAGGAGCTGGCGGAGGCGATTGCCTTAAAGGAAGCGCAGTACGCCACCATGAAAAAGCAGATCCAGTTTACTTATGAGCGCAGCAGCAATCTTTACATGGAGCTGTTTTTTTCTTCGGGAAGTCTGTCTGATTTTCTGAATAAAAATGAATATATTGAGCAGCTTTCCGCTTATCAGGGAAAGGTGCTGGACGAGTATAAAGCTGCGCAGGCGGCCATGGAGCAGAAACAGGCGGAACTGGAACTTGCCAAAAAGGAGCAGGAGGAGAACCGGGAGGAGCTGGCGGAATATAAGGTGCAGGTAGTGGCGGAGCAGGGACGTGTTTCCGGGCTTGTGAGCCAGACGTCGAGCAATCTGAATGCTACGGAGAATCAGATTTCCCAAGCGGAGGCGGAGGCGCTTGCCTATGAGCAGCGGCTTAAAGAGCAGGAAGAAAATCTTTCCGCGCTCCGCGCCAAGCTGGCCGAGGAAATCCGCATGGCCGAGCTTGCGTCCCAGTCGAGCTGGCGTGATATTTCCGAAGTGAGCTTCGCAGAGGGGGACAGATACCTTCTGGCGAATCTGATTTACTGTGAGGCGGGCGGCGAGTCCTACAGCGGACAGGTGGCTGTCGGCTCCGTGGTAATCAACCGTGTACTAAGCTCCGTATACCCCGATACGGTAACCGGAGTCATTTACCAGTCGGGACAGTTTTCTCCTGTGGCCAGCGGACGCCTTGCGCTCGCGCTCGCGGAGGGCAGAGCCACCGGAAGCTGTTATCAGGCAGCCGATGAAGTCATGGGCGGCACCACCAATGTGAGTAACTGTGTCTATTTCCGAACACCCGTAGACGGAATCGAACCCCGCTACAGAATCGGGGGACATATTTTCTATTAAGCATTGAGCCGTGCGGATTACCGTCAGCGAAGCCAGAAGAAAGCTTGCTTTCGTATGGCTTCACTGACGGTAATCTATAGGGCGAAAGCCCGAGATGAGCAAAAGAAAGCCGCGAAGCGGCGGTTTTGCGAATCAGCACGGCGGAGTAGAGGAGAGGGCGGTTTGCAAAGATTATTAACATGTGTGGAAATATGTGCAGGAGCAGGGGGACAGGCACTTGGTTTGGCAAAAGCTGGCTTTGCTCATGTGGCACTTGTTGAATATGAGGAAGAGTACTGTCAAATTTTAAAACAGAATTGCCCTGAATGGAATGTGGTATGTGCGGATGTCCGCAATTTTGATGGAAAGCCTTATTATGGGGTGGATCTGCTTGCAGGCGGAGTGCCGTGTCCTCCTTTCTCTGTGGCGGGAAAGCAACTGGGGAAGGATGATGAACGGGATTTGTTTCCGGAAGCGATTCGATTAATTGGGGAAATTCGTCCCAGAGCAGTTATGCTGGAAAATGTAAGAGGATTTTTGGATACAAGTTTTGATGAGTATCGCGGACAGATTATAGAATCTATCGAAAAGCTGGGGTATAATGTACAGATAAAACTTTTAAGCGCTTCTGATTTTGGAGTGCCGCAGCTTCGACCACGTGTAGTG
>CARUOB010000090.1 GCA_949076555.1 uncultured Lachnospiraceae bacterium | reverse complement strand
ATCCAGCACCACATGGGTCGGCTGCTTGGGTTTCTTAAAGGTCCTTCTGGTCACGGCGATCACAATGATGGTCGGGGAATGGTAATTGCCTGTGTCGTTCTGGATGACCAGCACCGGGCGGATGCCTCCCTGCTCATGGCCGGTCACCGGGTCCAGGTCGGCGTAGTAGACCTCGCCGCGGTGGAAATCGTGAAAATTACGATCCATATGGATACCTCCTTCTTCTGGTATGTAAAGGAGCGGCCCAGCGCGGCAAATGCCGTCTCCAGACCGCCCCTCAAAGTTTCATAAAGCGTGTTTTTGATCCCAATTTGTCCCCGACACCCCGGAATCACGGGAGATCATCAGGCTCGTCAGCTTGCGAAGCTGCTCTCATAGGCGTCTAACCTCCCCGCCTTCATTGTGGCCGGGCCGCGAGTTACGGAAGTATCATGATCGCTGTCTGTTGTCATCGCCAAACCAAGAGCAACTTGGCATTTTCAGTCGGATGGATCGCTCCTCCCAAAACCGGGGATCGTGGCGCTCCGCTGTACAGGCTATTCCAGACAGTAACGTGGTCTTGTCTCCAAGACTTCCTGATGACTGCGTATTCAGTTTTCAAAGTCCACATCAGCGGGTCGCCCCGGCTGATGGTTTAAGTTTAGAGGAAAACGGGCAGTATTCTTATGGCGCAGGAGTACCAGCCGCCGGTCTTGTTACGACCAGTCACATATCCTCCCGCAGAGCCGCCAGGGTTTGAATAACGGCATCCAATCGCGCCCTTACCTCGCTGTCCGAGACCTTACCAAGCACCAGATAATCGAGGCTGGCGTTGAAAAAAGCGGCAAAGTCGATCAGAATATCCAGCGAACAGCCACGCTTGCCGGTCTCGATCTTCGCCAGATGGACGGTGCTGACATTCAGCCGCTCCGCCAACTGTTCCTGCGTCAGCCCCTTTTCCCTGCGGAGCTTCTGGATGCGTCTGCCAGTCTCCAAAGTGTCATAGCTCATAAAAAGTCCTTTCCCGGACACAGCGGAGAAGGACTTTTTGCATGGTTCCGACTGTTTCCCTGCCGTGTTCGCCGGCCTGGGACAGCATTTTGGCAAAGGGAACTCTGACACCCCCTTATGTAGGAAAAAAGCGGGGCCATGTGCGGAAATGCACATAGCCCCGTGAACGCCTGACAGCACAGGAGAGCATGGCATTTCCTACGGTCGGCCCACCTATCCGCCCTTATCCGGCGTTGATGGACTGCCATATGAGATACCCTTGCCCTAATGCATATCAGGCACGATATTTTTTGTGGATAGGCCATGAAGCCCGTCCTTATGTGCCTATTCTATCTGGCGGTCTCCTGAAAGGACAGGCCAGACAATGGCGCTTTTAACAACGCATAAGTTTAGGAAAATCGCCGTTATCCCGGCTTTCATACTCTGTATCCCTGCTCTCGGCTGACGCTCAAACAGATCATCAGGCGGGATTATGGGCATGAGATGGTGACATATCATGGCACCTGCTATCCTCAAAAAATTTCTGGCAGAGTGTCCTTAACCGCCAGAAAAGGAAAAAGCGCCCACCACACGGTGAGCGCATCAAGCGAAGTATCGTATTCGGCTTTATCTTTTTAGGTGATCCGGCACGATGATCTCTCCAACCGGGATCTCCCGCAATTCCTTTTTCATCGTATGGGTAAATCGGATAGTCCCGGCAGTACCACCCTTTTCCCGACCATCGTAGACGGCGATCACCCGGTCGGAGTGTTCCACCATATAGCGGTTGCGGTGGGAGTAAACGCTGGGCTGGTATTCCTCCCGGATGACAACAACATCCGTGCAAGCCTCCAGCATATCATAGGTCCACTTCTTTTGCCGCAGATTGTCAAGCCGCTTCTGGTAGGGGATCACGGCCACAAGCTCCAGCGCCGGGTTTGACTTCTGCATTTCCAGCACGATCTCGGCAAAATACTGGTCCACGCCTTCGGCAAAGCCGCTCATAAAGCAAGTAAAGCCGTCAGCGACCGCCTTCTCGATCGCCTTCCGCAGAGCCGCCTTTATGCGGTTGATCTCCTTTTGGGGCAAATCCCTGTGTCCTGTGACACAACAAGTCTTTTTCTGCATCTGTCTTTCCTCCGTTTGATATTGATGGACTGGCCGGTTCCCTCCGTTTGAAGCGGCTCTGTTTCAACATACCCGGCCACAGCTCCCACAGTCAAGGATGTCGCAGGGCAACACGCATGAGTAGATATAACCTTTTACTCTTGTCAATAATAGTAGATATGATTTAGCAAGTCAATGATAATACCCTTTTTCACTTTGCGAATATGTCCGTCTCATAAGGTACAATCTAATACAAGGTGGAGGTGAGGGCGATGTATGAAGATTTTCTCCCGGAGCGGCTGGCAAAGCTAAGGACGCAAAAGGGCGTATCTGCCCGTGATATGTCCCTGTCGCTGGGACAGGCAAACAACTATATCAACAACATCGAAAACAAGAAGGCTCTGCCCTCCATGCAGGCTTTCTTTTACATCTGTGAGTACCTCGATGTGACGCCCCAGGAGTTTTTTGATGAAGGGAACGCCCACCCAGAGGCGCTCCAGGCATTTATAGCAGAGGCGAAAAAGCTGGATTCCCAATCGTTGGAATACATCCTCGGCATCATGAAAAAGCTGAATGATACAAAATGAAGCGGCCAAGCGACTGGCCGCTTCATTTTGTATTGTACCCGATGATATTCAGGATATGTCCTGCTCCTATACTGGCGATAATCCAAGATGAGTAATAGAAATTGAAACCCTCTGTATTCTTCGAGCAAAGGGATTATAGTGTAACCTGTGGATGAGTCCCCAAATTGAGACTCGGCAACACTTGTCAGGGAGGATCTTAGCCTCTCTTGACTACCCTAAAGCACTGGGGCGCAAGACTGTCAAGACCACCGCAGGTGGGACATAGTGATGCCTTGATAATCTTGTGAAACGGTGCTATTTTCAGCCCTGTTTTGTGCGTCACTCAAAATGCAGAAAAGCTTTGCTATGGATGGCCTTTGCATAATTTGTTGCCCATACATTCTACCGATGGGCCACAAATTTTTATATTTTCAGCTCATCTTGATGTTGACCTTTTAGGTAAATGGGTATATAATAGCATTGACCTAACAGGTTAATGCCACTATGCAAAGGAGATAAGACCATTGACAAAATTATTAGATTTAGACGCCTCAAGGCGGGATGCGCTTCTCAATGCAGCGCTAAAGGAATTTTCAATACAAGGATATGACAATGCTTCAACAAATGTAATAGCAAAAGAAGCTGGCTTTTCTAAAGCGCTCATGTTTCATTATGTAGGTAGCAAGCAAGAACTCTTTTTGTTTACCTACGATTATTTCAACGAGCTACTTGATAGGGAGTATTTCAGTAGAATGGATTATTCAATCAAAGATATATTTGAAAGGCTGCGAACATCCTATCTACTTCAAATCGAGTTAATGAAACAATATCCTTGGATTATTGACTTTAATAAACTTTCTGCTAAAACGAAGTCCGACGAAATCAATAAGGCTCTTGAAGATAGAGCCAGCGCAAAGAAAACCTTTGAAATTTTTGATATGATTGATGTTTCAAAATTTAGGGTCGATCTTAATGTCGAAAAGTGCAAGCAATTTATTCTATGGGCGAATGTCGGTTTTACAAATCAGATTTTGGACAATATAAGGAATTCAGCAGACAAGAATCCTGATTATAACCATATCATTACAACACTGGATGATTACCTTGACGAATTGCGGAAAGTTTTCTATGTGGCAGATCGTGAAGGAACAGATTAACAAATGCGGTATGAAAAAACAGAGTATCTTCTTTGCGATTATTCTTCTAACATTATGCACTATTATTTATTCTAATGACCAATGGGTAGATAGGAGTAATGAAATGTATAATCCGATAATTGTTGCGTTTCCTTTAAGGGGAGAATGGTACTCTCCAAACACGCCAGGAACTAAAATCCCAAGTCACGGAACAGATCAGTTAGGTACAAGATATGCCTATGACTTCATTCAGGTTGATTGGGATAGAGCAGGTTATCCTGCCTATCGTGCCAGTTTGCCTCAATACCTTCTGTTTGGAGTCCCCTTAAATGAATATTATTGCTGGGGGCAAGAAGTATATGCCCCCTGTGATGGTGTTGTCGTTCAAGCGGAGGATGACTATAAGGAACGCGCACGAACGAACTTGTTTTCAGATTTAGCTAACGCTTATAAAAATGCTCATTATTTCGACCCAGCAAAAGACGATGTACGATCAGTCGCAGGCAATTATATAATAATTGAATATGCTGATAACATATATGCTGCTCTCGTGCATCTTCAAACTGGCTCTATTCAAGTCTCTGTCGGGCAAACTGTAAAGAAAGGGGACTTCATTGGTAGAGTAGGTCATTCTGGTAACTCCTTTGCCCCGCACTTGCATTTTCAACTAATGGATAGTTGCGACATAAGCGTTGCAAATGGTTTGCCCTGTGCTTTTGAAGAATATGAGATATTTCAAGATGGTGAATGGAAAGCCATGACAAATAGCATTCCTACAAATAAAGATAGGATACGATTTCTAAAATATAACGCAGAGAATACAGAATGATGATTCCTTACGCCTTGGATATTTGAAGGAGGTGGTGACATGGGAAATTAACTGTATTAGATATATCTAAATCGGGTGAACAGATTGGTGAGAAATTATTTGCGCTTCTAAACTCAAAGCAGCAGCAGGAATTGATCCAATATGTCCTAACAAAAGAAGAACGGGAATGTTCTGTTATTTCCACAAGCGGCAGAATGTTCCCGATTCCTTCACTTGAAGTGGGTTCCCGATTGACAGAAGTTCAAGCCGAGGGTTTGTATTTCTGTCTGGAGAACAGAATTGTATATGTCCGTGAGACCGAGATCATGCTGACAGTGAAAGAGTTTGACATCTTTGCCCTGCTCATCATGAATCCCCGCCGGGTACTCACCTATGACATGATAATAGACCTTGTGTGGCACGAAGATTTGGACTACTACTCCCACAGAGCAATCAACAATCATGTCAGCAACCTCCGGCACAAGCTCAAGGTCACGCCAGAAACGCCGGACTACATCAGGAGCGTTCACAGCATCGGGTACAAATTCAATCCGAATATCGAACTTCTTTAAGGTCCCGGACGCATATTGCGGCCGGGGCTTTTCTCTCGGCAAAAACAGGATTTTTCTTGGAGTGTTCCCGGACTGTCCTCGAAAAAATCTGAAGAACTGTCCGTTATAGTTTTTTCAGATAAAGGAGCAGGACAAGCGCATCGGACAGATGCCGTCCAGAATACGGAGAACACCGGCATGACAGTTTTTTCAAATCCATGTTCAGATACCAGCCGTCAAGATAATACTTCGGCTTTCCCGGCAATGATAGAATGGGCAACCGCCACAAACAGAGCCATTGCCCCGATGGAGTTTCCAGACGCGCTCCACTACCTGATGAAAGACCAGAAGATGACGGTGGAGCATCTGGAGGAAACCTCGCTGATCTCGACCCGTACCATCATCCGTTTGAGCAACGACCCGGACTATGGCGTGACCAGGGAACACATCGTAGCGTTATCGGTCGGCTTGACACTCCCGCCGATCATCAGCATGGAACTGTTGCGGAAAGCGGGGCTTGTGATGAAGAACACCATGCGCCACAATACATACTGCATGATCCTATGCGAGATGTATTCGTGCAGGATTGAAGCTGTGAACCAATTCCTCGTTTCGCTCAATATACCGCCGCTCACAAGGCTGGGGGCGAAGATGTAACGGTAGGGGATTTTACGGAGGTGCGCTACTTGGCAAGCAGTGCATTTGTTCCCACAAATGCTCAAAACAGACATCCGGCGTTACCGCCGGATGTCTGTTTCTCTGCTTGTTGGGGTAGCACCCCAAACCCCTTGAACAGCCCCGTTGCCGGGGCTGGCTGCGCGTTCGGTTCCCGAACGCTGTTGTCCCTGCTTTGCAGGGACAGACGGGGCTTGCGCCCCGTGTGGAGCCGGAAACGACCGCCTCGGCGTTTCCGGGAAAAAGAAAAAAGCGGGGCTGGCCTACATCTCTGTAAGCCAACCCCGCCAAGATCATCTGTGCTGATCGGTGCGCTGTTCCTCCTTGCGCCGCTCCTCCATAGCCGCCTGTTCCTTCTCCTTTTCCAGAAGGACAGCCGCCACTTTCTGCGCCACAAGATACTCCTGCATCTCCGTCCTTGCCTTTCGGTACGCCGGGTAAGCCGCCCGTTTCTGCTCCAGAAGCTGGGCATACTCGGCGTTCAATTCCTTGACACGGGGGAGCTTTTTCAAGCCGAGCTGTTCAAAAGCCTCCTTCGCCGCCTTGTGCAGCGTGATGGCCTCCCGATGCCCCTCAAGGAATTTTTTGCTGTACCCTGCCTTGCGGTAGGCCACATAGACCTCCCTGGTCTTGGAGTAGTTGATGATGTGTTTTTTCAATGCGGCGATCTCCTGCATCCGCTGTTCCGCCGCCTTGATGGAGTCCCCCAGACCATTAAACTGAGTGACTGCCGCATCCGCCCTCGCCGCCAGTTCGTCAAAGCTGTCTATCTCGTTCTCCTGCAAAAAGCACATGACCTGTGCCATCTGTTTCAGGTTAAAGAGGGTCGCCCACCGCTGGTATCCGGCGCCCTTCCCCTC
>CARUOB010000089.1 GCA_949076555.1 uncultured Lachnospiraceae bacterium | reverse complement strand
AAGTATCCCTGCGCCAGTGTGTGGGCTGCGGAGAAATGAAGGATAAGAAAGAGCTGATGCGCGTGCTTAAGAGCGCGGAGGAAATGGTCTGTCTGGATATGACAGGGAGAAAGAACGGCAGAGGCGCTTACCTTTGCAAAAACGGGGCGTGCCTGTCGAAAGCCAGGAAGAACAAGGGACTGGAACGATCCCTCAAGATGCGCATACCGGATGAAATATACGAAAATCTGGAGAAGGAGTTTGAGGAGGGCGGGCATGAAGCAGATACCGGGGAAGGATAAGGTATTATCCATGCTGGGACTCGCCGCACGCTCCAGAAATGTTGTCAGTGGCGGATTTGCAACGGAAGCGGCTGTCAAGGGCGGTACGGCAGCTCTGGTCGTCATAGCTGAGGATGCGTCGGGTAATACCAGAAAAAAGTTTAGTAATATGTGTGAGTTTTATGAAGTTCCCTATGTGTTCCATGGAACGAAGGATGTGCTTGGACATTCCATGGGTAAGGATGAAAGATCGGTTCTTGCGTTGACAGACGAGGGATTTGCAAATTCGATACGGAAGCATTTAGGAGATTCGGAATAGTTGGAGGTAGTAAGTATGGCGAAGATGAAAGTACATGAGCTTGCGAAGGAATTAGACAGGAAGAGTAAGGAGCTGATCGACTTTCTGCAGGCTAAGGGATATGAGGTGAAGGTGGCGCAGAGCTCGATCGAGGACGATGCGATCGCATTGGTGAGGAAGGAGTTTGCTTCTTTGGGAGAAAAGACGGTGAAGTCCGCCGGGGAGGATAAACAGCAGAAAGCGGAAGAAAAGCCGCGTGGCGAGGAACCTTCCGTGCGGGAGAAAACCGCGCCGAAGGCCGGAGGAGAGAAGGCTGCGGCAGCGAAGACAACGCCTGAAAAGCCCGCCGCAGAGAGCGGGAAGAGAGAAGGAAAGGGCGAAGCGCCCAAGAAGAAACGTATCATCTTCGTGAGCAACCCCCACAATTCCAAGATGGGCGGCAGGCAGTCTCAGGGCGGCGGAAACGGACAGAACAGGGGGAACGGGAACGGAAACGGCAGGCCCACGGTTGGCGGCGGGCGTCCGGTACAGCCCCAGAATACGCCCCATAAGATTATTCGTCCCACGCAGAAACCCATTCCCGTGACGGCGGAGCCTTACGAGGTGAGGCAGAAACAGCAGCAGGAGAGGCGCTTAGAGCAGAGGCAGCAGGAAAAACGCCTCGAGCAAAAGCTGCAGCAGGAAAAACGGGAAAACAATAGGAACATGGGGGCCGGAAACAAACCGGCGCCCGGACAGGGGAGAGTGGAAAGTGCAGGAGAAAATCGCAGACCTGAAGGTCAGGGCAGGCCGAATTATAATGGCGGTCAGGGTGATCGCAGCCGTGGCGGCGCTCCATTCTCTGGTAACAGGAACGGTGGCGGTGGTGACCGCCCTCAGAGAGGAAATGGAGGGCCGGACAATCGATTTAAGAAAAATAACGGTCCGAAGGACTTTGTCGCTGAAGCGCCCGCTAAGGATGCGGAGAAGCACAGGGACGACGAAAAACGCAGGGTAAATCAGGAGAGGGATAAACGGTCTAAGAAGGATCATATCTATGAGGAGGACGATGCTGCGGTGAAGAACCGCAACAAGGCAGGCCGCTTCATTAAACCGGAGAAAAAGGCCGAGGAGTCCAAGGAAGAGCAGATCAAGGTGATCACGGTTCCGGATACCCTGACCATTAAGGAGCTGGCGGATAAGATGAAGATCCAGCCCTCCGCGATTATTAAAAAGCTCTTTTTACAGGGTCAGATTGTGACCTTAAATTCGGATATCAGTTTTGAAGAGGCGGAGAATATCGCCATCGAGTATGAGATCATCTGTGAGAAGGAAGTCAAGGTCGACGTGATCGAAGAGCTTCTGCGCGAGGAGGAAGAGGACGCCTCCACGATGGTGGCGCGTCCCCCGGTTATCTGCGTCATGGGTCATGTAGACCACGGCAAGACCTCTCTGCTTGACGCAATCCGTAAGACCAACGTGACGGATAAGGAGGCGGGCGGCATCACACAGGCCATCGGTGCGTACACGGTGAGTGTGAAAGGACAGAGCATTACCTTCCTGGATACACCCGGACATGAGGCGTTCACGGCTATGCGTATGCGCGGCGCGAACTCCACGGATATCGCGGTGCTTGTGGTGGCGGCCGACGACGGCGTTATGCCCCAGACGGTGGAGGCGATCAACCATGCGAAGGCTGCAGGGATTGAGATCATCGTTGCCGTCAATAAGATTGATAAGCCAAACGCGAACATAGACCGCGTGAAGCAGGAAATGACAGAATACGAACTGATCCCGGTGGATTGGGGCGGATCGACAGAGTTTGTGCCGGTTTCCGCGAAGTCGGGAGAGGGCATAGAAAACCTGCTGGAGACGATTCTGCTCACGGCGGAGATTCTGGAGCTTAAGGCGAATCCCGACAGAAATGCCAGAGGTCTGGTGATCGAGGCCGAGCTTGACAAGGGCAGAGGCCCTGTGGCTACGGTGCTTGTGCAGAAAGGAACGCTCCATGTGGGCGACTTTATCTCCGCAGGCGCAAGCCACGGCAAGGTGCGGGCGATGATCGACGACAAGGGCAGGCGCGTGAAGGAGGCGAAACCCTCCACACCCGTGGAGATTCTGGGATTATCCGATGTGCCCAGCGCCGGAGAGGTGTTCATTGTCCATGAAAATGATAAGAGCGCGAAATCTTATGCGGAAACCTACATGGCACAGCATAAGGAAGAGATGCTTGCAGATACTAAGACGAAGATGTCCCTCGACGATCTGTTCAATCAGATTCAGGAAGGCAATCTGAAAGAGCTGAACCTGATTGTCAAGGCGGATGTACAGGGAAGCGTGGAGGCTGTGAAGCAGAGTTTGCTGAAGCTGACCAACGAGGAGGTCGTGGTAAAGTGTATCCACGGCGGCGTGGGCGCCATCAACGAGTCGGATGTGTCTCTGGCTTCCGCATCCTCAGCCATCATCATCGGCTTCAATGTGAGGCCGGACGCACAGGCGAAGACCGTGGCGGAGCGCGAGGGCGTGGACGTGCGGCTTTACAAGGTGATCTATCAGGCCATCGAGGATATCGAGGCGGCCATGAAGGGCATGTTAGACCCGATCTTCGAGGAGAAGGTGATTGGCCATGCGGAGGTGCGCCAGATCTTCAAGGCGTCCGCGATCGGCAACATTGCAGGTTCCTACGTTCTGGACGGCGAATTCCAAAGAGGCTGTAAGATTCGCATCCGCAGAGGCGAGGAGCAGATTTATGAGGGCGGGCTTGCATCCCTGAAGCGTTTCAAAGACGACGTGAAGGAAGTGAAAGCCGGGTTTGAGTGCGGTCTTGTGTTTGAAGGCTTCGATAAGATGGAAGAACTGGATATCGTGGAGGCTTACATTATGGTGGAAGTGCCGCGATAACCGTCTCAACAGAGTTTTGTGTATGGAGGAAACGATGCGTAAAAACAGTGTCAAAAATACCCGTATCAACGGGGAGGTGCAGCGGGTGCTGGCGGAGATAATCCGCGGGGAGATCAAAGACCCCAGAATCGCGCCGATGACCTCGGTGGTGGCGGTGGAGGTTGCCCCGGACTTAAAGACCTGCAAGGCGTGGATCAGCGTGCTTGGAGATGAGAAAGCACAGGCGGATACGCTGGCGGGACTGGAGAGTGCGGAAGGGTATATACGCGGACAGATTGCGAGAACCATAAACTTGCGCAACACGCCGCAGATTCATTTCATTATGGATCAGTCCATTGCTTACGGGGTAAATATGTCCAAAAAGATTGAGGAAGTGGTGGCATCGGACCGAAAAGCTGCAGATTTTGATAAGGGGAGCGAAAATGAAGAGGATTGATGATTTAAAGGATGTGAAGACGGTAGCGATCGGCGGGCACATGAGACCGGACGGTGACTGTGTCTGCTCATGCCTGGCGTTATATCATTATCTGAAAAAGGAGCTGCCGGAGGCGCGGATCGACGTTTATCTGGAGGAACCTCCCGCGCCTTTTCGTGTTTTGGAAGGAATAGAAGATATTAAATCAAAATTTAACACCGAAGAAATCTATGATGTTTTCTTTGCGCTGGATTGCAACGATGAGCGGCTGGGAGAGGCGCTGTCCATTTTCAGGCGGGCGAAAAGACGTGTCAATATTGACCATCACATCAGCAATACAGGTTGTGGGGATGTGAATATCATAGAGCCGGATAAAAGTTCTACGGCGGAACTGCTCTATGAGCTGATGGAGCCGGAGCTGGTGGACGAGGAGATCGCAAAGACTGTATATGTCGGTATCGCACACGATACGGGTGTATTCCGCTACTCCAATACTTCTCCGCGGACGATGGAGATCGCGGCAGAATTACTTAAATTTGGATTTGATTTTTCTTCGTTGATAGAAGAGACTTTTTATGAGAAGACTTACTTTCAGACGCAGATCATGGGCAGGGCGATTCTTGGGAGCGTGCGTTTCATGGATGACAGATGTATTGTCAGCATGGTGAGTCGGCGCATGATGGAATTTTACTGCGTAGGTCCGAAAGATCTGGACGGCATCGTCAACCAGTTACAGGGCGTAAAGGGCGTGGACTGCGCCATCTTTATGTATGAGATCGGCACGCTGGAGTATAAGGTCAGCATGCGGTCAAACGGCAGTGTCAATGTGGCTGAGGTCGCTGTAAAATTTGGCGGTGGCGGTCATGTGCGCGCTGCGGGATGCACGATGAACGGTACATACCATGACAATATCAACAACCTGTCGCGGGAGATTGCGGCCCAGCTCAAGTGGGAGCGTTCGAAGGAACAGGCATAGGGCGCCGGAAAGAGGCAGGGGGATTTATGTACAACGGCATCATGAATGTATATAAGGAGGCGGGATTTACGTCGCACGACGTGGTGGCGAAACTCCGCGGTATTTGTAAACAGAAAAAAATAGGGCATACAGGGACACTCGACCCGGATGCGGTCGGCGTGCTTCCTGTATGTTTTGGTTCGGGCACGAAACTGTGCGATATGCTTACGGAATGGGATAAAGAGTACATTGCCACACTCCGGCTGGGGGTGGCCACGGACACGCAGGATTTAACAGGACAGGTGTTATTTCATGTGGAGGAGGAAGCGCTCGCAGCGCTGACGGAAGAGAAGGTAAAAGCGTGTATTCTCGGTTTTTGCGGCAGTTATGATCAAATTCCGCCTATGTATTCGGCGCTCAAGGTGAACGGAAAAAAGCTCTATGAACTGGCACGCGCCGGAAAGGAAGTGGAACGTAAGCCCCGTGCAGTGGAAATCCGGGAATTGGAGATTCTGGAAACGGATCTGCCCACGGTCAGGTTCCGGGTGGTCTGCTCAAAGGGCACCTATATCCGGACGCTCTGCCACGATATCGGAGAAAAGCTTGGCTGTGGCGGCGCGATGGCGTCTCTGACGCGGAGCCGGGTGGGTATTTTCGGGATAGAAAAGGCGCTGCGGCTTGCAGAGATCGAAAAGCTGCGGGACGAAGATAAAATATCGGATATTATCATTTCGCCCGACGCTGTTTTTTCGGATTGCAGAGGAGTGAAGGCGGTGTCCGCAGCGTGCAGGTTCTTGGAAAACGGGAACAAAATTCCGGCCGGGATGCTCGGAGATCACGTTTCGCTTCGGGAGAAGGAGCGGCTTAGAATGTACGATGAGGCAGGGCGGTTTTACGGTATTTATGAGTATGATGCGGGTGCGAAAGAGGCAAAGCCCGTAAAAATGTTTCTGTGAGCGTATAAGTACACGTGTTATTAAAAACGCGGGGCGGAATCGGATGTGAGTGGGAAAGGCAGCATGATAATTATAGAAAATACGACAGAATTTTATCTGGAGAACAAAAGCGCCGTCGCGCTTGGAAAGTTTGACGGGATACATCTGGGACACAGACGGCTTTTGGAACGGGTACTGGAGCAGAAAAAGAGGGGGCTTCAGACGGTAGTTTTTACCTTTGATACCCCGGCGGCTTCCTTTTTTGGCGGGGAGACGAAGGAGCTGTCTACCAGAGAGGAGAAGCGGGAAATGTTTTCCGGACTGGGGATAGATGTGCTGATCGAATTTCCTTTAAACCGGGAGACGGCGGCAACGGAGCCTGTAGATTTTGTGGCCCGCTATCTGGCCGGACAGATGCGGACGGCTTATCTGTGTGCGGGGCCGGATATCTCCTTCGGAAAAGGCGGTGAGGGAGACTGTGCGCTTCTTTTTGACTATGCGGAAACATATGGGTATCAGGTGGAACTGATTGACAAGGTCCGCATGGACGGGGAGGAGGTCAGCTCCACCAGAATCCGGCAGGCGGTGAGAGCGGGAGAGATGGAAACGGTTTCCGCTATGCTGGGCGCCCCATATCGTGTGAGCGGGCAGGTGGTGCACGGCAGACAGCTTGGCAGAAAGCTGGGTATGCCTACGGCGAATCTCCTGCCGGATGTGAGAAAACTTCTTCCCCCGAACGGGGTTTACTATTCCCGGGCGAAACTGGGCGAAAAGACTTACCGCGGCATTTCCAACGTGGGATATAAGCCGACCGTTTCACAGGAGCGGGTGATAGGTGTGGAAACGTATCTCTACGACTTTGCGGAGGATGCCTATGACATGGACATGTCAGTGGAACTTCTGGCATTTCGCAGGGCGGAGCGTGCCTTTGAGAGCGTGGAGGCGCTGCGGCGGCAGATCGCTGCCGACGTGGAGGCAGGAAAAAATTATCCGTAGATTGTCTTAAGAAGTCTTTTTTTGTCGTAAGGGGTTGTAAGAGGATTTTTTTTTCGATACAATAGAACCGTATAGCTTTTCAACGGGGAAAAGAACAAAGGAAGGATAGTTAAACGAAAATGAGTATATCGATTATTCTGTCCATGGCGGGCGGTCTCGGGCTGTTCCTGTATGGTATGCGCATTATGAGCGACAGCATTGAGAAGGTTGCGGGCGCGAAGCTGAGAGGGATATTGGAGCGGCTGACCACCAACCGTTTTATGGCTATTTTAGTAGGTGTGTTCTTTACGGCGGTCATTCAGTCTTCTTCGGCGTGTACGGTCATGGTAGTCAGCTTTGTTAACTC
>CARUOB010000088.1:7771-8008 GCA_949076555.1 uncultured Lachnospiraceae bacterium | reverse complement strand
ATTCGAATATTTGAACGGCCGCATTATTATTTCCAATATGATCGTCGTACGGGAAGATGTAACGGCTGTTACAGGGAAACTTGAAGTTGACGGTTCCGTACATGTAATCGGCAGCGTTTATTCGGGAGGATATATTTCCGCGACGGGCGATATTATTATCGAACATAATGTGCAGGCGGGCAGATTGATTGCCGGCGGCAATATTATGATCAAAAAGGGAAGCTGTTCCAAGAATGA
>CARUOB010000088.1:6000-7636 GCA_949076555.1 uncultured Lachnospiraceae bacterium | reverse complement strand
GCTTTATCGAGGCCAAAGGCGAAGTTTCCGGCAGCTTCTTTGAAGCAGCCAATATTGAGGCCGGCGGTAATGTAAGGGCCAACTATATTATGAACAGTAATATCAACACGATGGGGAAGGTGATCGTATCCGGCAGCAAAGGAATGCTGCTCGGCGGGAAAGCCTGCGCGGTAATGGGAGTCGATACGTTTAATCTGGGGAATAAATCTCATATCAAAACCTATCTGGAAGTCGGAAGAAACAAGCTTTACGATAAGAAGCAGGCTATGTTTACAGAGAAAAGAGAGCAGATTTTATCGGAATTGTCCATGTTAGAGGAGAAGTGGCATAAGATACTGCAGGAGTTTCCGCCGGACAAAGAACAGGCAGAAACGCTGATCAAGAACTAAACGCCGCCATTGTGGCGAAAGACCATGAACTGGCCGACCTGGATGCGGATATCTCCAAACTTACCAATCTGACAGATCAGGATATGAAAGCAGTCTATGTCAGAGGAAATGCATATGAAGGGAGTATTATTGAAATCAATACGTTCAAATATATGCTGCCGGCAAATGTGAGCAGGGTTATTTTCAAATTGAGAAATAAAAATGTCGTTATGGTAAAACTATAAAAGAGAGAAGGAGGTATAGGCAGAAAGTGGTACGCGATACAATTTTGGTTTTGGAAGAAGATGATGACAGCCGCGCAAAACTGACTGAGATATTTCAGGGAAAATATAAAGTACTGGCATTTTCAAATGAGAAAGACGGAATAGAGATTTTGCGGACACAGGCCGCTTCTTTGGCTGTTGTTCTGGTGAACCTGATGATACCTGCCCGGGATGATTTTCAGGTGCTGAGGCGGTTGAGCGAGAGAATGTTTTTAAGCCGGATTCCGTTTATCATGATCACCAGCGAGCAAACGACCCAATACGAGAAAAGAGGATATGAATACGGTATTGTCAGTTATATTAAGAAACCCTTTCATACCGGGATTATTAAACAGTTAGTGGACAACGTGGTGGAAGTTTTCCAGTATAAAATGGAACTGGAACTTACGGTAAAGACCCAGACGGAAAAGCTGAAAAAGCAGAACGCCATGTTAAAGAGAATGGCGGAAAAACAAAGACATATGAATGAAGTTCTGATTGAGTCTCTGAGCAATGTCGTGGAATTCAGAAATCTGGAATCGGAACAGCACATAAAAAGAATACGTGCTTTTACAATCTGTCTTGGAAGAAGCGTTATGAAGCTGTACCCGGAATACGAGCTTACGGAAGAAAAACTGGATATCATTAGCTGGGCTTCTTCCCTGCATGATATCGGAAAGATTGTTATTCCGGACAATATTATCTTAAAAGCCGGCAAGCTGACTGCGGATGAGTATGAGATCATCAAATCTCATACGACCAAGGGCGCAGAAATTTTGGAAAGAGTCCTTCATATAGACAGCAAAGTATTTAGTGATTATGCATACGACATAGCGAGGCATCATCATGAAAAATATGATGGAAACGGCTATCCGGACGGCTTGAAAGGAGAAGAAATCAGCATCGCGGCTCAGATCGTGTCTTTGGTGGATGTATATGATGCACTGACATCTCGAAGAGTCTATAAGGCGGCCTACGAAACGGAAAAAGCATATCAGATGATCA
>CARUOB010000088.1:0-5990 GCA_949076555.1 uncultured Lachnospiraceae bacterium | reverse complement strand
AGCGGCATCTTTTCTTCTAAATTATTAAACGCATTTACCGAGGCAAGGGAAGAATTTGAAAAGATCGTAAAGAACTACTGCGACGATTGACGGTGAAAGAAACTGTGTGCATCCCGGCCGTATACAGATATATTATACGACGTCTGTATCATATAATATAAAAACCAGTTATCGGAGCGCTCAAGGCAATCTGAGCAAAGCATCCGAAAACGGAGCGTGCACAGTGGACTCACAGAAATATGAAAATCTTTTAAATCTTGCTTTGGATACCGAGGAATCGGTGAGAAGCAAATCATTGGATCTGAATGTTGGTTATGAAAAAGAGGACAATACCTGGGAGCTGATCGTGAAATATCACGGCAGCTTACAGCAGGGATTGTCCTCTTTTTTTGACCTGCCGCAGGGAAATCTGCTGCGGATAGAAGAACTGATCGCGGGGTATGCGATCCTGACGGTACCGGAGCTGTTCATGGATGCACTTGCGGCAGTAGAGGAAATTGAATATATTGAAAAGCCGAAAAGACTTTTTTTTCAGATATTACAGGAAAAAACCGCTTCCTGCATCATACCGGGGAGTCCGCTTGCCAATTCGCTGCGTGGACAGGGCGTATTGACAGCGGTGATCGATTCGGGGATTGCATGGCGAAACAGGGATTTTCGCAATGCGGATGGAACGAGCAGAATCCGCTATCTGTGGGATCAGACTTTGCAGGCGGAAACGGTTTGGGAGCGGATCGGACAAAACGAACTGCTTTCTGCAAAAAGACAGACGGAATATGCCCCGCCGCAGGGATTTCTGACCGGTGTGGAGTTTAACCAGGCGCAGATCAACGAAGCGCTCAACCTGTCTTCGGAAGCGGAAGGAAGCCTGTTGATACCGAGCGTGGATACATCGGGGCACGGCACGGCGGTAGCCGGTATCGCCGCAGGAAACGGGATGACGTCAGGCGGTGTAAATGCAGGCGTTGCACCGGAGAGCGAACTGATCATTGTCAAACTCGGCACGCCCAGACCGGATTCCTTTCCAAGGACGACGGAACTGATGCGTGCGCTGACCTATGTTGTCAGAAAATCATTGGAACTGCGCCAACCGATGGCAGTGAATCTGAGTTTCGGCAATACCTATGGTGCGCATAACGGGACGTCCCTTCTGGAACGGTTTATTGACAATGTTTCGGAAATCGGCAGAACTGTTATCTGCGTAGGAAGCGGCAATGAAGGCGCTTCCGGCGGACATACCGGAGGGAGCGTAGGCCGGACCGGGACTGGCATAAGCGCTGTGGACGGAGGCGGTACACAGACGGGCACCGGTATGGGAGCGGCGTCAAACGGCGGAGGAAACACTGCCGATGGGGCGGCAGTAACAAATGTGGAACTGGTAGTCGGCAATTATGAAACCGGTTTGAACGTGCAGCTTTGGAAAGACTACACGGACCGCTATACCATTCACTTAATCTCTCCTACAGGGGAAGAGTTTTCGGTAGATACGGCCAGTCCGGGGAAACAGACATACTTTCTGGAGCAGACCAGAATCCTGTTATACAACGGAGAGCCGGCGCCGTATTTGACGAGTCAGGAAATTTATTTTGATTTCCTGCCTGCTGCGGATAATCGATATATAGACAGCGGTGTCTGGACTTTCCGGTTAGAGCCGGTTAAGACGGTGACCGGCAATTACACTTTTTATCTGCCATCGGAAACCGTTCGTTCCGGGCAGACACGTTTCGTCCGGCCGACGCCCGATGTCACACTAACAATTCCTTCTACGGCCTCCAAAGTGATAACCGTAGGAGCGTACCAGACCGGACTGGAAGCCTATGCCGATTTTTCCGGCCGCGGTTATCTGTATCAGGACCGTCTCGGCAGCCGTATTGAAGGTTCCTTTATCAAACCGGATCTGGTGGCGCCGGGCGTCGGCATTCTGGCCCCTACCAGAGAGGGGACATATGCCGTCGTCTCCGGCACATCCTTTGCAGCGCCGTTTGTCACCGGGGCTGCGGCACTGCTGATGCAGTGGGGGATCGTCGATGGCAATGATCCGTACCTGTATGGGGAGAAGGTGAAGGCGTATCTGAGAAAAGGGGCGCAGCCGATCAGGGGAGAACGGGAATACCCGAATGAGAGGGTTGGGGCGTATGGTAATATAGTGTCAAGTTAGCAAGGAGCCAGTAAAATCAAGGGTTTCCGCTGATTTAGTCCTATGAAAAATTTGCTTTGAAAAAATTTTCGACATGTCGAAAATGAGCAAAATTGGATTAAGACGGGCCTGTTTTTAACCAGAAAACTGAAAATCAAGCAACTTGACACTAATATACCACCAAGCCGTTTGGTGTTGTAAAACGTGTCCCTAAAAAGGAGTGATAACTTAATATTTGAAGTTTAGGTAGGACTAAATCAGCTTTTGCATCGGACAAGCGCCGTATCTGCATAGCTGGTTTAGTCCTATTTATTTTAACAGAGATAAACGCCTATGAGAAGGAGAAAATTTATGGCAGATTTAAACCTATTATTGAAGGAAGCCCAAAACCTGAATTTGAGCATCAGGGGCATATTAAAACTTTCCACTTATGAAGATTATGATGATCTGAGTGGATTACATATCAACTATGAGGACGGGCAGCAGCTTTTCCTCCAGTCAGAACTCCGGGAGGTCATGGGGAAACTTTCGGATGTGGAGCGGAGGATTGCATACCTCTCACGTCCGGTTAAGGAAACGAGCCGTCTGCACAAGAACGGAAGCGGAAGATATGAGACAAAGAGCGGGCATTATTATACCAGTGGAAGCGGTATTGAGGTACTGATAAAAGATGATTACCGGGAAGTGCCCTATTGGGTGTGGACGAGCGTGGAGCATGACGGCAGGGACTACTATCTGGTGGGACATAAAGACATACGGATGGATGGTTTGACTGTCCGGGTGAGAGAGGCGGTGTGAGTATGGGTGCGACAATCTATTGCTTATGTAATCAAAAAGGAGGCTGCGCAAAAACAGTGAGTTCCATCAGTATCGGGATCGGCCTTGCCCGTGAGGGCAGGCGTGTCCTTCTGGTGGACGTAGACAGTCAAGGGTCAATGACTGCCAGCCTGGGATACCAGCAGCCCGACCAGATGGAAACCACGCTCTCGACTATTCTGAGCGGGATAATCATGGACGAGCCGCTTCCACCCGGAAGCGGGATTCTCCACCATGAGGAGGGTGTTGACCTGCTCCCGGCGAACATAGAATTGTCCGGCATGGAGGTTACTCTGGTCAATACCATGAGCCGGGAGACGATCCTGCGGCAGTATCTGAATACCATGCGTGAGGAATATGATGCGATTATTCTGGATTGTATGCCCTCACTTGGTATGCTGACCATCAATGCGCTTGCGGCGGCAGATCAGGTCATAATCCCGGTGCAGGCGCAGTACCTGTCGATAAAAGGGTTGGAGCAGCTTATCCGCACGATTGCAAAGGTAAAACGGCAGATCAACACACACCTTTCCATAGCAGGGATATTGATAACAATGGCGGATATGCGGACAAATTATGCAAAGGATATTGTGGAACTTCTGCACATGAATTATGATGGGAAACTGCGGATTTTTGAGAACATTATCCCCCTTTCTGTGAGGGCGGCGGAAACAAGTGCGGCAGGAAAGAGCATCTATCTCCATGACCCTTCCGGTAAAGTGGCAGCCGCTTATGCCGCACTGACGAAAGAGGTGATAAGGGGATGAAAAGCGTTGCAAAGAATATCCAGATGACTACCTATGAGGATTTGCTCTCAGGAAGCAAGCCTCCGGGGGCGGGAGGAGACGGGAACGTGCAGGAAATCCCGTTGACAGAATTGTTCCCCTTTAAAGACCATCCGTTTAAGGTACTGGACGACGAGACCATGCAGGACACGGTAGAGAGTGTAAAGGCACATGGCGTCCTTGTCCCCGGCATAGCGCGGCCCCGTGTGGAGGGCGGCTATGAACTGATCGCCGGGCACAGGCGTAAGAGGGCTTCGGAACTGGCAGGGAAAACAACCATGCCGGTAATCGTGCGAAAGTTGGATGATGATGAAGCAACGCTGTTCATGGTAGACAGCAACATCCAGCGCGAAAACCTTCTGCCCAGCGAAAAGGCATGGGCATATAAGATGAAGCTGGACGCGCTGAAGCATCAGGGTGTAAAGGACACTTCTCGACAACTTGGCGAGAAGTACAGCGTGGATGCGCTGAGTGAAAATTCCAATGACAGCGCCCGGAACATCCACCGTTTTATCCGCCTGACGGAACTTCTCCCTGTCCTGCTCCAGATGGTGGACGATAAGAAGCTGCCCTTTAACCCTGCGGTGGAACTGTCCTATCTGGCAGGAGAGCAGCAGGAGGAACTTGTAGAGGTTATGGAGGGATTGCAGGCCGTACCATCACTGGAGCAGGCGAAACGCCTGAAAAAGTACAGCCAGGAGGGGAAACTGGACAGGAATGTAATGGATGCCATTTTAACAGAGGAGCGGACTGTACCAGTGCAGGTAACGCTCAAAAATGACAGACTGAAACAGTATTTCCCACAAACATATACACCAAAACAGATTGAGGAGGTCATTTTCTCCCTTTTAGAAACATGGAAAACACAAAATGTCTGAAATGCAAAGAAGCCGTCCGGCGACTGACTGACAGTTACCGGGCGGCTTTTTTGCGTTTTCGGACAGATCATGCCCCGGAGACTAATTGTTTTGTTTTGCCGGGGCTTTTTTTGTCGCTGAAAATGAAGGAAAAGGAGGCAGCTAAGATGCCGTTACAACTGAATTATTACTATGGGAATGAGGCGGAACAGTACACCTTTTACCGTATTCCAAAGATATTGTTTACAGACCCGCTCTTTAAAGGGGTGTCGGTGGAGGCGAAGGTGCTTTACGGGCTTTTGCTTGACCGCATGGGACTGTCGGTAAAGAACAACTGGCTTGATGGGGAAGGGCGTGTGTATATCATCTTCACGATTGCCGATGTGATGGAGACGCTGGGATGCGCGGAGCAGAAGGCAAACAAACTACTGAATGAACTGGACTGTTCAAAGGGCGTTGGATTGATTGAGCGTGTCCGCCGGGGGCTTGGCAAACCCAATGTCATATACGTTAAAAATTTCATCTGCCAGGCAAATACGGGACAGCCGGAATCACAAATCAAGAATTGTGAAAATCACAATTCAGGAGATGTGAAAATCACAACTCAAGAAATGCGGAAATCACAAACTAATAATACTGACTTAAATAAAACTGATTTTAGTGATACTGACCTATCAATCTATCCGGAAAAGGCCGGGGATTTTCCTGTGGATAACTTTTCTTCCGCTGGTTATGGGATGGATGGGATAGATCGGATGGATGCTTACCGGGAACTGATAAAAGAGAACATTGATTATGACTATCTCCTGCATGACCACCCATACGACAAGGAACGTCTGGACGGTTTTGTGGAACTGATGGCGGAGACCTGTTGCAGCAGCCGGAAAAGCATACGCATCAACCAGGGGGATATGAGTACGGAGGTCGTAAAGAGCCGCTTTTTGAAGCTGGACAGCGGGCATATCCAGTATGTCATGGACTGCCTTGACAGGAATACGACCCTGGTGGGCAATATCCGGGCTTATACGCTGTCTGCCCTGTTCAATGCCCCTGTGACGATCAGCCAGTATTATGCAAGCCTTGTAAGCCACGATATGGCCGTTGGATTCGGCGGCGGTTAATCTTTGGTTTTTCTTTTCCGCTGGTAATTCTTTCATTGCTGTGACGCCCTTCATGGGCTGCACATAGACAAAAAATTAAAAGGAGGACAACAAAACATGAAGCAAAGCATGGACATTCTGATTGTGGAGCCGGGGAAGGCCCCCCGTCCCGCCGCCCTGCCGGACAACACGCTGGAAGCTGTGGAGGCAGTGTTAGGGGGCACGGCACAGGTGGGGTGCTTCCTGCCGCAGAGGGTACTGATGATCAGCAGGGAGGATGCGGGCGGGCTTGCCC
>CARUOB010000087.1:6047-8211 GCA_949076555.1 uncultured Lachnospiraceae bacterium | reverse complement strand
GGTTAAATTAAGAGTTTACGATTATAAAAGTTTAAAAACACACTTGACAACACGTCCCTGACGCTTTTTCCTGTAGATTTTTAGAAAAAATAATAGTAGAATAGATGAAAACCAGAAAAACACATACGACTTTCAGGAAAGGGTACGAATATAATCATGGGAGAAAATAAGGATAAAAATACATTGCAAAAAGAAAATATGACAAAAGTGTCAGCCTCCAGACCAAAGTCCCACAAAAAAAGCGGCCTTCTCGCCAATATCCAGCTCATTCTGCTGGCAGCCATTGTGCTGGTCATCGCCTTCTCGGCTTTCCGTCTCTATAAATGGAACAAAGGGACGCCTTCTGACTATGATCCGAACTACCAGACCACGGATTTCGATATCGAAGTTATGGACAATCTGATCCCCCTCGCCCCCGATAAGCGGGAAGGCTTTGAAGACGACGGTGTGACCACTATCCTCTGTCTGGGCGACGACCCCTTCTCTCTGGATCAGGGTGAAAACGGTCTGGCGGAGCAGATTGCGAAGAAAACCGGAGCAACGGTCTATAACGGCTCCTTCACGGGAACCACCATGGCGGCGCAGTTTGCCTCCTACAACGACGGCTATATTCTGGACGCTTTCTCCTTCTCCTATGTGGCGAAAAGCCTTGCCGAAGGGAATTTTGACCTGATGAAGACGGCGGCCACCTACAGCTACGACGAAAATTTCGCTAAAACGACGCAAATGCTGTCAGAGCTTAATATGAACACCGTGGATATGATCTGCGTGATGTACGACGGCAGCGACTATATCAACAAACGCCCCTGCGACGATCCAAACGCCCCCTACGACGAGATTACTTACACAGGCGCGCTGCGTTCTGGCGTGAAAGCCATTCAGGACGCCTATCCCCATATCCGGATTGTGGTAATGTCCCACACCTTCTGTCACAGCATCGGTGAGGACGGCAATTTCCAAAACGGCGACCGTGCGGACTTAGGCCACGGCACCTTAAGCCACTATCTGCAAAAGGAACGGGATGCCACCATGGACGTCGGAGTTTCCTTTATCGACAACTTTTACGGCTCTATCAACGAGGACAACTATCTGGACTATATGACGGATTACATCCACTTTAACGACGCCGGACGGGAAGTGCTGGCACAGAGGTTTGCGGACTGCCTGTTCCCGGAACTGGCAGAACAGGCGGCGGAATAGGGTATTCCAAAAATATACGGCGAAAGAACCGGCACGATGGCCGGTTCTTTTCTAATTTGCAATTATCTTGTATACATCCCTACGCAGAATCGTAAATTTTACTGTAACACTGCCTCCATACAAACCGGTTCCGTTTACGGTCACACTGCCCTTGTTTTTACCTGCCGCTACATTATTCCCGTAGGCAATCGTGTAATCTCCTGTTTTGTCTGCTGCGTATTTCAGCTTCGTCAACCCATACTGTCCCGTCGGATTAATCAGCTCGCTCTCCTCCGTAATTTTATTCCTCTTTGCCTCTTTAACAGCCGCCGCATCACCATAGTAAACCGTTACGTCAGGTTTTACCTGCCACTTTGTATAGGTAGTCTGCATAGGGTCCTCCGATATTACCACATACAGATTGTTCTGATTCAATTTGCTCATATAAAAATCTACGTCCAGTCGAAATCCGCTGTTCGCGTCATAGCCGCTCCCCTCTGTCGCCGCAGCGAACACATAAGGCCTCATCATCCTTACCTGCTCCTCCGTGACAGACGGCGTTCCTGCCTGCAGGTCCGCCAGCGCTTTCAAATATGCGCTAACCTCACTCTGGGTACAGTTATGTGCCTCTAACGTATAATCCCTGGCCGCTTTCAGCACTGTCCTGCCATCCGTAATCTTCACCTTCGGCACATACACATAGGTGTCCGTTTTTTTCTCATCATAGGCAATCGGCGAAACCGATATCTGTAGATTGCTGTTCGCATCCGGCCCCCACTGTGCCGTTTCGACACCATAATACACTTTTATATCGCCAGTATAATTTCCTTTTCCCCGAACGGTCATAACAGCGTCCTCTCCCGAAGCCGTTATCTTCTTATTATTCGAGTAGCTAAGCGTATAATCGACACCTTCTCTCAGCACGGCGCCGCCATTTGCCGTATCAGTCAGGAGAAACCGTCCGGACAATTTCGCTCCCCCTGCC
>CARUOB010000087.1:226-6037 GCA_949076555.1 uncultured Lachnospiraceae bacterium | reverse complement strand
CCCCCTGCCTGATAGGACACATTTTTCATCCGATAATTTCCATCATCCAACGCTATCAGCGTGTCGGGAACCGTCACTCCATAGGGGCTCACCTTCGCCACCGTTTTCAAGTCAGCCGGAACGATCTTAAAGCTCTTCTTAAAACTCCCTGTGTACCCGGAAGCCGTTTTCGCCGTAAAGATCATGGTCGCCGTTCCTTTTTTCTTATTATTTTTATAGTTGATGAAATAATCTCTTCCATAAACCAGCTTCTCATCATCCTCTGTATTTCGCAGCACAACGCCGTTCTGAGTCAGTGCTTGCCCTGTGTATGGCAGAGAGTCTGCAAAGGACTTCTCATCTATCTTCACATTTTTTGTGTTAAAGGCCGTCCCCTTGATTTTGAAGGTGACGCTCTTTGTGCCCATGTAATCTCCCTCGCCGTTAATGTGCATTGTAGCAGTTCCGACATCCCGGTTATTCGTATAGCTGACAGAGAAATCCTTACCGTAACAAAGATATTCCTTACCGCACTTTACTGTGAAAACATCAGCAGCCGCATATGTCCTGCGCCGAATGATACTCCCTTCCTTATCCACCTCATAGTATTTCTTTCTCGCCGTATCATACCACGCCGGTATCAACGTGATATCCTTCCCATTGTATTCTATATTTTTCAGATTCTTGCCAAGCGAAACCGACACATTCTTCATCAATCTGCTCTTGTCTGTCACCCAGACTGTCCGGGTGAGCGTCCCACAGTAGTTGCCTTTTCCCGTCACAGTGAGCAGAAATGATCCGTGCCAGCCCGCAGGTATTCCGGGAATGTTTGTGTTCCCTGCCTGACCTCCAAGCGTTGCCCGGTCCGCCTCCACCACGTCACCCGCCTCGTCATAAGCCTCTATGGCAGTCAGTCTCACATCAAAATCTTTACCCGCCTTCATAGCCTTTTTATATTTCAAGGTTCCAAACGGTTTCTGCTCCTTCTTCGCATTTACCGTCAACTGCTCCGTATATTTGAGGTGAAAACCCTTCGCCAGCGCCCCGTCACCATCCGCCACCGGCGCCGGATCGATATGAAAGTTCCTGCACGCCGTTCCAATATAATTCCCCTTGCCCGTTATTACGACATAAGCCAGATCCTTATTGAAACCTTTTTCCTTATCCTCCAGCTCCTCTGAGCTGCTGATACCACCCAGATTTCTCTCGTTCTCCGTGTCAGCCTCCACGTTATTACAGTATTTTATTGTATAGTCCCTGCCCGCTTTTAAAGGCTCAGCAGCATCTCCGGAATACACGATAATCGTGGGTTTAATCGGCTTTCCCGTATATTCCTGATTTTTGATCTCTTTAATGCACAGATCTTCCCCGTACTCCGGCTGTACCGCCGCATCTAAAAGCCAGCAGGCATACAGAGTTAGATCCTCCTGTACCGTATCTGTATCAAAATTCCACGCTTTCGTACATGCTCTGTCCTTATACCATCCGGCAAACACATATCCATTATCCACCGGCTTCTCCGGCTCCGTTATGAGACTGCCGGACTTTATATAAGACAAAACTTTTTCCGTAGACGTACCATCCTCCGTCTTATGCCCGGCATAGTCGAAGGTAACTGTATAGGAAACGCGTTCCTGCGAGATGGTGAGCATTCCGGGCATTCCACCGATCTCATAATTGCTTCCTGCATCTGCGCTGTCCGGCACATAGCGGATTTCAAACCGTTTCCCCGCCGTGCTCATATCTTCCTGCGTCGCATCACAGACAAAAGACGGTTCTTTGAGCAATGCATCCCCCACATACAATCCGGTCACACGATACGCAAAATCAGAACTCTCCGGCAGACTGTCGCCCACGGCAAGCGTCATATCGAGCGGCCGAATTGTGAGGGCAGCTTTCCGAATCGTAAAGTCGGCCGATATCGTCCCACTATAATTGTTGATTCCGGTGACAGTTATCTTTGCCGTGTTTTCTCCAGCATTTACATTATTCGCATAAGTGGTTTTAAAGTCTCTGCCGTAAGCCAGCACCACATTTTTCCCGCCAACGGTCATTCTTACGGTGGGAACAGGCATCCGGGAAACGCTTGTATAGACCATATCCGGCACCGTAATCGTCGTTGTACCGCTCTTGATCTCGTACGTGAAATTTAACTCCACCTCCGCTGTCAATTCATCGTATGTCACGACCAGCTTCTTTTTCCCCGGCACAGAGATATCCAGTGCACCCACATTGGTAGTATAATCTGTCACTTTTCTGACCGTTCCGTCCGTCGCATAATATGTAACTGCCAAATCATCTAAGTTGACCGCTTCCCCGCACAAATAATCCGTTTTTGACTTTTTCACCTTGAGAGACGCCTTGTCAACCGGCGGCTTCGAAGAAGCCGGCTTCTTTTTGGTGAGCGTTATGCTGTACTCCAGAGACGGCAGTTCCGTGGTCTCTGTAGCATTCGTCCGATACCAAGTCCCGCCGGGCAGTCCGGCAGGCTCCTGCAAAGCCGCAGGAACATTGCATGGCGTCCTGAGTACTGCCAGATTCGTACAGCCTTCGAACATTTTTTTCATCCCGTAGGAGGGGAAATATACATCCTCCTTTTCTCTGATGCTCTTGGCATCAAACCCGCTCAAGTCAAGGCTTGTAAGGCTGCTGCAACCGGCAAACATCTCTGACATATCGCTGACGGCAGCCGTATCAAAACTGTCGACATTAAGCTGCGCCAGCCTGCCGCAGCCACGGAACATCCCACTCATATCCGTTGTGCCTTTTGTCTCAAAGCTTCTCAAATCCAAATTGGTAAGACTGCCGCACCCGGCAAACATACCATTCATATCGGATATACAATCCTCCGCAACCCCTGTGCGTCTGAGGGAAAGTCCAGTCAGGCTGCTACAGTTCTGAAACATCTCCGGCATATGCGATATATATCCTGCGTCAAAACCGCCCGTATTTAGCCTTTTCAGACTCTTACAGTCGGCGAACATCCAGCTCGTATCCCACACGCCATTATAGTTGACAAACACGCTCAGATCAAACTGCTCAAGACTCTCACAGCCGCTAAACATGCCGCTTATCGAATAAATATTTCTTAAATCAAAGGTCCCCATGTCCAGATTTTGCAGTTTTTTGCAGTCAACAAACATCCAGCTTAATTCGCCTTCCACATTTCGCGTGTCGAAGCCGCTCAAGTCAAGGCTCACCAGATTTTCGCAGTAACCGAACATCCCAGCTTCTCCCCCGCCCATACACGTAACCTTACTGGTATCAAAGCCGCTTAAATCAAGGCTCGTCAAGCTGCTGCAGCCCCAAAACATAACATCCATATTCGTCACTTTACCTGTATCAAAATGACGCAAATCCAGTGATTTCAAATTGGAACACTGCTGAAACATTCCAGACATATTCGTCACATTTCGCGTATCAAAACGGCTCAGATCAAGCCCTGTCAATGCCCCACAATCAGCAAATATACTCTCCATGTTTGTCACACTGTCGGTATCAAAGCGGCTCAGATCAACGCTGCTCATATTACTGCAGCCAAAAAACATGAAAGAAGCATCCGTCATCCCTGTGACGTCCACCGATGCCGACTTAATCTTGTCCGCATAAGGAAACCACGGCGCCCTGTCAAGGTCGGAGGAGCTGCTAAAATCCCCTGAGCCGCTCACAGTCAGCCTGCCCTCACTGTCAATCCGCCACCTGATCCCCTTTACAAAACCGCTGGCAATGTCGCTCTGATTCAGCTCCATTCTGACCAGCGTCACGCTGGCTCCTTTCACATGGGGAAGCTCCGTATGTGTCACACCGTATTCATCATACCACGTATCCTGTGCCCTCGGCAGAGCGATGGAAATTGCGCTGTCAATATTATAAGGTGTATGAATAATGTCCAGATTATAACAGCCGCTCAGAAAATATCTGACATTCTTGTCATTTGTAATTCCTTTCAGATCAAATCCGCTCAAATCCAAACTGGCAAGGCTGCTGCAGCCGGTAAACATCCCTTGGATGTTCGTCACCGCTTCTGTCTTAAAATGACTGCCCCAATTGATTGACTCAAGACTTCGGCAACCGCTAAACATATCCATCAAATTTGTCACACGATCTGTATAAAATCCGCTCAGATCCACGCTTTGCAAATTATCACAGCAAAAAAACATGTACTGCATGTACACCGGATTTTCAGCGCGAGAGCTGCTGAAATCTAAGTTTGTTAAGCTGCCACATCCACGGAACATGCTCGATGTATTGGTCACACTGGAAAAGTCGAATCCACTCAGATCTATCTTCTCCAAACTGCTGCAGCCGTTGAACATCCCTGACATGAGCTCAACCTTCCCCGTGCGAAACTTACGAAGGTCAATACTCGTCAGACTGCTGCAGCCACTAAACATCTCCGACATGTAAATAACGTCGTCAGTATCAAATGTCTTGAATACCACGCTCTCCAGATTTTTGCAGCCGCTAAACATACGTGCGGTGCTTGTCATGCCCGTCATATGGATTTCAGCCGTCTTGATATCACCCGCATACGCAAGCCACGGCGCATCCGGATGGGTTGCATCTGTATAATTCCATTAGAGAACATATAGAGAGATACCATATATAAAGAATGAGTGAGAAGCCTTTGACCTCTCACCCAACATTTCACAGAAAAGCAGACTAAATTGTTATAAAATCTTACGCAACTTCTTACGTAAATGAGCCACCCTCGCATAGACAGCCCCTGCCGTCAAATGCACGAGCGAGGCAATTTCTTTTGTGGAGTAACCCTGCATTTTCAACAAGACGATTTGTAATGTACGTCTGTCCACTGTGACTAAGGCAAGATACAGAGTTTCGTTTTCAATCTCATCCAGTAAATCCGTTACCGTCCTTATCTCTGCCTGTTTCTCCCCACTCTCCATTTCCTCAAGGTATTCCCCGAAGTCGCTCGCCCATCGGTAAAACCGCCTGTTGGAATTAAAATCTGCCCTGTCGTCTGTGCGGATTTGTTCAATGACCGTTTCATTAACGCCACACTCTCGCAAAACCTTTTCCTCAGCTTCTTTCCAGATGCGCCATTTCCTATCCTCTCGTCCGTGGTTGTATGCCATGCTTTTTCCTCCAATCGGGATTTTAGTAAATCCAAGATTGAGAGAGCTTAGGAATCGCCCCCTCATTTTCCCAAAGGAAAAAACAAGGGGGCTGAACGCCATAAAATTTAGTTCTCGATTATCGTTCTCAGCTTCGCAAGGATTTTGGCTTTGCGTTTGTTTACGACACTCTGCGTTATGCCTAACCGCAATCCGACTTCCCTCTCGGAAAGTTCTTCAAAGAAGATTGCTTGTATCAATGCCTGCTCACCATCCGACAATAAGGGCAAGGCGACTTTCAGCCTGTCCACCATCACCGCACGGACAACGGTTTCCGCAACGTCCACTGTTTCATCAATAATGAAGTCAAGCACATTCCCCTCGCTGTCTGTAAAACCCTCCAGTGACAGCAGGCTGTGATTTGTGTCCAGCTTTTTCAGATAACGCCACCGTTCTTTATCCTTGTAGAAATCGGCGTACTGTTCCCTCACAACTTCAAGTAAACAGCCTTGCACGGGGATAAACAGCTTGTCCAGATAACTCTGGTCGGATTCCCTGCGACAGCAGAAGTCCATATAGGACAGTTCCACATAGACATTGTTTTCTTTGATATATACTTTTCTTGGTGCATATTTCACCGTATTTTCCTCCAATCTGAATTTTTGAAAATGTAAAAATCCAGATTGGAAAGGCGGGGAGTGACAGCCAACAGCAGAAACAACCCTGCGGCACATTCCGATAAAAAACGACAAAAGAA
>CARUOB010000087.1:0-216 GCA_949076555.1 uncultured Lachnospiraceae bacterium | reverse complement strand
CAAAGGCTCTGTGACCTCTACGGTTATAGGAGATATATATTCTGTTAAGTGGAGATTCTACTTCTGGTTTCATGGTGAGAAGTAGCGTGACATAGACGGAAACTTTTTTAACTGGCTTCCTGCTAATCCCCGATATGCTATGTATGGATAAACTCTGCGTTGCATGAGCAGATAGGTTACTGCCCGAAAAAAGAACATTAAAAAAACCCTCCAAAC
>CARUOB010000086.1:2866-8323 GCA_949076555.1 uncultured Lachnospiraceae bacterium | reverse complement strand
GAGATATCCCAGGAGGAATCCGGAGACCCCTTGAAGAGTACGAGGTAGATAGGCATGAGGTGGAAGCGCAGCAATGTGTGGAGCTGACATGTACTAATCGGTCTAGGGCTTAACCAAGACGAAAAGTAATTCTAAGGTTCTAAAGAACAGAACCTAAGAATCACTATAGTTTCGTCTCAAAGAATGCTGACGCATTCTTTCGGGATGACAAACGGATAGAAAGAAACAGGAGATTCAGTATTTGGTTTTGAGGGTATGTTTTTCAGTTTATTAACACTATTTACAAAAAATTGTAATTAGTGTTTTTTTTTTAGAATATTTGTGATATAATAAGATAAATCTGAGATTGCGGCTAAATTTGTTTACATTTAAGGGAAATGAATGAGCAATCTGAAAGATGCGACGGTATTTTCTAAATATATAACGTGAGGTGGATTGCATGGATACAAAGATTCTGCTTGAAAATGGAACAAATGAGCTGGAGGTACTGGAATTTAAGCTGGACGGAAATGCTTACGGTATCAATGTGGCGAAGATCAAGGAAATCATTAATTATCAGGAGGTAACGCCTGTACCGAATGCGCATCCGAGTGTTGAGGGCATTTTTATGCCGCGTGATGTGATGATCACGGCGATTGACCTGAAGAACTGTTTACAGCGCGGTGTATCTGAACCGGGCGGGCTCTTTATCGTCACGAATTTTAATAAGTTGGATATCGCATTTCACGTGGATTCTGTAGTTGGTATTCATCGTGTGTCATGGAGAGAGATCATTAAGCCGGGCACGACGATATCCACTTCAGAAGACGGTGTATCGACGGGTATCATCAAATTTGATGACAGACTGATTATTATTCTTGACTTTGAGAAAATCGTTACGGACATTAATCCGGAGACAGGTCTTAAAGTCGCGGATATCGAGGAGCTGGGTGAGAGACACAGGATTGATGTGCCGATTCTGATTGCCGAGGATTCACCGCTTTTGAATAAGCTGATTGTAGATTCCTTACATAAGGCTGGTTATGTGAATTTGATTCACACGGAGAACGGCCAGCAGGCTTATGATGTGATTCAGGAGTGCAAGAAAGAGGGTACGCTCAGAGAGCATGTACAGTGTATTATTACGGATATCGAGATGCCGCTTATGGACGGACACAGATTGACGAAGCTGGTGAAGTCGGATGATGAGACGAAGAATATTCCTATCGTTATCTTTTCATCCTTGGTGAATGAGGATATGAAGAGAAAGGGAGAGGCGCTCGGAGCGAATGCGCAGCTTTCTAAGCCGGAAATCGGTAATTTGGTACGTGTGGTTGACGAACTGGTCTTGGCTAACAAATAAGCAGGCGGGACATATCAAGAAGTAAAGGCCGGGATTTTCCCGGCCTTATCTTATGCACAGATATACGCAGAGGAAATGCGAAGATGGAGACACAATTACAGGAAATAAGGGAAAAGATACAGGATGCGGAGCTTGTTCTCGTGGGGATTGGAGAAGGATTCCAGTATGGCTGGGGCGCGCTTTTGCAGGATGAGAGATATCAGGAAATTGAGCGGGAGATCGGAGACGATGAGCGTTATGTCTGGATTGTGCCTTTTTTGCAGAAGATGGTGCTGCGCGAGAAGCGGGAGGACAGATGGACACGGGCTTATCAGGCTTTGAAAGCGCTTTTGAGCGAAAAGAATTATTTTGTGGTTTCGCTCTGTATAGACGATTATTTGTACGGGGCAGGGCTGGATGAGAAACGACTGGTGACGCCCTGCGGCGGCTTTCGCTGGATGCAGTGTGAACGGAACTGCGCGGGAGAATTGTCGAAGATACATGAAGATACATACGAGGCGGTTTTGCGGTACTACGCAGGTGAGCAGCCGTTGGCAGACCTGAAAGAGCCGGTTTGTGAAAAATGCGGCGGGAAACTGCGGTTTAATCAGCTCGGGGTAGAGAGCTACGCACAGGAGGGATATCTGGACCAGTGGAATGTCTACACGAAATGGCTGCGGGGTACTGTGAATAAAAGGCTGTGCGTGTTGGAGCTGGGGGCGGGAATGCATTATCCCAGCATTATTCGGTTCCCCTTTGAAAAAATGGTGTACTACAACCAAAAGGCTTTCTTATATCGTGTACATCCCCGGCTTTATCAGGCAGGGGAGGAGATTGCGGGCAGGTGCAGAGGAATTGCGGAGAATCCTGTTGATTTTCTGGGCTTATTAGGAAATTGCGACAGTGTGAAACATTGAGGGAGAATGCGAAGCATTCTCTGAAGCGAGCACCCACGCGCTCGATTTTGGAAAAGGGATTTGTTAAATAGGAGAAGATGTGATAAAATGTGAGGTAGTGTGACATAAAAAGTTAATGGGGAGAAACTATGAGCTCGAGTGAAGCATATTTAGACAGTTTATTAGATTCTATACTGGGAGGCGGGAAACCGGATGAAGAGGAAGAAGCTGTGTCCGGGGCTGAAGGCGGGGATAATCAAACGACGCCTGCAGACGGCGGGAAAGCCATGTCTCCCGAAGAGATAGAGGAGATGCTGGTGTCCATGGGGACTCTTGGCGGTACGGAGGACGAACCAAAGGACGCGGCCGACTCAGAGACAGAGGATATGGAAGCCATGCTCGCGTTTATGAATGAGCATAATACCGCTGTTTCAGATCTGGAGGAAACCGGAGAGGGTATGGAAGACGGATTGTCATTGGACGATTCGGATCTAGATGGGATCGATTTTGATGAGACGGATTTAGCTGACCTGCCTCTGGATATTCCGGGTATGGATGAGGGGTTGGCGTCGGACGATTTCTCATTGGAAGAGCCGGAGGCAGAGGAAGGTATGACCGACGGACTGGATGGACTGTCGCTGGATGACCTGGATTTAGATGATTCGGATCTGGATGGGCTGTCGCTCGATGATTTGTCTCTGGATGATCTGGGGATGGATGATAGTGCGTCACCGGACGGCTTCGCATTGGAGGAGACGGAAACCGGAGAGGATATGTCGGGCGGTCTGGATAATTTTTCCTTTGATGATCTGGGTGAGGACAGCGCTGATGAGACGGCTTTTGACGGTTTGTCTCTGGATGATCTGGACTTGGGAGCAAGCGGCGGTGATGCGGCGGTGTCAGACGACTTTTCGCTGGATGATCTGGCATTAGAGGAATCGGATGATGCGGCGGGAGGAATGGATGAGTTGATGTCTGAGGAGGACATTGACCGGTTGTTGAATGGCGATTTATCTGACGGGGAAAGCAGCGTAGATGATTTTGCTTTGGAGGATACGGGAGAGAGCGATGAAGACCTCTCTGCACTGCTGGCAGGAATGGATCATGATGAAGATTTATCGGAGATTAACGATTTGTTAGAAGGGGCTGGCCAGAGTGTTTCCCCGGATGACGATGTGCTGGCGATGCTGGAGGGTGTAGGAGACGGCGACAGCAGCTTTGACTTATTTGAGAATGAGGAGGCGGCCAGAGAAGCGGAGAGCATTCGCGAGCTTACACCGGAGGAGATAGAGGCCAGAGAAAACGGAGGAAAGCCCAAAAAGGAGAAAAAGAGGCGCAAGAAGTTGTTTGGGAAAAAGAAGAAAGAAGACAGCGAGGAACTGATAGTAGAAGACGCCGGGGATGAGCTGGAAGCGCTTTTAGCGCAAACAGCAGAGCCGGAAGCGGAAACCGAAGAAGTGAAGGAAAAGGAAAAGAAGCCCGGCGCGTTTGCAAGGCTTATGGCGTTCCTGCTAGAGTCGGACGAGGAGGACGAAGATCCTCTGGCGGCGGAAGTTTTGGCGGACGGTGACGGTGAGCTTGGAATGGTTACCGACGAGAACAAAGCGCTTCTGGAAGAACTGAAGGAAGAAGATAAGAAGGGGAAAAAGAAGAAAAAGAAAGATAAGAAAAAGGGCAAGAAAGGCAAAGAGGGGGAAGAAGGAGAAGAAGCAGCCGAGGGCGAAGAGGAAGAGAGCAAGAAAGTTAAAAAGAAAAAGAAGAAAGAGAAGAAGAAAAAAGACGAGGAAGAGGTAGATCTGTTTGCACCGCCGGAGAAGAAACTTTCCAAAAAGAAAGTGATCACGGTGTTTGTATTCTGCGGTACAATTGCGGCTTGTATTATACTGTTGTCTTCCTTCCTGCCCGTTTATATGGAGAAGAGAGAGGCACAGGCAGCTTACGATCATCAGAACTACGCAGAAGTGTATGATCTTTTGTACGGCAAGGAACTGAACGAGCAGGATGAGATTCTTTATCAGAGAAGCAATTTGATTTTGCAGATGGATCGGAAACTCAGCTCCTATGAAAATTACAGCAGTCTGGATATGCGTCTCGAGTCGCTGAATGCGCTGATCAGCGGCGTGGAGCGGTATCAGGAGATTTTGATTGAGGCGGAAACCTACAATGTAGCAGGTGAAGTCAGAGAGATCTATGAGCAGATCTTAGAGAGACTGTCAGCGGACTTCGGCGTCTCCGAGCAGGACGCACTGGAGATTATTGCAGCAGAGGATGATGTGACATACTCACAGAGACTTGGGGCGATTATAAACGGGGCGGTTTACGGAGAGGAAATTCCCGCAGGCAGACAGGATGTACTGCCGGAGGAAGAGGAAATCATCGAGAGAATCGACGGGTTAGAGACGGAGACTGTGGAAGAACAGCCGACAGATATACAGGAGGATGTGACGCCGGAAGAGGATATGCTGCCGGAAGAAATGATGGTTGAACCTGAGCCTTCGGATGAAAATGCAGATGTAGAGACACCCACGGATGAGAATGCGGATGAAGGGGCAGAATGATGGTAGCGATTATCGATTATGACGCCGGGAATATCAAGAGTGTGGAGAAGGCGGTGGCGCTGCTTGGTCGAGAGGCCGTGCTGACCAGAAACAGGGAAGAAATTCTCCTGGCAGATCATGTGATCCTGCCCGGCGTAGGCGCTTTCGGTGACGCTATGGATAAGCTGCACGGGTATGGACTGGTTTCCGTGATCCGCGAAGCGGTCGAAAAGAAAATCCCGTTTTTGGGGATATGTCTGGGTTTACAGCTAATGTTCGAGAGCAGCGAGGAAGCGCCCGGCGTGGAAGGGCTTGGGCTTTTACCCGGAAAAATCCTGCGCATTCCTGACGGGGAAGGGTTGAAAATACCTCATATCGGTTGGAACTCTTTGACGTTTCCGAATCAGGGACGACTGTTTCGGGGGATAGAGGAAGGCGCTTATGTGTACTTCGTACATTCCTATTATCTGCAAGCGGATGAGCCGCGGATCGTGAAGGCAGCCACAGAGTACGGAACACGGATTCACGCTTCGGTGGAGCGGGACAATGTTTTTGCCTGTCAGTTCCATCCGGAGAAAAGCTCAGAGACGGGACTTAAGATATTACAGAACTTTTTGAGAACTAAGGAGTAAATTTTCTTCGAAAATTAACTCCAGAGAAATGGAGCGGCGATGCACACAAAGCGGATTATTCCCTGTCTGGA
>CARUOB010000086.1:0-2840 GCA_949076555.1 uncultured Lachnospiraceae bacterium | reverse complement strand
GTTTATCCCCTTTACGGTGGGCGGAGGCATCCGCACAGTGGAAGATTTCAGGGCGGTTCTCAGGGAGGGCGCGGATAAGGTTTCCGTCAATTCGGCGGCGATTATGAATCCGGGACTCATCAGTGAAGCGGCGGATAAATTCGGCAGTCAGTGCGTGGTGGTGGCGATCGATGCGAAGAGGCGCGCCGATGGGAAAGGGTTTACCATCTACAAAAACGGCGGTCGCGTGGATATGGAGATCGACGCCGTAGAATGGGCTATGAAAGCGGAAAAGCTGGGTGCGGGAGAGATTCTGCTGACCAGCATGGACGGGGACGGCACCAAGGCGGGATATGATCTGGAATTGACGAGAGCCGTTGCAGAGAACGTGTCGATCCCGGTGATTGCCTCCGGCGGTGCGGGCACCATGGAGCATTTTTACGAGGCTTTCACGGAAGGAAAGGCGGAGGCTGCGCTGGCGGCATCACTCTTTCATTTTAAGGAGATGGAAATTAGGGATTTAAAGAAATATCTGCGGGAGAAAGGCGTTTCCGTGAGATTAGAGTGATAGTTGAATATTGTGGATTCGGGTATGCAAGGGGGCATAGGAACAGGACAGGCATGGTTCCATGCCCTTTTACATGCGGGAGCGCATGAAGGAAGGGCAGACTTGCATATGGAATTTTTAACAAAAGAAAAGGAGAATGTACAATGGCAATGCTGGCAAACGATTGGGCGCAGGCTCTGGACAGCGAATTTCGGAAACCCTATTATAAAAATCTTTACATGTTCGTGAAAGAGGAGTACAGTAAACGGGTGGTGTATCCACCGTCGGATGATATTTTTAACGCCTTTCATTATACGGCTCTGAGTAAGGTGAAGGTGCTGCTTCTGGGGCAGGACCCATACCACAATGAGCACCAGGCGCACGGCATGAGCTTTTCGGTGCTGCCGGACCAGAAAGAGATTCCGCCGTCCCTGCAGAATATCTATAAGGAATTGCAGGACGACTTAGGATGTTACATACCCGATAACGGGTATTTGCAGAAGTGGGCGGATCAGGGGGTGCTTCTGTTGAATACGGTGCTCACTGTGCGGGCGCATCAGGCAAATTCCCATCAGGGAAAAGGCTGGGAGGAGTTCACGGACGCGGTGATCCGTGCGGTGAATGAGCAGGACAGGCCGATTGTTTATCTGCTGTGGGGAAAACCGGCGCAGAGCAAAATTCCGATGCTCACGAATCCGAAGCATCTGATCTTAAAAGCGCCTCATCCGAGCCCGCTGTCGGCATATAGGGGGTTTTTCGGGTGCAGACATTTCAGCCAGTGCAACGCCTTCTTAGAGAAAAACGGTGTAGAACCGATTGACTGGCAAATTGAGAACATGACGGGAGGAGAAAACTGACATGAGTAAATTACCTTTTGTGACGAAGGGACAGATAGAGGAGATTGTAAAGACCTACCCAACGCCTTTTCATATTTATGATGAGAAGGGAATCAGGGAGAATGCCAGAGCCGTACAGGAGGCTTTTTCCTGGAACAAAGGGTTTAAGGAGTATTTTGCCGTGAAGGCATGTCCGAATCCGTTTTTGATGCAGATTTTGCATGAGTACGGTGCGGGCTGTGACTGTTCCTCCATGACGGAGCTGATGCTGAGCAACGCGATCGGCATAAGCGGGGATGATATCATGTTTTCCTCCAACGATACACCAGCGGAGGAGTACGAATATTGTGCGAAGGTAGGCGGCATTATCAATCTGGATGATATCACGCATATTGACTTTGTCGAGGGCATTTTGGGTAAACTGCCCGAGACCATGAGCTGCCGTTACAATCCGGGCGGTGTGTTCCAGTTGAGCAACGGTATTATGGACAATCCGGGCGATTCCAAGTACGGTTTTACACCGGAACAGCTTTTTGAGGGATATCGCATTTTGAAGGAAAAAGGGGTGAAGCGGTTTGGTCTTCACGCGTTTCTTGCCAGCAATACAGTGACCAACGAATATTATCCGCAGCTTGCGAAGCAGCTCTTTGAGCTGGCGGTGCAGATCAGGGAGAAGGTGGGGGTAGCGCTTTCCTTTATCAACCTTTCCGGCGGCGTGGGCATCGCTTACCAGCCCGGCCAGGAGGCCAACGATATCCGGGCGATCGGTGAGGGGGTACACAAGGTTTTTGATGAGGTGCTTGTGCCCGCAGGCATGGGAGATACCGCGATTTATACCGAGATGGGGCGCTTTATGACAGGGCCTTACGGTGCGCTTGTAACACAGGCGATTCATGAAAAGCACACCCACAAGGAGTATATCGGTGTGGACGCCTGCGCGGTGAACCTGATGCGTCCCGCCATGTACGGCGCATACCACCATATTACGGTGCTGGGCAAGGAGAATGCGCCCTGCGACCACAAGTACGACGTGACGGGTTCGCTTTGTGAAAACAACGACAAGTTCGCCATCGATCGGATGCTCCCGGAGATTGAGAAAGGGGATTATCTGGTGATCCATGATACGGGCGCACACGGCTACGCCATGGGTTATAACTATAACGGGAAACTAAAGTCGGCGGAACTTTTATTGAAAGAGGACGGCAGCGTGAAGCTGATTAGAAGGGCGGAGACGCCGAAGGATTATTTCGCTACGCTGGACGGTTTTGAGGTATATGGGAAGCTGGGGGTGTAGGGGGAAAGAAGTGGCAGTGAAGCCGAAGGCTGAACTGTTACAAATTCTCCGAGATTTCCTGCGAATAAATCTTGCCAACAGCCCGGTATTATGGTAAGATATAGCTTGGTTGCAGATCATGCTTCGGATGGCTGGGTGTTTCGAACAGATAATTGCTGCAGCCGGGCTAAAATGAGAGCTGGTG
>CARUOB010000085.1:5965-8536 GCA_949076555.1 uncultured Lachnospiraceae bacterium | reverse complement strand
AATCTGTATGATACGTTTCTGTATTCTGGCGGGGTGCAGAACGATTATTCTGATACTGGTCTGCGGTAATCTTCCCGTTCTGATTGTAAGCATCCCTGATGCCGCAGAGGGACTTGTAGGCAGACTGGAGTTTGTCCATCTCGGAGTTCAGGCCGGAGAGGGCGTCGGTTTCGGTTTTGGCGGCTTTGGCGGCTGCGCCGTTCCTGCTTCTTGTGGAGGGAAGTCTGGGAGATTTGGGGAGTTCGACTGGTTCGTTTTTTTCGGAACCGGCGGCACCAGAGGATGTATGTTTTCCGCTTCCTGAATTTTTATTGCCGCTGGTCTTTCCATGCTCTTTTTTAGATGTGTCATAGTACAGTCCCCACTGGTCGATCATATCTGCCAGCCAGCTATATTCTTCCGAAAGTTCGGAGATAGTATCATCGACGCTGATGGTTCCGCCGCTTACAGCATACTTGGCAAGCATGTATGCCATGATCTGTTGTGCGTCATCAGAAGCCATAAGCCCTTCTGTTTCTAACAGTGCGGCCGTTTCATTGATGTCGGCATTGAGGCTGGCGCCGGTATTGGCTGCTGCTTCCTTGGCGGCTGTGTAGGTTTCATAGGAGTATCCGAGGGACTGGATCAAAAGTGCTTCCGCATTCATAATCCCCATGCTTTCCAGAAAAGACTGCATGAGTGGGAACTGGGAGCCATCCATGCCTTGCATGGCGGGAAGAAATTCATTCATTACCGCATCTACGATCTGGCTGTATGCGTTTCTGACTTCTTCCTTGGTGGATTCTGCATTGGTCAGCACGCTGGAAAGATTTTCCAGTGAAGCGGTGTCGATTTCCATCCCGAGTGTTTCATCGTTGTTGAGGGAGTCGATGGCGTTTTTGATACTGCTGACAGCGTCCAGCGCTTTGTCAGGATCGAGAGCGAACTCTCCTTCTGTATCATAGGCGTCCTGCCATGCGTTCTGGACGGCGGACATGATAGGCTTTACCTGCTTTTCCAGACTATCTATGATATCGTCATGGAAGATATCAGGGGACAAATCTTTTGCAGCGGGCGCTTCTTCCTGGATTTCCTCTTGTATGTAGCCGAGCCTTGTAAGTGTATCAATCAGGTCATTAATTTTCAGCCCGTAATCTTCAGCAGATTCTTTCAACTTGTCAAAGGAGGCGTTTTCACCAGGGTTTAAGGAAGATAAATCTGTCCTGTCCATGCCTGAAAGATCCTGTGCAAGTTTTTTCATACCGTTATCGGTCTGCATTCTGTCGTTAAAATCCAGCAGGCTGGTATCTGCCTGTTCAAAGACACTGTCTACAACAGGCGCGTATTTATCCCATTCGCTGTCATTTTTTATGAGGCCTTTTATTTCTGCCAGTCTTTCCCGTGCCTTTTCCACGGTTTTGTCACTGAATGGATCTTCGCTGTTTAGGACGGCGTTGTTATATTCTTCCACAGCTTTCAGTGCGTCACCGTAGACAATGGCTTTGCTATCGTCCGCAGCAATCTCGGCGTTCAGGGAGCGGATGAATATCTCCCCATAATCTTCTATGATTGATTTCGCGTTATTCAGTTCTGATGAAGAGATTTCAAGCACGTCATCAAACATGTGCTCATCGCCAAGCTCCTCCGCTTTGTCCCGCAGTTCAGACGCAAAGGCGTTGATGGTGTCATAGGCGGACTGTGGATCTGCATATAAATGAACGGAGAAGGTACTGCCATCGCCGCTGTCATCATGAACGATCACACCTTGGTCAGCATATTTATCCACAACCTGTTTCAGGGCCATTCCTTTCTCGGTGTAGGAAGCGACTCCCGTATAAGAAAGGTTATAATGGCCGGTGTGAGTCATTGCCCTGGCTGCGTCTTCGATGCCCTCAGTATTTTCATTGAGGAAGGTTTGTGCCGCTTCTTTGCTGTAGGCGCGGATGGCATCGGTCTGGTCTTTATAGGCGTCCGTGACAAGATTTATGGAGCCGTATGTATCGCCGAACTTATCATTCAGTTCTGTCTGGAGTTCAAGGAGCTGTTTCTTGATCTGGCAGGTCTTTTCCTCATCACCTTTGGCGGCAAGGAGCGCGCTGTGAAGGGACTGATACCTAGCGGCGTACTCCTCGACGGAGGAGGAAGAGTCCTTATATACATTGGCCGCTTCCGCGGTTTCCTGCCTGACTTCTTCGAGGTGTTTAGCATACTGTCTGCAACCGACAGCGATTAAGCCGATGGCGGCGGCTCCTGCGATTAATGCCCCAAGAGCAACGGTAGAAATACCAAGAGAAGCGGCCAGCCCTTGAAAGGCAGCGCCTAAACCGGCGGTGGTGCCTGTGGCGGCGGCTTCGGAGGCGGAGAGGGCGTTGAGAGATGTAGTTTCTGCTAACTGCGCTGTGGTGGTTTTCAGAAGTTCGCCTTTTAGACCTCTGGAAGATAAAATAGTCTTGATTTGCGCTTTTTCCAATGTTGTTTGTGCAATGGCAGATTTAAGGACATCTATGGAGTAGCTTTTAGTTGCTTTCTGCAATTTTTGAGTGAATGCAATATTTTCAGTCTTATTGTTCAAAGATGATAGAGAATTAAAAA
>CARUOB010000085.1:0-5955 GCA_949076555.1 uncultured Lachnospiraceae bacterium | reverse complement strand
TTTTTAGCGTTTTTTACATTTGTTAGATTTTCTAGTTGCTTATTTATAAAATGGTATTTGTTGCTGTCAAATACATTTTATGATACGATTAATAAAAAGAAAGATGAGGATTATGAAAGTTGAATTACGAGGAAGCTATACAATATTTTGAAAGCAGTGCACATTTGTGCGATTTTGTTGATATGTTAGGAATAATATCAGATGATGACCAACAGAAAGGGGTAGAGGTCGTTCAAAAACAAACAGCGTGTGATAATGATACAGCAAATTTAGTATGGGACTATTTCAAGCGCGAATATGGAACTAAGGAAAATAATCCAATCATGCAGGCCCGGGAAAACTTTAGTAAGGAACAGGCTCTGGAGGAGCATAGACAAAGAGCAGAGGAATACAAGTACCGAAACAACGCAGAGTGTCCCTACTGCCATTCCAAAAACACAAAAAAGATATCCGGCTTTTCCAAGGCGGGAAGTGTGGCGCTGTTTGGCGTGTTTGCTATGGGAAAAGTGAGCAAACAGTGGCATTGCAACCAGTGCAAGTCTGATTTCTGATATTGGTGATCTTTTTAGAGGCTTTAGGTTTCCTAAAGCCTTCACTTTATCCAACCCGAACAATGCAAGTGTGGCATTGTCAGCAACATACTTAAGTATGACACGGTACGGCATTGGACATGCCGGCAGATTTTTTCTAGCAGGGCGGCAGGAAATATGCCGCGAAGGTTGTACGGAAGGAACTGCAAAACTTCCGCATAACACTATACATTAGAAGCATTTTCAGTAAGGTAGAAAATACTCCGAGGATCGGTAGTCGTTGAACATCCATTCTCATGCACGGGTTTCGTCCCATCTATAGGGGTTATGCCGTTAGAATGAAATCCTGAGAATGTGTGAAGCTGATTGCGTCTTGTCAACAGCACTTAGGCGTACCGCATGTTTGCACAATTGTTGCCATATGCCGAATATTCTGTTTTTTCTGCTTTTGCCCTGTCGCATTTATTGTCGCCAATTCTGCTTTAGTAGAATATTCATGGACGTGTCCCAGCAATTACTCCTCGTTGGTTTATTTTAAAACTCCCAAACGCACAGACTTGTACTATGAACCGTTTTATCATTTCCTTATCTGTGTTAGACCAACTTAAAATCTAGGCAATTTTAAGTACCTTTCGGCAATCTAAGTTTTTAACGAGTTTAGTGATGCCAACTCCGGCACCCGCCATTTCGAAAGAAGCGAGGGGACCGAGAAAGTCGGTAAAGGAATCCAGTATGTTTACCGCGCCGTTCCCAAAATCCGCAACCCATTTCAACAGGCCGTCGCCAAGAAAGTTGTTTACAAAATGTTGAAAAGACGCTTCCAGCCGGTCAAGAGAATGTTGGATTCTCTGTTCGTATTCCGTCTGTGCCGCCAAAGCGGAGCCGGAAGCATTACCTGCTGACTGATAGGCAGTCTCAATGGCGGAGATATTGTCAAGCACGGAGCCGAGAGCATCTCCCTGTGAACCGGCAAGGGCGTCCAGCAGTCCGCTCTGTTCGGATGCAGACAGGTTTTGCCATTCACTTCCAATCCCCACAACGATACTGTAGAGATCTTTTAACTGTGTGCCCGCAGAATCGACCATGATATCAAAGCCTGTCAGGTTTTGCACCAGATCCCGTAACTGTACAGTGGATGATATCATTCCGTCAGTTTCTACGCCTGCCGCCTCCAGCTCCAGCTTTGCGCCATAAATGTGGGTTTCCACGGCGTTCCATAAATCAGAAACCGTCCCGGGATCGGCAATGACACTGTCAGCTCCGGCAACCAGGGCGATGGTCTGTGACAGGTCCGTGTCCGCGGCGCGGAAGGAAGCCGCGCTTTCCTGTAACGCATTACCGATTCCGGCGGGATCAATGGAAAGGTCATGCCCGGTTCCGGCCAGCATGTCAAGAAGCTGCATGACCTCCCCGGCCTCAAGCTGCAAGCCCTGCATAGTGGAAGCCAGAGCCTCCCCGGATGACCCGATATCCATGCCGGTGATGTGGCTGTAAAGGGCAGCGGCTTCCGCCAGCGCATGGGCGTCCGGCAGACCATAACCCATGCGGCTCCACTCAGCGGTGACCCCGAGCAGGTCGCTGATGGAGATGCCGTATCTGCGTGCGCTTTCCGCTGCCTGATCAAAGTAAATGCGAAGCTCGGAAGCGGATGCGCCGGTGGACCGGCTTAACTGTGTCATGGCGGCATCCACCCGGACTGCCTCTTCCGGGATTTTCTTTAGGTATTCCTGTAAGCCAAAGAACTTCGAAATACCCGAGAACCCGTCGGACAGCAGTCTTACCGCTTCTGAAAGATCATTTGTGGTTTCGGCTGGAATTTCAGAATTGTTCCTTGATTCCATCGAAGAATTGTCCATAGATAGTTCCTCCTTTTTTAGTTTTGTAGTTGGCTGGTTTTCCTGTTACATCAGTCTGCCATCTGCAGGCCGCCACAGTACAGAAAGGGAAATCTGTATGATACGTTTCTGTATTCTGGCGGGGTGCAGAAAGGTCTTTCCGGGCTTTATGGGGTCAAACTCTATTTTATAGGAGTCTGTCTGCCTTTTGATACTTGCCATCATATCGGACAGGATTGTCTCATAATCGCCACGTCCGTTTGCTATCCGGTTGGCAGCGGAGGCGGCAAGGGCGGAGGTGGCTGTGTCATTGTAGGCGGAGGCCAGTTCCCCGAGTTTGGCAATCTTTTCTTCTACGCTTAAACCGGTGGTGTTGTAGGCGATCTCAGAAGCGGCTAACTGGTAAATCATTTCACGGGTAATACCTGCGGCCTGCCCTTCGTTTAACAGATTAAACATGTCTATGCGTGAGGCTTCCGCAAGGTTGTGGGATGCGATGAGGGCTGCCCCCTTCGATTCGGCGAGCGCACGCATGGCCAGTTCATCCGCGTTGACAATGCCAAGCGATGACAGCAGTCCGGAGAAAAGTCCGGCGGTTTCCTGCGTCAGCCCGTTAGTGGCTGTGCCAGCCTGATAAATGGAGACGGCCAGATCAGTGAAAGCCTGTTCTGCCTGTGCCTGTGTGGTGTCAGTGTCAGTCATGATGGCGGCGAAACGGTTGAAGGATTCCATGTCGAAATGGAAATCAGGACCTTCTGTTTTGCGCAGGGAGTCAATGGTGGAACGGATGTTTTCCAGCGCTTCAAAATCTGTGGCGTCTATGTGGAATCCATCTGCAAATATGGTTTCATAGGCGGATTTTAAGGATTTTAGCGTCGGTTTCAGTTTGGCTTCCATGTTCTCCATCACGGTAAAGGCATCTGCCTTAAGCGGCGGTTCCATTTCTGTATGGTTTGCTTTTTCTAAGGCTTCATGGTACATCCGGGTAGCCTGTTGTGCATTTTCTGCACCACGGGTTGCCTGCAGCCAGAGCTCGGCCTCTTTTGCGGTAAAAGTTCCGGCTAATTCCGATAGATTTTTGTACTGCTTCGCTGCATCTGTGCCGTCACCTGCTGAAATGTCACGGATGGACTGTTCCAGCCGTTCCTTCGTATCGTCATGATCAAGCCCCAGCATCGCCTTTAATTCGATGGGGTCTATATTCAGTTCTTTGGCAATTTCAGTTGAATAAGCGGTTATCTGTTCCTCCAGCTCGTCGATGCTTAGAGCGTTCCTGTCCAGAGTAAGCAGACTTTGGAGACTGTCGCTTACAAGCTGCTGGTCTGATGCGTCCAGCCCACCCAAAGGAACGATGATCTTATCCCGGATAAAGGCGTAAGGGTCGGGGTCCCATTCATTCATGGCGGAAGCGCAGCTGTAATCAAGCTCCTCCACGAACTGTATGACAGTGTCCTGCATATCGGGAGCCAAATCCTGAAAAGTCTGTTTGGACTGCATACCGGAGACCAGAGACGGGACAAAATCCCGCCATGCGTTTTCTCCCTGCATGACCTTTGCCTGTAGTTCCTGAGACTGCGCTCCGATGGAATCCAGAAGTGCGCCGCCAGCAGTGGAAACATTGTCTTTCATGATGGCTTCCAGAGAGGCCTTTTCCTCATCTGTGAGCTTGTATGCCTGTGAGTACATTTCAAAGGCCCCGTCTTCGGTATAGGAAGTTGTAAAAAGTGTGGCATCGTCGATCCCAATACCGGCAAGCTCTACCCGTCTTAAACCGTCTAAGGATTTCCAGAACTCCCGTGAGGAGGAAGTAAGGGCGTTTAAGTAATTCAGTTCTGCGTCATTGCCTATGTTTCCGCTGAAAAGCAGCTGGTTGGGACTGTCATCCAGTTTGATATCGTTTGGCGCGGTTTTCTGCAGATGCGCAAGGGCTTCATTGGAGTCTGCGACTGTGCTTTCCAGTTCGGCGGAAGCCTGTGCCGCTTCTTCTATGTAAGTGTAGATGCCTGCAAACGATTCTTCCAGCCCTTGGGCGGTCTTAAAGTTGCTTAAGTCTTCCTCTGTCTGTAACAGTTCCTCGAGCTGGGCTTTTGCGGTCATACCGTTGGTACCGAGGGAGAGGATGGCATTGCCGTTTTCGTCAATTCCCTTTGTCAGTCCGGGGAAGGAATCGGCAAGCTGTTTATTGATGGCGAGAAACTCCTCATACTCCTGTGTGGAAAGGGAGCGGTTTTCATTGGTAGACAGGTCAACGCCTTCCGAGAGCTGGGAATAGCGGTCAGCAGACTCAGAAACCACCTTTTTATGGCCGGAGAGGGAGTCGTTTCTCTGCTGGAACTCGTCAAGCAGTTCAGCAGTGCGTTCCCTTGCGTTTTCCACCCTGTGGATGTAGTTATCAATAGCGGTGGAAATGGCCTGAATAGCCAGAGAGACAGCCAGAAAGATGCCCGCATTGAGGGCAGAGTTCAGCAGGGTTGTTTTAACAGCGGCGGATGCGAAGCCGTTTCCTGTTTTTTCAAGATGTTTGGACAGGCCTTCCATGGAAGCAGCCTGATTGTTGATTGTGCCGTTGCCGTCATCAAGGGTTTTGAAGTAGGAGAGGGCGGTGTCGTCGCAGTCGCCGATGGTTTTGACTATTGCGGACCAGTTTGTTTTGCCATCATTTAGTTTAAAGTTTGAATCTTCTAGATCTAATTCAGAAAACTGTCTAATGACCTTTTCATAACTATCAACGTCGATTTTTAGTTTATCAAATATACTACCTAATCCAATACCATTTTCTGTGACTTGTGCGAGCGCATCAGAAATAATATCAGAGTTCATATAATAAATAACTTCCAATTATTGACTACATGTAGTAATATAAATATAAAATAAAGATGAAAGGATAATTACTATGGCATTGGAAGCAAGGATATGTCCCAAATGTGGTTCTAAAGGATTAGTACCCATGGAGGCTGATAAAAAATGTTTTTGTGGAGGAGACAAAATTGTATTTAATGTAACAGAAGATGAATATATCAAAATGTCTGATTATGAAAAAAATAAAATGATAGAAGAAATGAATATTCAACCTCTCATCAGTAAGGAGGATGCGCGTACGATTTACAATGTTACGCATTCAACAGAAATAATTGATGCAATGATTGAACTCAAACAAAAAGATATTATTGAATATGGACTTAAACTAGCGCAGTTTAAAAATCAATTAGAACAGAGGAATCAAGTTAATCAACAGGAGCAAAATCAAGTTCACTGTCCCAGATGCGGTTCCACCAACATCACCGCAGGCCAGAGAGGTTATTCCCTTCTGACAGGCTTTGTTGGTTCCGGCAGTACCGTGAACCGCTGCGCGAACTGCGGACATAAATGGAAGCCTTAGATTCTGTTTGCGGCGGACTGCGCAGGGTGTTCCCGAAGTCGTCCTGTGGAGGCATATGAGATTTTCTTTTATTCCGTCCAGCATCCAGAAATTCGGTTTCGTCCGCATTTCACAGCTGTCGCCGGAATATCTTAGAAAATCCATATGGCGGAACCTGACACGAGGGAATACCCTGTGCAGTCCGCCTCTTCACAATTAATTCTAAAGTATC
>CARUOB010000084.1:8246-8541 GCA_949076555.1 uncultured Lachnospiraceae bacterium | reverse complement strand
GTTTATAGATACCGTAACTGCATATCACCACTATGATCCATATGATTCCAAACAATCCAGACATGATATCCCGTCCCTCTCTGTATAGTCATCTTTATCATATCATACCTTCCCACGACATGGCAAAAGATAAGTTCCCAAATTCTTTCTGAAAAACACCAAACCGGATACTTTGTGCTATAATAGGAATAACGTTTGCATGATTTGATTTTTGAACGATTTCAAAACAGGTACATATCACAACGGAGGAAACATGAACAGCGAAAAATCCACGAAAAAAACAACCCTGCTGACG
>CARUOB010000084.1:0-8236 GCA_949076555.1 uncultured Lachnospiraceae bacterium | reverse complement strand
GGGCTGCATCTGGAAGCAGCTCATCGCCTTTGCGTTCCCGCTTTTTCTGGGAAATCTGTTTCAGCAGTTATACAATACCGCCGACTCCCTTATTGTCGGAAACTTTCTTGGCAGCAATGCGCTCGCCGCCGTCAGCTCGTCGGGCAACCTTATTTTTCTGATGGTCGGTTTTTTTCAGGGCATCGCTGTGGGCGCGGGGGTTGTCATCGCCCGGTATTACGGCGCGCAGAAAATAAAAGAAGTGCAGAAAGCCGTCCACACGACGATTGCTTTTGGACTGGCTGCCGGTATCTTTCTAACCGTTGCAGGCACCATTCTGACTTCCCGCATCCTTATATGGATGGGGACGCCCGCCGACGTGCTGCCTGAATCCACGGTCTATTTCCGCATCTATTTCCTCGGCTCCCTGTCTTTTGTCATGTACAATGTCTTCGTGGGCATTTTACAGTCTGTGGGGGACAGCCGCCACCCGCTCATTTATCTGATCGTGTCGTCCGCTATCAACATTGTGCTGGATCTGCTGTTTATCGCCGTTCTCGGTTTCGGCGTCGGCGCGGCCGCCCTGGCAACGATCCTTTCACAGTTTATCAGCGCGTTTTTGTGTCTCTGGCGGCTTACGAAAAAAAGCCCGGAGGACTACCGCATATCCATAAAAAGTATCCGCTTTGATCTCCCCATACTCCATGAGGTGATCTCCAACGGACTGCCTGCGGGATTTCAAAATTCCATCATCGCCCTCGCCAATGTAGTGGTGCAGTCAAATATCAACAAATTCGGCAAAATGGCAGTAGCCGGAAGCGGCGCTTACTCCAAGATCGAGGGCTTCGGCTTCCTGCCCATCACCTGTTTTGCCATGGCGCTCACCACCTTTATCAGCCAGAATCTAGGCGCAAAACAATATGAGCGCGCCAAAAAAGGGGCGCGCTTCGGTATCCTATGCTCTGTCATTACGGCGGAGCTTGTGGGTGTCTTTATCTATTTTACCATTCCGGTCCTGATCTCCGCCTTCAACCGCACGCCGGAGGTGATCGCTTACGGGACGACCCACGCAAGGACAGTCACCCTCTTCTACTTCCTGCTCTCCTTCTCCCACTGCATCGCGGGCATTTTAAGGGGCGCCGGAAAAGCCGCCGTACCCATGCTCACCATGCTCTGTTTCTGGTGCATCGTCCGGGTAAGTTATATCACCATCGTCCTGCATTTCATTCCGGTCATCAAAATGATCTTCTGGGCGTATCCGCTGACATGGAGTCTAAGCTCCATCGTATTTCTGATCTATTTTCTGAAAGCGGACTGGGTGCACGGATTCGAAAAATAGGTTCTTTATTTCATCAGCGTTTCATAAAAGATATCGCAGGCTTTCCCCGCTTTTTCGATATCTATGTTGGAGTAATTGATGATAAAACAGTGCTTTTTGTCGCTCGGTGTGAAAAAGTATTCGGACAGTGCCTTCACCCGGACGCCCTTCTCTTCTAAGGCATGCAGAATTTCCCCGTCCTCCTTATCGGTTTTGATCCGAATCAGGAAATGCAGCCCGGAATCATTTTCGACAATCTCGCACAGATCATGCAGTTTGCTCTTTTTGATGGTTTCGATCATCCGGTTTCTCTGCCTGCTGTAATACAGGCGCATACGGTTGATATGTTTTTCAAAATATCCCTGTCTGATAAAGGCGGCCAGCGTATACTGCTCAAAATTGGAGACCGTGCAGGCATAGAAGGAAAGTTCCCTGTAAAAACGGTTGATCAGATGGACAGGCAGAACCATATAGCTGATCCTTATGGTAGGCGTGAGGGATTTGGAAAAGGTATTCATATAAATCACCTTCTCGCAGGCGTCCATGCTGAACAAAGTTGGTATCGGTTTCCCGTTTAACCGGAACTCACTGTCATAGTCATCCTCAATGATATAACGCCCCTCTCTCTCATTGGCCCACGCCAAAATCTCATATCTTCTTCCGGCAGGCATGGTAATCCCCGTGGGAAAATGATGATTCGGGCTGATATGGGCGATATCCGCTTTTGTAGCGCGCAGTTCTTCAAAGGTCATTCCCTTTTCGTCCAAATCCGCATACTTACAGGATATGTGATACTGCCTGTACACTTGCACGATCTTCCTATAACCCGGATTTTCCACACAGTACTGCTTCTCGTTTCCAAGAAGCTGCACAATCAGCCCGTACAGATACTCCGTTCCCGCGCCGACCACGATTTGATCCGGATCTACAAGCATCCCCCGGAAGGATTTCAAATGTTCCGCGATTGCCGTCCTAAGCTCTCCGATGCCTCCCGCCGGGGACGCCTCCATCAGCTCGCCGCTTTTATCGGAGATGGTATGCCGCAGAACCTTCGCCCATATGGAAAAAGGAAAGTGTTCCGGATTCATTCTGTTGTCGGACAAATCCGCCGCGCAGTCCGGTCTCTTCTTTGGCATGTCGATATGCAGGGAAACGCTGCCCTCCCTCTGTAGCTTTTTCATGCCATCAAGCTCCGCCACATAATATCCCTTTTGCGGAACGGTATAAATATACCCTTCGCTGATCAGCTGGTCATAGGCATTCTGGATGGTAATGGTACTAATGCCATTATTCTTTGCAAAGGCTCTTTTGGATGGCAGCTTTTCTCCCTGCCGCAGATTCCCCGCCAAAATATCGTCTTTTATGCATTGATATATGTATTCGTACAAAGGCCCCTTCGCCTTTGCAAAATTATAAGTCAGCATCCGCCTCTCTCCCGTTTGACATTTATAAGTGGACTAATGACTAACGCGGGAGAATGCCTGAAATACAGCGTTCTCCCGCGTCTCACTACGCTTAAACAGTGGCCGCGATCAGCTCCATCTCCCCTTGCAGTTCCACCTCTCCGTAGCCGCAGGGCAGAATAAAGTGATCGCCCTTTTGTATCATCTGCCCGTTAAGCAGCCCTTCTCCCGCCGTCACACTCATAATCAGGAAAGGGTGCTCCTGTAAGAAGGAAATCCGCTTCGCCACATCGATCTTCCACACCTTATAATAGAGACAGGAAATCAATAAGTTCTTCTGGTCTTTCGGCAGGTCTGCCGCCGCCTTGACACACTCTGCGGCAGGCTTTGCCGGAACCGTAATCACATCAATACTCTGTTCCACATGAAGCTGTCTGGGCTTGCCGTCCGTCAGCCTGTCGTAATCGTAAACCCGGTAGGTGACATCCGAATTTTGCTGGGTCTCCAGAAGCATGATGCCGCCTTTGATGGCATGCACCGTACCCGGATCGATCTGAATAAAATCGCCCTTTTTCACCGGCAGTTCTCTGATAAATTCACCCCACCTGCCCTCTCTGATCATGGCGGTCAGCTCTTCTTTGTCTTTCGCGTTGTGGCCGATTACCAGCGTAGAATCTTTCTCACAGTCGAGAATATACCAGCACTCCGTCTTTCCGAGAGAGCCGTTTTCATGCGCCCCCGCATAAGCGTCGTCGGGATGCACCTGAATGCTCAAATCCGTCTTCGCGTCAATGATCTTTGTGAGAAGCGGAAAACGATCAAGCCCTGTGTCTCCGAAAAGTTCCGGTGCCTCCTCCCAGAGCTGTGACAGCGTTTTTCCCTCATACATCCCTTCTTTCACCGTGCAGTCCCCGTTCGGATGGGCGCTGACCGCCCAGCACTCTCCCGTGCCTTCTCCGGGAATCTGATAGGGCCAGTCTGTGCCCAGACGCTCGCCGCCCCAGATCATCTGTTTGAATACAGGGTTTAAAAATAATATCGGTTTTTCTTTCTGATTCACTGACAATACCTCCCCGTTTGTCTCCATCACTTTCTGATACCAGTATGCGGAATCCTTGGCAATCCGCTTCTGCGTCTGAAAATCCACATACACCAGGCCGAACCGTTCCGTATACCCTTTGCTCCACTCAAAATTGTCTAAAAACGTCCACTCAAAATACCCTATCACATCCGCGCCGTCATCCGCTGCGCACTGGAGCGCCGAAAGGTATTTATCCAAAAAAGTAATGCGGTTGGGATCATGCACTCTGCCGTCTCTTGAGACAATGTCGTGGCAGGACATACCGTTCTCTGTGATATACAGCGGCATTTGATATCTTTCATACAGGAATTTCACACCCCAGTAGAGACATTCCGGCGTCACCGGCCATCCCGCCGCGGTTTTGGGAAATCCTGCCGGTCTGTCCACAAATTCCGGTTTCCCGTCCGCACCCGCGCGCACCATATATCCATTATAAATATTCTGTCCCATAAAGTCTAGTGGCTGGGCAATTAATTCCATATCTTCCTTCGTAATTTCCGGCAGGTACTCTTTAAATTTGGTAAGCCCTTCCTCCGGATAATGCCCCAGAAACACCGGATCGGAAAACCATGCCACATTCCATGTCCAGTTGTCCATCGGATTATAAAAAGAAAAGAGCACTTTTCTTGCAGCCTCTATATCCGCCGGGTCACTGCTTGCCGGATAGGCCATCCCACATGTGGGCGCATAGCCGATTTGTATGGGACGCTTCGCATATTTTCGCAAATTGATTACCGCTTGTCCGTGGGCGCGCAGCGCGTTGTGCGCAATGCGGAACGTATCTTGAACGGAAAGTTTTTTCCCCGGTGCATGGACTCCATGCAAATGTCCAAGCCCCACAAAGCACTGCGGCTCATTGAGTGTAATAAAATATTCGCAAAGATCGGAGAAATTCTCTGCCACCACTTTCGCATACTCGCCAAACCACCCGATGCTTTCCTCGTTAAGCCAGCCGCCTTTATCCTGTAACGCCTGCGGCAGTTCCCAGTGATACATGGTCAGATACGGTGTGATGCCGTTCTTTTTCATCTCTACGATCATATTCCGGTAAAGCTGTATGCCTTTTTCGTTCACGCGCCCCGTTCCCTCCGGCATAATTCTGGCCCAGCTTACAGAAAAACGGTAAGCCTTCACGCCAAGAAGCCGCATCAGTTTATAGTCCTCCGGATAACGGTGCATATGATCACATGCCACACGGGCGTCCTGATGATCCTCAATGCCGCCCTCCTCCGTGAACGCATCCCAGATCATTTTCCCGGCGCCGTCCTCCAAGTCTCTTCCTTCTACCTGATAAGCGCTGCTCGCCACGCCCCACACAAAATCCTCTCGAAACATATGTATCCCTCCACTTTTTCTTCCTGAGAATACCGCTTCCCAGGCACTCTCACAGGCAAGCTGACGCCTCCCGCATTTTTACGCTGTAATGACCGACACCAGATAAAATGGCACAGTGTCGTCCTCATGTGTCTGCGTCAGCCGGATTTCCACCTGATGCGCACCCGGAGAAATATGATGTGCCAGTGTGTCAATATAAAGACAGTCTCCCCAGGTCTCCTCAAAATTGGCGTCCAGTATCACCGCATTTTCCTCATCCCCGTCCACCACTGCGACTGCCACCGGCGCAGGGTGCTTTACCGACTTGCGGTACTGCACGGCAATCTCCGTTCCTTCCACCGCAAAGCATATTTTCGCGCCCTGCTTCGACGCCGTCCAGCCGCGGCGGAACATATCGTTCACATACTTTTTTGGCGTATGGTCCGCATAAAATCCCTCACAGACCGGGGCGCTGTTATGGTTCTGGAACCGCTTTGCTCCCTCATATGCGTTTTGGGTCAAAGGCTTTGGCATGGGAGAGGGTTCCTCCGCCTCCTGTCTCTGCGCATAAATCCTGTCCAGACAATCCGTAATGACCTCTGAAAGCAGAGCGTGCCCCTCCGTATTGGGATGCAGGTCATCCGGCGTAAGCTCCCGTCTGTCAATCACACCTGCCTCCACCTGCCCGTAGATAGACGGTTTCATGCTGACGCTTGGCAAATGGTAATGCGTCCCGATTTCACGATGCTTCTCCTCTGCACTCGCGCCCGTATCGTAAAACATATTATGTATCAGTAAGACCGCCGGTTCAAATACGTTTCCGTACACCTTCCGCACAAGCCCTTCATAGGTTTCTCTGTAAAAGTCCGTATTCTCATCGTTGACCGAAAACTCAATACTGACAAAATCAGGCTTAAATGCCAGCACATCTTCGTCCACTCTGGCCACGCCAAACTGCGACGGCGTACCGCCCACCCCCGCGTTCACATAGGTAAACGCCGTCTTGGGGAACCGCCTCACGAACCAGTCATAGACCAGATAAGCATAACAGTTCGTATACTGTGAGGAGACGGCGCCCTGCGTGATGGAGCCGCCCAGAAACGCCAGCGTCATGCGGTCGCCCCGTTCGGCCCGTCTCATCAGTTCTTTCATCCGGTACAAGTTCCCCCTGTTTACAAGTCCCTTTTCGGTATGTATTTCATATCCCATTTTTAGCCTCCATTTAGCTAATTGATTATTTGAAGCCGCGACAGATCGTTTTTTGCGATTGCCGTTTCTCTGGGCTTTATTTTACTATCGCGGCTCCAAAATAACAAGTACTGCTAAACTTATTTTGCTTTTTCATGAAATATACACAATTTCTATTAGCTAATTTTATCTATTTATTAGTTTTAAATAGTTAAAATTTAATCTCCTCAACTCATTCATGAGACTTTGCGTCAATGCCTGTCACGCTACTGCTTTGCCTCCGGCAAACGCAGACGAAGCAGACGCTTCATCAACTGCCTGAAATTGAAAGGCAGAAGGGGATAAATATAACTCTTGTCCGACAAAGTCTTATTGAAGACAATGGACAGTACGAAAAATACAATCGCTCCCACATAGCCATAAATGCCGAAAATCGCTGTCAAAATAAGATTGATAATCCGCATAAATTTAAGTGCATAGCCAAGCTCGTAATTCTGCTGGGTGTAGTTGGCGATGGCGACAAACGCCATGTAGAGCATCACCTCCGAATTAAACCAACCGCTGTTGACAGAGAACTCGCCAAGCACCAGTGCCGCCATCACACTCAAAGGAGTGCTTAACATATTCGGCGTATTGACCGCTGCCAGCTTCAATCCGTCAATGGCCAGTTCCAGCATTAAGAACTGCGCAATCAGCGGAATATTAGACTCCTCCTGCAGCATGATAAACTGAAAGCTGTCAGGAACCCACTGGGGATTTTCCATAAGCAGAAGAAACGTAGGTGTCATAATATAGGTCAGGATCGAAATAATAAACCGCGTCAGCCGCAGATATGTCCCCGTAACGGGCGGGAAATAGTAATCATCCGCCTCCTCCACGATATCAAAAATGGAAGTCGGCACAATCATGGCGGACGGCGAATTGTCCACCAGAATCACGATATCTCCCTCAAGCACCTGGGCTGCCGCCACATCCGGCCGCTCCGTAAATTTAAATTTCGGGAAGGGATTAAACCATTTCCGCTGATAGAGGCACTCTGCCAGACTCTCCTGATTCATGGTCAGGGCATCCACTTTGATGTTCTGAATCCGCTTCTTCACTTTTTCCAAAAAAGCGTGATCCACCCGGTTATCCATATAGCAGAGCACGATATCCGTCTGGGAACTCTTCCCTGCGTTCATCATTTCCATACGAAGTTCAGTGCTTCGTATGCGCCTCCTGATCAGCGCCGTGTTGAAAACCACTGTCTCCACGAAACCGTCCTTGCTGCCGCGCAGCGTCTTATCTTTATCAGGCTCCGAAACGCTCCTTGCCGGATAGGTTCTGGAATCAATCAGCACACATCTGTCATAGCCGTCGATAAAGAGCGCAAACACACCCGACAGTACATTGTATATGATCTCATCCCAGTTGTCTTTGAGATCCACCTCCACATAAGGTGTGGCCTTCTTCGACATTTCATAGGCGTTCTCCGGCATCTTCTCCGGCGTCAGACCGATGAAGTACTGCAGGATCTTCATCATCAGCTCATCCTTGCAAAAGCCGTCAATAAAATAGATACAAGCCTGTCTGCCGCCCACATCGATCACGCGATAGACCACATCGAAACTCGTATCCGGCTTCATATGTGCTTTCATGTACGCCATGCTTTCCTGCAGGGAGGTTGTCATTTTTTCTTTATTTTCCAACGCAAAAACTCCTTCCGTGACTTACCATTGTTTCCCATAGTATGTCTTGGAAGGAGTTGTCTTATGCACGCCGGATGCCGATTCCTCTATCCTTTACTGCTTTCCGGTGCTGCCGTATCCGCCCCGGTCCGCATTGGCAAGATGGTCCACCTCTTCAAAAATAATCTTCGGCTGATTCTCCATAATGCGAAACTGGCAGATCCGGTCGTTCACATGAATCTCCGTGTCCCTGACCGCATAGACCGGCATAAACCACTGGTCGTTG
>CARUOB010000083.1:4474-8815 GCA_949076555.1 uncultured Lachnospiraceae bacterium | reverse complement strand
GAGAAACACAGGGCGTATAACCGGCTTGTATCAGTGATACAGCGGTTATGCGCCCTGTGTTTCTCCCTTTTATTTTTTGTGTTACTTAAACCGAAATTCTCTGATGAAATTTTAGATGCATTAATAAAAGAGTTAGAGCCGGAAAATTTACCAAAACAGTATTTCTTTGGAACAACTCATGCGATTAAGATGCTACATTTTAAAAAAGTTAAAAGGGAGGTTGTAGGATGAATGTAACAAGTCATAATATCAATAAATCAATACAGTCTCTTTCGGTTTCTTTAGTGTATCGACTTAGCAGAGAAGAAAACTGTTCCAATGAAGAGGCTTTAAAGAAGTTGTTAAAGACAATGACATATGAATTGCTTCAGGATAAGGAGTCTGGTTTATTTGCAGAATCAGAGGAGTATGTCTGGAGTATGTTGCAGGATGAAAAAGACGGAAATATAGAATCGTGGATAAAAGAGTAGGTGAAAGCAACTTCCCTTGCGCGCAGAAACTTAATCGGTTCATACACATCAGGTTCATCCTTCACAAGACGAAGGATATTGTCGTAAGTGGAGCCCCAAAACCAGGCATTTTTGCTCCGGTTTTGACACTATGTGGCAAGTGTATGGTGCAGGTCTGAAAAGGAACAATTGCACAGTCGACCCCATTGAAACTGCGTAAAGAGATTGTAAATTGAGGACATTGTGTATTATAATCAGGTTGTGTCTTTGTGAATAAGGGGAGGGCAGTATCAAAAAATTGCCGGAAACGGGCTGTAGCCATGCGGGAAACCGAAAGATGAGAGGAACGTGCAATGTTAAAAAAGATATTTGGAATAGACAGCAGCTTTACAGGCGTCATGGAAAAACTGGCGGATTTGGTAATTCTGAGCGTTTTATGGATCGTTTCCTCGCTTCCGGTGATCACCCTCGCCGCATCGACGTCTGCGCTGTATTACACGGTGGTGAAATGTATACGCAGGGGACGTGGCACGTTAAGCCGGGAGTTTTTCGGTTTCTTTCGGTCGAACTGGAGGCGGGGAATCGGGGTCAGCCTATGTTATTTTTTCCTGGGTGCGCTTGCGGTGCTGAATATACGGGCGGTGGGGCAGATGGAAACCGGTTCGGGACTGTATGTATTTTACAAGGCAGAATCTCTGTGGGTGGGCCTGCTTTTCGTTTTTTTGAGCATTTATCTTTTCCCGGTATTTTCCAGGTTTGAATACGGAATATGGGAAGGGGTGAAAATGAGCCTCTTCTTGTCGGTGCGACATATCATCTATTCCCTAATTATGACAGTTATATTCGGGGGGATTATCTTTGTGGGACTGCGTTTTTTTGCGGCAATATTGTTTCTTCCCGCTTTTTGGATGCTTATTCTGTCATATTTGATGGAGAGGATTTTTGTTAAATATATGAAAGAGCCAAAGGAGGGGGAAGCGATTCCCTGGTATTGGGAGGGTACGAAAAAGTTTGCGCGGGACGAGGAAGAGGAGGAGGCGGAATAAATTGTAAAAATATAGATATTGACAAAAAGGGACATGGTGAGTTAAAATAAAATTACAAAAGTTGTTTTATTTTTTTTACTGAAAAATTTAATCGATTAAATTGGTAAAAGCGGGAAAATTTTACAGAAATTCCCGCTAAATTGAGGAAAATCGTTTAAACGATTAAGCAAAGGAAATAAAAGGGAAAAAGAGAAGGAGGTTTTGTATGAAGGCGAAGAAAGTATTGGCAATGATGATGACGATGGCAATGGCATGTGGAATGCTCACAGGCTGCGGTTCTTCCGGTGATACGGGAACGGCTCTGGCTCCCGAACAGCAGGAGAGTGCAACGGCCGGGGATGCCGGGGAGGCTTCCTCAGAAGGGGGAGAAGGTGGAAAGATTACGATCTGCACATGGAATGACCCGAATCCGAACGAGGAGCTGAATATGTATTTGCAGTGCGAGAAGGCAACCGGAGTAGATTTGGAAGTTACGGTGATTCCGGAGAGTGATTACTCTTCCAAACTGAATCAGATGGTTGCGACTAAGGATGATTCCATAGACGTCTTTATTATATGGGAAAGCGATATTGCGAATTTCGTGCAGGCAGGCGGGATCGTTCCGTTAGATGACAGGCTTTCAGGTTCCAGCATTGATACGGGAGATTTCATTGACGCGGTGGCGGAGCTGTCCGACGGCCTTGGCGGTACATACGGCCTTCCCTGGTGTGCGGCTACGGAGATTCTCTTCTACAATCAGGATATGTTTGACGCGGCAGGGATTGATTACCCGACAAATGACTGGGCTTATGCCGATTTTCTGGCAGCGGCCGAGAAGCTGACGCAGAAGGACGGCGATACCACCAGCGTTTACGGATGTACTCTTCCGAACGTGCAGACGTGGTGGGCAGGTGTAGGCGGAGCGGGCGACCAGATCTATGATCCCTCCACAGGCCAGCTTGTGATCGGCTCGGGCGCGGAAGCGTTTGTCGGAGACTGTGCCGACATGGTGAGCAAAGGAATCATGCCGGAGCCTTCCTCCGATACGGCGGATTTGTTCGCATCGGGAAAAGCTGCCATGGCATGGGCGGGAAGCTGGAATATCGGGACATACGGCGACTCCCTCGGCTTTAACTGGGATATCGCGACGATTCCGACAAACAAGGAGAAATACAACACATTGCATACCGGGTTCTACACGATCAACGCGAACAGCAAGAATCAGGAGGACGCGTGGAAGGTTATCGAGTATCTGATGAGCGAGGAAGGGCAGACGATCAACTCCAAGGCGAGCGGAAACATGTCCGCGCTCAAGAAGATCGCCGATCAGGGCGCCTGGAAAGTGGAAGCGGCTACAACGATCGACAACTGGGAAGCGATGACGGATTCCCTGTCGGCCGGTATCTTCGGCTATACATGTCTGCCGGCTGGCGTGACCGGTAACGCGGTAAGCAACTTTGAATCAGCGGCAATGGGCCAGATGACGCCGGCGGAAGCGGTGAAGGCTTCCTCTGACTATGCGGCGGAGACGATTGGCTATTAAGGAGCTACTTGGAAAGGGCATTTCCGGTTTTGGGATTTGCCCTTTTTGAAGGAGGAGGTATCAGCATGGCAAAGACAAAAAAGGATGGGGTGGCACATATCAACAGAAAAAAAGATACCCTGACAGCGTATGCGTTTATTTCACCTTGGATTATCGGGTTTGTATGTTTTACACTGTTTCCGATTTTTTTTATGCTTCGGGTCAGTCTTACGAACCGCAAATTGAACGGGGCATCGGAGTTTATCGGTTTAAAGAATTATGTCAATATGTTTAAGAGCGAGGCATTTTGGAATTCTATCCGGGTTACGTTATTCTTCACGGTTATCATGGTTGTTGTAACTACCATATGGGCGGTTATTATGGCTCTTTTGCTGAACCAGAGGCAGAGGCTCAACGGCATTTTTCAGTTTTGCTATTTTCTTCCGTCAGTGATTCCGTCGGTGGCGCTCGCCTACGCGTTCCGCACGATCTTCGGAAAAGAGGCGGGTTTGTTTAATGCGCTGTTGTCAGTGTTTGCGGGCAAAAGTGTGGCGATCAACTGGCTCTATGATCACTCGACCGTATATATGGTTGTATTTTTTATCACCTTGTTTACTTATAATACCGGCCAGATGATGATGATATTCCGCTCCGGACTGAGCGACGTCCCGAGAGAGCTGTACGAGGCGTGCGATCTGGACGGGGCCAGCGCTGCCAGGAAGTTTTTTAATGTGACGATTCCGATGATCTCACCGCTTGTCCTGTTCAATGCGGTAAACGGGTGCGTCAGCGCGCTGAACGGTTCCTTCGCCCTGTTGTATCCGCTGACAGGTGAGAGCGGAAATCCGGACGGAATGACGCAGGTACTTAGCCTTCTGATCTATAAAGAGGCTTTCAGCAATATGAAGGTGGGATATTCCTGCGCGCTGTCCGTTGTACTTTTTATTTTCGCGGCGGTGTTCGGGGCGGTGTTATTCGGCCTGTCCCAGAAACTTGTGTATTATGAGAATTGATGGGGGTGAAATATGAAATCGGCAAAAATAAAACGAAGAATAAACCAGTTCTGGCTTTATGTGATTAAAATAATTGTGGCAATGATCATGTTTCTCCCGATCATTTGGATCTCGACAGGCGGTTTTAAGACGCTGGCGGAGTTCACCTCATCTTCCAGCATTATTCCTCTGAATTTTACGACGGAGAACTTTACATACATTTTCCGAAGTTCCAACATCCTGCTGTATATAAAAAATACATTGCTTCTGATGCTGGGAACTACGGTTGGCACACTGCTGTCGTCCTCGCTGGTGGCATACCCGCTGGCTCGTATGGAATTTAAGGGGAAAAA
>CARUOB010000083.1:0-4464 GCA_949076555.1 uncultured Lachnospiraceae bacterium | reverse complement strand
GGGAAAAATCTGATCTTTACGGTGATTATTGCGACAATGATGATTCCGAATATTGCGTTGATCATTCCGCAGTATATTATGTTCGGCAAGATTGGATGGTTGGATTCTCTGCTGCCGATGATTGTCCCGTCGTTTTTCGCGTATCCGTACAACGTATTTTTGTTCCGGCAGTATTTCCGGTCTATTCCGAGAGAGCTGGATGAATCGGCGATGATCGACGGATGCAGCCGGTTGCAGATTTTTTTCAAGGTGCTCGTGCCGCTGTCAAAACCGACTTACGCAACTATAGCGGTTTTGTCCTGCGTGTTCTGGTGGAACGAGCTGACACAGCCTGTTTTTTATATCAACAGTGACAAGTGGCGGACGCTGACGATCGCGCTGATGACAAGCTATATGTATACATCCGGCAATTCGTTTGTTATCAACTGGCCGTCTATTATGGCGGCGGCAACGCTGATGATTCTTCCGCCGATGCTCCTGTACTTTTTCGGGAACAAGTTCCTGGTCGGAGGAATTAAGACGACCGGCCTAAAAGGGTGATATTCTGTCACGGTTACGGTTTCCATCGTTGACAAAAAAAGCTGTAAATGTCACAATGAATGGGGTGTTTATTATGACATTAAAAGAGATTGCAGCACGGGCAGGCGTATCAACCGCAACTGTTTCTTACGTGTTGAACGGGAGCGCCAGGGTTAGCGACGAGACCAGGCGGAGAGTTGAAAAAATTGTAAAGGAAACCGGATATCGTTCTAATATCCTGGCACAGAGCCTTCGGAAAAACCGGACATCTCTGATCGGCGTTGTCGTGGAGGATGTGACGGTATGGCATGCGGCGTATGTAATTGACGGGATTAATGCGTTGGCGGAGGAGAAGGGCTATCATATTATCCTGAGCAATCTGCGTCTGCTTAGCAAAATTGAGACGCAGTTTGAGGATATTTCCAAGTTTCAGGATGATATTGACAAAGCTGTCGATATTTTGCTGCGCATGAGGGTGGACGGCATTATTTATGTGGGGATGCACGACCGGATGATCAAGGACGTGCTGCATGATATCGATAAACCGGTGGTCTATTGTTATTGCTATACGGTGGGGGAGGGGTCTTCCGTCTGTTACAGCAATGAGAAAGCGGCATATCAGATTACAAAACATTTTCTGGAGAAGGGGCACAGATATTTTGCGGTGATCAAAGGGTCGGAACAGTCCGAGCCGTCCCACATGCGTATGAGGGGGATTGAGCATGCGCTGAAAGAGGAAAATATCGTGCTCGAGGAAAGAAATGTGATCACCGGCAACTGGCTGTACGAGGAAACCAGAGTGCAGGTGAGGGAAATGCTAAAGCGCTCTGACTGTCCGAAGGCGTTCATTGCCATGAATGACGAGATGGCGGTGGCGGCGAGGGACGCCGCGCTTGAGATCGGGCTCAGGATTCCGGAAGATATATCCGTGTCGGGATTCGACAATTCGGATATCGTGCATTACGGCGTGCCCAAAATCACGACGATGGATCGTCCCTTGCAGAGTATGGGATATAAGGCGATAGAGCTTTTATTGAATAAAGTGGAAGATGGTTATAACGGAGATGTGAATATTACCCTTCCATGCAAAATGGTGGAGGGAACATCGATAAAAGTACTGGAGTAGAAAGGAAAGTTGGAATGGAACGGCAACGGTTAAAAAGTGTAGCGCTGAACAAAATTGATATCCATGATTTGTTTTGGAATAAATATATTGATCTGGTGGAAGATGTGATTCTGCCATTTCAATGGGAGCTGATCAACGATCAGGTGGAAGGAGCGGAAAAGAGTTATTGTATTCGGAATTTCAGGACATTGATCGAGAAAAACGGGGAACCTCACAGGGGAATGGTATTTCAGGATACGGATGTGGCAAAGTGGCTGGAAGCGGTGGCGTATTCGCTGGCTAAAAAGAAAAATGGCCATCTGGAGGAGCTTGCTGACCAGGCGATCGACCTGATCGAGGGAGCGCAGTGCGAGGACGGTTATCTGAATACATACTTTACGATCACGGGAAAGGAGCGATGGACAAATCTGCTGGAGGGGCACGAATTATATACGGCTGGCCATATGATAGAGGCGGGAGTGGCTTATTACGAAGCAACCGGGAAAGAAAAAATTTTGAAGGTCGTGCGTCGCTTTGCGGACTACATGTGCACCGTGTTCGGGCCGGAAGAGGGAAAAAATCACGGCTATCCCGGGCATCCCGAGGTGGAGCTTGCGTTGGTGAGGCTGTATCATGTGACGGGGGAGAAGAGATATCTGGAGCTTTCCGATTATTTTGTGAGAACCCGGGGAGAAAAACCATGCTATTTTGATACGGAAAACTGTAGAAAAGAAGGAAACTATATGTTTCCCGAGTTTGCGGACTTCGAAAATGACTATTTGCAGGTGCACATGCCTTTGCGCGAGCAGACAAAGGCGGAGGGCCATGCGGTTCGGGCGGTTTATCTGTACTGCGCGATGGCGGATCTGGCCAGCGAATATCAGGACGAGAAGCTTTTGGAGCAATGCGATAAACTTTGGGAGAATATTACGCAGAAAAGAATGTATATTACGGGAAGCATAGGTTCGGCATCGTTTGGCGAGCGGTTTACCTGTGACTACGATCTGCCGAATAATACAAACTATTCGGAGTCCTGCGCGAGCATAGGTCTTGCTATGTTCTCAAACCGGATGTTTCAGATTACCAGGGACGGGAAATATATGGATACCGTGGAGCTGGCGCTGTATAATACGCTGCTCTCGGGGATTGCGATGGACGGCAAGCACTTTTTCTATGTAAATCCGCTGGAGGTGATTCCCGAGGTGGCCGAAAAGAATCCGACGATGCGTCATGTGAAGACAACGCGCCAGAAATGGTTCGGAGTGGCCTGCTGCCCGCCGAATATTACAAGAACGCTGGCTTCCATGGGAAATTATATGTATGCGGTGGGAGAGAATACGCTGTATTCTAATTTGTTTATCAGCAGTGAAATTTCGGCTCCGTTAGAGTGCGGGGAGATCTCGGTCAAACTGTCGGCGAATTATCCCGACAATGGGGAGATACGATATGAGATTACAGGAAAAGAGGCGGGAGAGTTTGTACTTGCGATCCGAAGACCGCATTACTGCGGTTTTTGTATTGTGAAGATCAACGGAGAAGAGGTTTCCTGTGAAGAAGAAAGAGGGTATATTTATCTGGAGAGAAGCTGGCAGCCCGGAGATATAGTAGAGCTTTCTCTGGATGTGGCGTTTCGGTTTATCCACTGCAATCCGAGAGTATATGAGAATATCGGCAAAATTGCGCTGGTAAAAGGGCCGAGGGTATATTGCCTGGAGGAGGCGGATAACGGGAATTACCTGAAATCCGTGCTGGTTTCCCCGGAGACGGAGATTGCGGAGGTTTATCGGGAGGATCTGCTTGGCGGAACACTGTGCGCTTCTTTCCGGGGGAAACGGATAGATTACTCCAATGCGGGGACAAATCTCTATGGGACGGAAAAACCGGCTTACGAGGAAGATACGTTAACGGCGGTTCCCTATTGTGAGTGGAATAACAGGGGAAAAGGTGAGATGATCGTCTGGCTGCGGGAGCAGGAGTGATAAAATTTTACAGAGTGTGATTAAACAAAAAGGCTTTCCGGGCAGGGAAGCCTTTTTGTATGGGAATGATCCCATGCCACATCATCGCAGGATGGAACCACTCTTTTTTGATTTTCATCTCTGATATCAGTGTTTATTTCACATTTCCCTCACAACAGTCAAATCCCGGATTGAATGCGTAGAAGTTCTTGGAGTCAAGGCGATCCTGTACGATGCGGAGGGCTTCACCGAAACGGGAGGATTGAAGTAAATTTATCTGTTGATTTTCTGCATTTTCTTTATAATCGACTGCCAATACATGCGGTCTTTCAAGACCCGGATTACCGTAATGGTGGAATCCTCCACAACAAAGAAGATTAAATATGTACTGTAAGGCTTGAAATAAACGCTTAATCCTTCAATCACATATCCCGTAGCTTCATAGCCTTTGGGGAAGGAATCCAGTGCCTTGATTGCCTTCTTGATCTTCTTTGAAAAGTTTTCCGCATATTCCCGATATTTGAAGGTGTTAAGAATATACTTTTTTGTTGATTTAATATCCAAGAGGGCATCTTTGGAAATCACTATTTTGTATTTTTTAGGTTTATCCGGCATTATATTTTGTCAATTTCCTCCCATGCTTCATCAATCGTATAAACATCGCCTTTTTTCAGACTTTCTATTCCTTTGGAGAGTTCGTCATATAATGCGCCTATGGCTGCTTTTTCGGAATATTCAGTTTTTAGGATTTCCTGATTTCTGATTGCCTGTGCTGCAGGTGCCATAGTATCACTTCCTTTCGATTGTTAATGTCCGCGAACAATGAGCCAAGCAAGAGCGTTTACGCACATATTGGGCGAATGTCGCGAGAGTAAATAATTC
>CARUOB010000082.1 GCA_949076555.1 uncultured Lachnospiraceae bacterium | reverse complement strand
GTAGTGTACGAATACATCGTTACCCTGCTCGTCAGAGATGAAGCCGTAGCCCTTCTGGTTGTTAAACCACTTTACTGTACCTTTGTTCATTGTAGATACCTCCAAAAATATAAAAAAATTACGTTGATTGACAACACCCATAGAATAGCATAAATCTTATAAAATGTAAAGTATTATTTTTCGTTTTTTTCGTAAACAGACAGCCTACAGTATGTCGTCAAGTGTTTTGAACAACACCTGTACGTCGATGGGTTTTGCGATATGACTGTTCATGCCGCAATTAAGCGCCTCTTCCCGGTCTTCGGTAAAAGCGTTGGCTGTCATGGCGATGATCGGAATGGAGGCCAGCTCTTGATTTTCCAGCTTTCTGATGCGTCTGGTGGCTTCATAGCCGTCCATCACAGGCATCTGGATATCCATCAATATAGCCTGATAGTAGCCCGGTTCCGATTTTTTTAACATTTCTAACGCAATCTGGCCGTTGTCCGCCACATCTACGAGGAAACCCGCATTTTCCAAAATTGCCACGGCGAGTTCCTGGTTCATTTCCACATCTTCCGCCAGCAGAATCCGTCCGCCCCGGCGGGAGTTGATTTCCTTTTCGGCGGCTTCCGATTCCTGAGACTTTGGCTGAAGCACGGATTGGAGACAGGAACTTAATTCCGACAGGAACAGCGGTTTATTACAGAATGCCGTAACACCGGCCTCCTTTGCCTCCGCTTCGATATCGGACCAGTCATAGGCGGTCAGAATGATCACAGGCACATTGCCTCCGGTTTCTTTTCGGATTCTTCTTGCCACCTCGACGCCGTTCATGTCAGGCAGCAGCCAGTCTATAATATACACAGAGTAGCTTGTGTTTCGCATAATGGCCTGATGGCTGCGAAGTACGGCCTCCTTGCCGGACAGCGTCCATTCGGCCTGTATACCGAGCTGTCCCAGCATATAAGAAACGCTGTCGCATGTGTTGAAATCATCGTCCACTACCAAGGCCTTGCAGTCTTTTAACTCCGGCAGGAGGATCGGCTCTCTCTTTTCCTCGTGCAGACGGAACGCGAAAGAAACGGTAAATTCGGTGCCTACGTCCGGCTCGCTTGTAACGGAAATGGTGCCGTTCATCATATCTACGATATTTTTTGTGATGGCCATGCCGAGTCCGGTTCCCTGAATTTTACTGATGGTGCTGTTGCGTTCCCGCTCAAATGGTTCGAAAATGCGCGCGACAAATTCCGGGCTCATACCGATGCCAGTGTCTTTGATGGAAAAGACGTAGTTTGCATACCCGGCGGGTGCGTCCGGTTTTTCCGTGATGCGCATACTGACATGGCCGCCTGCTCCGGTATATTTCACGGCGTTGCTTAACAGATTTAAAAGCACCTGATTGAGGCGGAGCTTATCACAGTAAATGGCTTCGTCCACAACGTCTACCGTATCGATATGCAGTTCAAGCTGCTTGGCGTGGATATCCGCCTGCAAAATATTGCGAAGCCCATGTAGAATTTCGGGAAGACTGCAAAGCTTTTCCTCCAGATGGATCTTCCCGCTTTCGATATGGCTCATATCCAGTATGTCGTTAATCAGACTTAGCAGATGGTTGCCTGAAGTCTGAATTTTTTTCAGATATTCCGAGACAAGATCAGACTGGTCGATATGTGTGATGGCCAGATTCGTAAAGCCTACAATGGCGTTCATCGGGGTCCGGATATCGTGGGACATATTCGATAAAAATACGCTTTTGGCTTTACTTGCCCGGTTGGCTTGGGAGAGAGCGGCTTCTAACAGCGTGTTCTGTTCCATCTCTTTTCGGATATCCGCGTCCACACTCCGAAAACCCAGAACGATACCACGGCTGCCGTCATCCGCGCCTGCGCTCACGGCCTTCATTTGGAAATAGATAAGCTGCCCGTCAACCTGCTTGCGGTAATTGACGGAGTATACCTGTTTGGCATTCAGTTCTTCTGTCAGTGTGTCCAGAGAGACGGCGTGCCGCATTGTTTCACGATCCTCTTCATAGACCAATTCTTCTATGTATTTCTCCATGCTGTCTTTTAAGGAGATTTTATTTTCAAAAATACTTTCCGGCTCATGCCTGCCGGTGCGGACCGGAACAACCATGCCGGTATCCGGTTCTACGAAGCACACGAGCGTGAAGTCCCGGCTCAAGGCCTGCACAAGCTCCATCTGCCGTCTCGCGTTTTTTCTTTCCTGCTGCTTCTGCTCGGTGACGTCCAAAAGGAACCGCTGGCAGAAGAGCTCTCCGTTTTCCTCGTAGAGCTTGATGTTTCCCATAACGTGGAGAATTTCTCCGTCTTTATGCTGCACGCGGTACTCCACATTGACGGTATCCCCGGCTTCCTTAAGTGTCCTGATGCTGTTGCGGAGATGATCCTTGTCTTCCTCTATCACGGAATCGGCAATGATGTCAAAGCCGTCCGCCATGACCTCATCCGGTGTTTCATAGCCGAGAATTTTGAGAGCGGCCCTGTTTATATTCATAATACGAGAATCCTTCAGGCTGTGATTCATCACGCCGCAGTCGATGGTGGCAAGGATGGTTTCAAGGGTCTTGTTCTTTCTGATGATTTCCTGCTCATAGGCGCGTTCCTGTGTCACGTCGACGCCCACGCCGACGGTGCCCATGACGGTGCCGTCACAGTTGTAGAGGGGAGACTTGTAGCACATCAGGGTTCTGGTCTCCTCACCGGCCATAATGGTTTCCTCGGACACAAAGGTCTGCCGCATGCTCATAACCCGGTGCTCGGATTCGATACAGGCGGGGTCATCCTCCTCCACGTCCCAGATATAGGCGTGACGCTGTCCTTCTACCTGCTGCTTGGTCTTGTTGACGGCCTGACAAAAGCTGTTGTTCACCTTTTCATGGACGCCGTTCTTGTCCTTATACCAGACCAGATTAGGAATGTTGTTGATCGTAGCTTCAAGGAAGTGGCTGGTTTCCCAGAAATCCTTGCGCATCTGAACGGTCTGCTGCCATCTTTGAAAACGGAAGCGTAGCTCCTCGTCAGACATAGGCATAGTCCAGATGTCCGTGATATCTTTTAATGCCGGGTTCGTACAGAGGAGCTGCATCTGCTTTTTGTCCGCAAGAAAAATAACTTCCGAGCCTTCTTTGCGGTGCGGCAGTATAATTTGCAGCGCAGACTGCATGTCTATGCGGGACAGATCGACTATGATGACGTCCGCCTTTGCGGACAGAGAAGCATCTGCTTCGTCACTTTCGGAAAAATTATGGGTAAAATGTTCAAGAGAGGGCATCTTTTTGATCACGTCCAAAGCGTGGCTTGGATGTCCTGCGAAATAAATATGGAGACTACAAGTATACATATCTGTTTCCACCTGCCCATTCAAATTTTATTTGCTCTTTTCATTCTAACAAGCCTGCAAAATTGTGTCAATATGGGAAAGGTTTTGCAGAAAATTTCGTATATGAAAAATGATGCGTTTTTAGGAACCAAGGCGGTCAAAGATCAGGTCGTATCCGTCGTTTCCGTAATTCAGGGAGCGGTTTACACGGCTGATGGTGGCGGTCGACGCACCGGTTTTTTCCGCAATTTCAAGATATGTTTTATGCTGTTTCAGCATGGAAGCCACCTCAAAGCGCTGGGAAAGAGACAAAAGCTCGTTCACGGTGCAAAGATCCTCAAAGAAATTATAGCATTCTTCCTGCGTCTGCAGGCAGAGTACAGCCTGAAACAGGTGGTCAACAGCGTCGGTTTTGAGTTTTTTATTCATAGGTCCTCCATTCCGCATCCGAAAGACTTTGCTTTCATACGTTAAAACTTTACAATCTTTACGTATGAATATACCACAACAGGGTCTTTTTGTAAACAGTCGGTATGATTTTAGGTGAGATAAAAGTAACGGCAGAACTGTTACAGATAAAATACTTGTCATGCCCAAATGAAAAATATATAATAGGAAGAAGAGGAAGGCGGAAGGTGTAGAGGATGACGATCAATATAGAGGATTTGTTAAACAGCATTCAGGAAAGTCTGGACAGGATCAAATATATCAGGGCGGAGGATATTCCTGATATTGATCTCTATATGGATCAGGTGACAACTTTCATGGAGACCCAGTTGAGAAATACGACAAGAGATCCGGCTTCTGACAAGATTCTGACAAAGACGATGATTAATAATTACACTAAGAATGATCTTCTTCCGCCGCCATTCAAGAAAAAATACGCAAAAGATCATGTACTTCTTCTGATTTTTATCTACTATTATAAAGGGATATTGTCGATCAGCGATATTCAGGAGCTTTTGGCGCCGATCAAAGACCGTTATTTTAAAAACGGTGAGGCGTATGACCTTTCCCGCGTATATGAAGAGGTATTCGGACTAGAGCGGGAACAGAGGGATGTCTTAAAGGCAGATGTGGAAGAAAAATTTCGAATTGCCCAGGATACCTTTGAGGATGCACCTGCGGAGGATCGGGAATTTCTGAAAATTTTCTCCTTTATCTGCATGTTAAGCTTTGACGTTTATGTCAAAAAGCTGTTGATCGAGAAAATGATCGACGGCATTACGGACAAACGCGGCAAGGATACAAGAAAAAAGGGAAAGATGCAGGAGGAAGAGTAAAATGGGAATGATTCGGTCGTTTGAGGATCTGACAGTCAAAGGCTTTGACGTGAAGGAAGGCATCAAACTGTGCGGAGGAGAAGAGGAGATCTACATGGAAGTGCTCTGGGCAGCCATGGAGGAGGGAAAGGAAAAAATCCCGCTGATTCGGAGTGTTTATGAAAAGAAAGATCTTGAGCGCTACCGCATCGAGGTGCACGGGCTGAAAAATGCCATGCGTTCCATAGGAGCCACTTACCTGTCACAGCTCGCCGCAGAGCAGGAGACGGCGGTGAACGAGGAAAATTATTCGGTGATGGAAGTGGGCGTGGAGGAGATGTTGACGCAGTACCAGTTTGTGGTGGACGCCCTGAAGGAACTTTTGGGAGAAAATTAGTTTACAAAATATAAATAGCGCCCGGCGGATGAGCCGGGCGCTATCTCTGTATAGGGAACCGTATGGGATAAAATTACTGTAAGACTTTTTTGGCGAAGGAGGTGTCTACCAGATCTGCGTAGGGTACTCTGCCGTCCAGTTCCCCGGCCTCCTCCAGAATGTTCTCCAGAAGGGTGAAACTGTCTTCCGAGAAGACAAGATCTGATTTCCAAGTGTCCTGTGCGGCATATCTTTTGACGATCGTTTCTATGGTGGCAAGATCCGTCTCCGCAAACTGGGGAGAGATCACTTTGGCGATTTCCGCAGGCGTGTGGGTCTGCACATAGTCCATGCCCTTTTGCAGGGCGCGGGTGAAGGACTCGATCACAGCGGGATTTTTCTCTATATAGCTCTTTCTGGCGGAGAAGGCGGTGTAGGGAACATAGCCGGAGTCTTCGCCGAGGGAGGCAACCACATAGCCGTCACCTTTGGCTTCTAAGGAGGTGGCGTGGGGTTCAAATTCAACAGTGTACGCTGTTTACTACACCAATTCTGTGAGAAAAGAAAAACCGCTGATCTGATGGGTTTCCGGGTTTATTTCTATGTTTCTGATCGTGCCTTTCCAGAAAGTCTGCTTATGCTGCTTATCCAGATTGCGGTAAAGATCTTGCCAGTTTCCGCTGAAAGCAGTGATCAGGTGACTGTATGAGCTGAGTGGCGTTATTTTTTCGTCTTGCTCAGATTCTTTTATTTTCTTCTCTAGCTGTTCATATTGCTCGTCATAATAACTTTCCGTGATTCTTCCCTTTTGAAAAAGAATGTTCAGACGTTCAAGCTCTTTGCGGGCGGTGTCTGTGTTACGGTGTTCCCGTTGCTGTCTGGTCTTAAACTGTACCTGAGCGATCTCCTGCTCCAGTCTGGACGAGACATGAGTCAACATGTATTCCTCGATCTTGTGCTCTGTCAGACTGGCGCCGCCGTGGCGTCCAAATTTATTCCCGCATCGATACTTTATGTATATGCTCTCGCCGCCGTTTTTAAGTTTCTGCTTTTTTCGGTACCCTGTAAAATTGTTGCCGCAGACAGGGCATTTAATCAAAGAAGAGAAGATGTAGGGATCGTAGCGTCCTGCTGTGTAAGTCTTTGTGGTAGTGATCTGCCGGAATTTCTGGAACTCCGCCCATGTGATATACGGTTCGCAGTAGTTCAGGTTGTCTTTATCACGCCCGGCGTAGGTTTCGTTTTTGAACAGACGGTCTACTTTGTTACAGGAAGGCGCCTGATCGCCGTATTTCTTCATCAGGTAGTTGTAAGTGCTGCGGATTGAGTAGCAGGAGCGGTAATGGTCGTAGGCGTCGTTCACGATGTCTGAGACGGCTTCATCCTTTACCAGCCTGTTATTGACCACCTTATAGCCGTAGCAGGCGCACATGCCGCTGGTAACCTCGCCTATGGACCGTTTATAGTCCAGAACGGCCTTGATACGCTCTGAGGTGCGGTCACACTCCGCCTGATTGACGGAGAGCATGATGTTAATGACCATCTGGCCGTTGGCGGTGGAAGAGTCGTAATTTTCAAAGATCGTCTTCCAGTAGCAGTGATGGGCCTGCAGGATCTCCTCGGTAATGTTGTAGTCTTTGATATTGCGGAACCACCGATCCAGCTTGGTGACCAGAATCATGTCGATCTTATCCTGTTCTACGTCCCTGAGAAGCCGCAGGAGGCCCTTACGGTGCTTCATTGGCTTACGGGCGGAGATTCCCTCATCTGCGTAGCAATCAACGATAATGAGGCCGTTACGCTCCGCATACTCGGTGAGTGCCCGCTTCTGGGCAGGGAGGGAGAGGCCGTTGAGGTGCTGCTCTTCGGTGCTGACACGGATGTAGATGGCACAGCGTTTGACTTTAGACATGGTGACCTCCTGTTATGTATAAAAATGGCGTTTTACTTTATCGGGGTAAAACGCCATTTGGGAGTTTAGTCAATTTCATATGGCGGAAGTATGAGAGGGCGTATACCGATGGCACCCATGGCGGCTGAGATTCCGGCGCGTATATAGGGATAAAGAGTAATAGATGCTTCCTTGCGTATATCCTCAGCAGGCATTCTGTCACCTTCACAACTGAGACAGGTCTCTAAGGAATATTTTATAAAGAATGATTTTTTCCCCGCATCCTTTTCTGATTCCTTGTAAATAGATGCTGAGAGGTAAAAGCTGTATCCAGATTCTGTTTTTTCCAGTTTACGGTGAAGATTTAACTGGAGTTCGGTGTCCTTAACAGGGGTTTCATCGTTTATAATAACAAGTTCTTTTGGAGTTATATTTTCGATATTTATAGGTTCGCTATTCATTACATTTCCTCCATGCTCGTATCATCAAGAAAAATTTTATACGTGTCATTATTCTTTGAAGCAAACTCTTTAAAATTGATTACAGTAGTGTTAGTGGTTTCTATAGATTGGCCGGTGGGAAGAGGCTTTTCCATAGAAGATTTACTTTTTATCGTAGCATTGTAATATACGATGGCATCATTTATATATTGATTTAGGCTTACACCGAGACCCTTGGCATTTTCACTGGCCTCTTCATGGGTAAAAGCAGAAAAACGAAGGGATACTTTGCCGCTATAAGAGTTCTCTTTTTGGATTGTGGGAGTGGGAATTGGAATATTACATTCCTCAGCGGTGATAAGCCATTCGCGTTCGTTTATTTCCAATTCCGAGACAGCATCCTGAACAGTTTCTCCCTGTCCAACGCAGCCTTTAAGGGCTGTACTTTTTGCAATCCAGAAAAGATGTTCATCTACTTGCATCTGGTATACTCGAAATTCATATCTCATGTGGTGTCCTCCTTAATAGAGTCAAACAAGACTTTTAACTCTTTGACGTAGGCTTCGCCGATACAGTTTCCGTGGATGGGTATTGGTATGACTGTTCCAGATGCTCTGTGAACCACTTTTTGGCTGTGATTTCCTCCGGTTTTTATTTCGCAGCCAAAATGATGAGCGAGGGCTTCGACATCGGCGAATGTGATATCGTTTGGGATAGGTTTTCTATAGAATTTTGCGATTCGTTTATCTATAGCGGTCATATTACTCCTTTATTTATATGCAATAGTATCACATTTGATACTCACGGTCAATTTTAATTTTAAGTCAGACGTTTTTCAATTTCCTTACGTGCATTCCCGGCGATATTGCCACCAGTTTTGGCAATTTCTTTGCTTTGAGAAAATCCCTTGGGGTTTGCATTTTTGGAGAGTTCTGTAGTGGAAACTTCTGCCAGAAGATTAAACGCAAGCTCCGTGTTGGTCATATTATCGCGGAGATTTTCTTTATGTAAGCCTTTAAATTGTTTGTACTGCTGCACGGTTTTTCAGACCATGCATGAGTGAGAATATTGGTCAAGGCGGCAAATTCTTTATGGTTTTTTATGCCGGAGCGTTGCCACTCATCAGTCATTTCTTTTCGAATTTCTATGCTTCTGAGGCGCTGGGTTATCCATGCGTCGGAATAGCCTTTTGCTTTGTAATAACTGACAGCGCGATCCATAGCCTTTTCAGGATCAGCTATCTCGTCAAGGCGCTCTTTGCCAACCATGGCAAGCCATTGTTTAAATGGTTCAGCTTTCTTGGATGGTATGGATTGGATGATGCGGAGAAGCTGTTCTGTGTTGGCACAGTCCGTGAGACGCATTTTACCATCAGCGGCACGCATCTTCAAAGCGTGACAATTTGTCACGGTTTCACATCCTTCTTTTTTGAGGCGTTGCTTTAGTTTTTGCCAATAGGCAGTAGAATCAGCACTATCGGTTAGTACCTGACACACATCAATGATAGAGAAATACCATTCCTCCTACTACAATGTATTTATGGTTAATACCCCTTACAGCCAGTAAGGAATTATCCAT
>CARUOB010000081.1 GCA_949076555.1 uncultured Lachnospiraceae bacterium | reverse complement strand
ATTTTTACTGGCATATAATCTTAGGTGAGGCAATGGGCAGTGCGCAGACGGAAGATAAGTGAAGGGGAGCTTGCCGAGACGCTTATCTGAATGGATGCATAGGACGAAGCCTGTTAGCGAGAAGGGCCGGAGGCTTTTCGAGCGTGCACGTTATATATTAGTAGAGAAACGGAAAAAGATGAAAGTGAGGATGCCTCATGGCAGATAACGTAAATCAATATGACAACGGCGGCGGCCCGGGTTCCGGCGGTCCCGGAAAGGGCGGCGGGCCGGGCGGAACCGGGGGTCCCGGAGGAAGCGGCAGTGACCCGCGCAAGCAGAGCCTTATTATGCTGGTGGTGGCGGCGCTGATCACACTGCTTTGTGTCAGTGTCTTTATGAAGATGCTGACGGGAGCCACCAATCAGGAAATCTCTTACAATGAGTTTGTGAAGATGGTGGAGGACGGAAAGGTAAAAAGCGTGCAGGTGGGTTCTGACCGCATTACGGTCTATCCGAAAGCGGAACAGAAGGATTCTGCGTTCCTCTATGCTTACGGTATGGGTGCGAGCACCTATTACACAGGTAAGATGGAGGATGATGACAAGCTGGCGGAACGGCTGTTAAAGCATAATGTGGAGATGAAGAAGGAAGTCTCCGACAGCTCCAGCGTGATTATGACGGTGCTTTTGTATTATATTCTCCCTGTGCTTTTGATGTGGGGACTGCTGAGTCTTTTATTCCGGCGCATGGGCGGCAAAGGCGGGCCTATGGGCGTGGGCAAGAGCACGGCAAAGGCTTATGTACAGAAGGAGACGGGCATCACCTTTCAGGATGTGGCGGGAGAGGACGAGGCGAAGGAGTCTCTGGTTGAAGTGGTAGACTTCCTGCATAATCCGGGCAAATATTCCAAAATTGGCGCGAGACTTCCCAAGGGTGCGCTTCTTGTGGGGCCTCCCGGCACGGGCAAGACGCTTTTGGCAAAGGCTGTGGCGGGCGAGGCGCATGTGCCTTTCTTTTCCCTGTCCGGCTCAGACTTTATTGAACTGTATGTGGGCGTAGGCGCGTCGAGAGTGCGTGATCTTTTTAAGGAGGCGGAGAAGAACGCGCCCTGTATCGTGTTTATCGACGAGATCGATGCCATCGGCAGGAGCCGTGACTCCAAGTACGGCGGCGGCAACGAGGAGCGGGAGCAGACGCTCAACCAGCTTCTCTCCGAGATGGACGGTTTCGACGGGAAAAAGGGCATTATCATTCTGGCGGCCACCAACAGGCCGGAAATTCTGGATAAGGCGCTGCTTCGTCCGGGTCGTTTCGACAGGCGTATCATTGTAGATAAGCCGGATTTGAAGGGGCGCGTCGAGATTTTAAAGGTACATTCCAAGGATGTGCTGATGGACGATTCGGTGGATTTAAATGAGATCGCGCTGGCGACCTCGGGAGCGGTCGGCTCGGATCTGGCGAATATGATTAACGAGGCGGCGATCAATGCCGTGAAGCTGGGCAGAGAGTATGTGAGTCAGAAAGACCTCTTTGACGCGGTGGAACAGGTGCTTGTAGGCAAGGAAAAGAAAGACCGCGTGATGAGCAAAGAGGAGCGCAAGATCGTATCCTATCACGAGGTGGGTCATGCCCTTTTGAGCGCGTTGCAGAAAAATTCGGAGCCGGTGCAGAAGATTACCATTGTGCCCCGCACCATGGGCGCGCTCGGCTATGTCATGCATGTGCCGGAGGAGGAAAAGTATCTCGACACCGAGGCAGAGCTTCGCGACAGGCTTGTGAGTCTGCTTGGCGGACGCGCGGCGGAGGAGATTGTATTCGACACGGTTACCACGGGCGCGGCCAATGATATCGAGCAGGCGACGAGCATTGCGAGAAATATGATCACCCGGTTTGGCATGAGCAAGAAATTCGGGCTGATGGGTCTTGCCACGGTGGAAAGCCAATATCTGGACGGCAGAGCTTCTTTGACCTGCTCCGATGTGACGGCGGCGGACATTGACTCCGAGGTGATGAAGCTGCTTCATGAGAGTTATAAGAAGGCGAAAAAGCTTCTGAAAGAGAATCGGGAGATCATGGATAAGCTGGCGGCCCATCTGATCGAGAAAGAGACCATCACGGGCAAAGAGTTTATGAAGATTTACCGCAAGGAGAAGGGCATTCCGGAGCCGGAGGAGGAAGAAAGCAAGGAAACGAAGGAAGATAAGGCGCCGCACAAGGAGGAGCAGCCGCAGCATACGGCGAATCCGGCGCAGCAGGACGGCGCAAATTTTCAGGCACCGCCAATGGCAGGCGCAGAGCAGCCACAGGGCGCGGACTTTCAGGCAGCGCCGATAGCAGGCGCAGACTTGTCAAACGGTGCGCCGATGCAGAGACAGCCGCAGGCCGCGGATGAGAACGCGGTACAGGAAGGCGCGCAGCCGCAGAACATGCAGTCAGCAGGCCCCCGGGGACTGTTTTCCCAAGCGCCGGGTCCCGGGCACACTTCCGACGAAAAATAGAGCGGTTTTTCGAACTGTATATAGTAAGATAGTTGCTGGCCACGGAGGGAACAGTAACGTAAGATAAAGACAGGGCATAGTCTGCGAAAGACTTTGCCTTGTTTTCTTTATCCGCCTCCTGTACAATAATGGGAGAAGAATGGTGAGGAACTGCGTATGTTTGATTTCGACGAGGAACTGAAAAAGCTGCCCAATTCTCCGGGCGTATATCTGATGCATGACGACAGCGATACGATTATCTACGTGGGCAAGGCCATAAACCTGCATAACCGCGTGCGCTCCTACTTCCGCAAGATTGTGGGCCGCGGGCCGCAGATTGACCGGATGGTGGAGCAGATCGCGCGGTTTGAGTATATCGTTACGGACTCGGAGCTTGAGGCGCTTGTCCTTGAGAATAATCTGATTAAAGAATACAGTCCGAAATACAACACGATGTTAAAGGATGACAAGACGTATCCTTATATCAAGGTGACGGTGGGGGAGGAATACCCGCGCATATTTATTTCCCGCGAAATGAAGAAGGATAAGTCGAGATATTTTGGGCCTTACACGAGCGCGGCGGCGGTGAAGGACACGATCGACCTGATGAATAAGCTGTATCAGTTAAAGACCTGTAACCGCAAACTGCCCCGGGATATCGGGTTGGAGCGCCCCTGCCTGAACTATCATATCAAACAGTGCGCCGCTCCCTGTCAGGGCTATATCAGCAAGGAGGAGTACCGGGCCAGAATCGATCAGGCGCTCGATTTTTTGAACGGAAATTATAAACCCATGCTCCGGGAACTGGAACAGAAAATGACGGAAGCGTCAGAAAAAATGGAGTTTGAGGAGGCGGCGGGATACCGGGACTTGTACAACAGCGTAAAGAGCGTGGCGCAGAAGCAGAAAATTACAGATTCGAACGGCGAAGACAAAGATATCATCGCGCTGGCGCTTGAGGAGCATGATGCCGTGGTGCAGGTGTTTTTTGTGCGCGACGGCAAGCTGATCGGCAGGGATCATTTTTATATGACTCATGTGGAGGACTGTGACAGCGCCCAGATTCTCCTTGATTTTGTGAAACAGTTTTATGCGGGAACGCCTTATATTCCGAAGGAGCTGATGCTGCAGGAGGAGATTGCGGACACGGAGATTCTGGAAAAATGGCTCAGCGCCAGAAAGGGTGGCCGGGTCTATATCCGTGTGCCGAAAAAGGGCGCGAAGGAAAAGCTGGTGGAGCTTGCGGCGCAGAACGCGAAACTGATCTTAAGCCAGGACAAGGAGCGTATCCGCAGGGAGGAAGGAAGGACGATCGGCGCCATGAAGGAGATTGCGGCGCTGCTTCATCTGGAGGACGTAAGCCGCATGGAAGCCTTTGACATTTCCAATATAAGCGGCTTCGCCAATGTGGGCTCCATGGTGGTTTTCGAGAAGGGAAAGGCGAAGCGCAGCGATTACCGCAAATTCCGCATCCAGTCTGTGTCGGGGCCGGATGACTATGCCTGCATGAAGGAAGTGCTGACCAGACGTTTTGTTCACGGCATGGAGGAGAAAGAGGAGCTGGACCGCAGGCAGGTGGAGCACACCTTCGGAAGTTTTACCAAATTTCCGGATCTGCTTTTGATGGACGGCGGCAAGGGGCAGGTCAATATCGCTTTGCAGGTGCTTTCCGAGCTGCATTTGGATATTCCCGTCTGCGGTATGGTGAAGGACGACAACCACCGCACAAGGGGGCTGTATTATCAGAATGTGGAGATTCCCATAGACACGCGCTCGGAAGGGTTCAAGCTGGTGACAAGGATTCAGGATGAGGCGCACCGCTTTGCCATTGAGTACCATCGATCGCTGCGCTCTAAGGCACAGGTAAAATCGGCGCTCGATGAGATTCCCGGCGTAGGTCCGACGAGGAGAAAGGCGTTGATGCGGCACTTCGGTTCCATCAATGAGATTAAGGAGGCATCGGTTGAAAAGCTCTGCGAGGTGCCCGAGATTCCGGAACATATCGGGAAGCAGATTTATGCGTATTTCCGGGCGGGAGATGAGATAGACAAGCAAAAGTGAGCAACTATTATTAGTTGCGTGTTTGATTTTGGAATGATACACTATATTGCAGAGAAAGGTTGTTTTTTATGAGCGATTTGAAGGGAAAGAGTTTAAACGCAGTGGTAGAGGAGGCCATTGGAAACATATGCGGGCAGTAAGCAGGAGAAAATCCGCGCAATACAATAATAGAGGAGGGAGTTATGGCGAGCATCAATTTAAACAAAGTAATTGAAAAATTTAAGTGGGAGAATCTGACACCGGAAATCGACACCTCAAAGGTCAAGGTGACGCAGCCGGATATTAACAGACCGGCGCTGCAGTTGGCCGGGTACTTTGAGCATTTCGAGACGACGCGTCTACAGATCGTCGGCTTTGTGGAATACTCCTACATGAACGGTCTGGACGAGGAGAGGCAGCGGGAGATTTTTGAGAAACTGCTGAATAACCCCCTGCCGGGCATTCTGTTCTGCAGAGAGCTGTATCCGAATGAAATTTTCAGGGAGATTGCCGTAAAACACGGTGTGCCGCTTTTGATGAGCAAGAAGGCTACGTCGGCTTGTATGGCGGAAGTGATCCGCTGGCTGAACGTAAAACTTGCCCCCTGTATTTCCGTGCACGGCGTACTGGTGGATGTTTACGGCGAGGGCGTCCTGATCACGGGTGAGAGCGGCATCGGTAAATCCGAGGCGGCGCTTGAGCTGATTAAGAGAGGGCACCGTCTGGTGACGGATGACGTGGTGGAGATCAGACGTGTCAGCGAGGATACCCTGATCGGTTCCGCGCCGGATATCACGAAACATTTTATCGAGCTAAGGGGTATCGGCATCGTGGATGTGAAGGCGCTGTTCGGTGCATCCAGCGTAAGGGATACCCAGAATATTGATCTGGTTATCCGTCTGGAAGACTGGGACAAAGATAAAGAGTACGACCGTCTGGGCCTTGAGGAGGAGTACACGGAGTATCTGGGAAACCGTGTGGTCTGCCACAGCATTCCGATCAGGCCGGGACGTAATCTGGCGATTATCTGCGAGTCGGCAGCGGTTAACCACCGCCAGAAGAAGATGGGTTACAATGCGGCGCAAGAGCTGTACAAGCGTGTGCAAAATTCCCTTGCACACGGCAGAGAGGACGAGGAGTAGGATAGAGAAGGAGAGAAAACATATGGCAAACTATGTATTTGGGGTAGACGTAGGCGGCACCACCGTCAAAATGGGGTTGTTTGACAAGGAAGGCAATGTGTTGGAAAAGTGGGAGATTCCCACAAGGACGGAAAACCACGGAGAAAAAATTCTTCCCGATATCGCGGCGAGCATTAAAGAGAAAATGGAGCAGAAGTCCATTGCCAAGGAGGATGTGGAAGGCGTCGGCATCGGTACGCCCGGCCCTGTGGAGAAAAGCGGTATTGTGCATAAGGCCGTCAATCTGGGCTGGGCAGAGCTGAATCTGAAAGAGGAGCTTACCGCGCTGCTCGACGGAATGCGCGTGGAGGGCGGCAACGACGCGAATGTGGCGGCGCTGGGTGAAATGTGGAAGGGCGGCGGACAGGGATATAAGAATCTGGTAGCGGTCACTCTCGGCACAGGCGTTGGCGGCGGCATTATCATAAACGGCGAGATTATGACGGGCTCCACAGGCGCGGGCGGCGAGATCGGTCATATTCATGTGGAGGACAACGAGAAGGAAGCCTGCGGCTGCGGCAATTTCGGCTGTCTGGAAGAGTATGCGTCAGCTACAGGCATTACCAGACTTGCGAACCGCGCGCTGCAGGCGAGCGATAAGGACAGCGTTCTGAGAAAGGGCGAAGTGTCCGCGAAATCCGTGTTTGACGCAGTGAAATCCGGTGATGAGCTGGCGATAGAGGTGGCAAAGCAGTTCGGCGAGTATCTGGGCAAGGGTCTGGGTATCATTGCAGGTATCATTAACCCGGAGATCTTCGTGATCGGCGGCGGCGTGTCCAAGGCGGGTGAGGTGCTGTTTGACTATATCAAACCTTCTTTTGAGCGAACCGCTTTCCACGGCTGCCAGAACGTGGTTTTCGCGTTGGCGACTCTCGGCAATGATGCGGGCATCTACGGCGCGGCGAGACTGCTTTTGTGAAGCATTGAGCCATGCAGCCTTATCTGGGACAGACGCAGGAATGCTTGCTTTCAGACGGATGTATCCGCATAAGGTTATAGGAAGAAAGCTCTTAAATGAGCAAAAGAAAGCTGCGAAGCGGCGGTTTCGCGAATGGGTATAAGCTGTAAAGGATATATTATATAAATGACTAAAAAAGGTAACTGAGAAGGTACGGAAAAGTTACTGGAGCGGGAGTAAATTTTGAGTGCATCAATGTATGACTATATCAGGACGTTTGTGCCGGAGGAGAGACTGCTGTTTCACGAGCCTATGAGCAGACATACCACTTTCCGGGTAGGCGGCGAGGCGGAATGCATGGCCGTCGTGGAGACAAAGGAGGAACTGACGCAGCTCGTTTCCTATTTGGGACGGATCGAGCAGGAATATTTTATTTTGGGAAACGGCAGCAATCTTCTGGTGGGAGATAAGGGCTATCGCGGCATTATCGTAAAGCTGGGGAAACGGCTGAGCGCGATTGGTGTGGAGAAAAATCATATTGCAGTGGGCGCGGGTGCGCTGCTTTCCAAGGTGGCGTATGCGGCAAAGGATGCGGGATTAAGCGGACTGGAATTTGCGGCGGGGATTCCCGGCAGCATCGGCGGCGCGATTGTGATGAACGCGGGCGCCTACGGCGGCGAAATGAAACAGGTTGTGAAGATGGTCCGCGTGATCAGTAAGGAGGGGGAAATCCTGACGCTGGACAATGACACCATGGAGTTCGGCTACCGCACCAGCATTATCAGAGACAGACCCTTTATCGTGCTTGGGGCAGTGCTCAAACTGACGCCCGGCAACAAAGAAGAAATCAGCGCCAAAATGGAAGAACTGATGACGCAGAGGAAGAGCAAACAGCCGTTGGAATACCCGAGCGCGGGCAGTACCTTTAAACGCCCGGAGGGATATTACGCAGGAAAACTCATTATGGACGCCGGGCTTCGGGGCTACCGCATAGGCGGTGCGCAGGTGTCCGAGAAGCATTGCGGCTTTGTAATCAACAGGGGTGGTGCGTCTGCGGCAGATATCAGGGAAGTGATCGAGGAAGTGCGGGAGCGAGTAAAAGACCGGTTCCATGTACGGCTGGAGCCCGAGGTTATCTTCCTGGGAGATTTTTGATTACAGTTCAGCCAGAGCGAAACTGACAGGCAAATCATGCTTGCATGAATTTGACAGGCAGTTGATGCTCTGAGGGAACGCCCGTTATATGAGCAAAAGTGAGCAGTGAAGCTGCGGAGAGCGTCGAAGACGCGATTTTGCGAATGGGCGCGGCCAGAGCGGGTTTTACGGAAGAGAGAGAGTTAACATGAGATTTGTAATTGTGACAGGGATGAGCGGTTCGGGCAAACGGACCGCCATGAAAATGCTGGAGGATCTGGGCTTTTACTGCGTGGATAATCTGCCGGTGGCGTTGATTGAAAAGTTTGTAGAGCTGATTACGACGCCTACAAGCGAGGTCAACAAGGTGGCGCTTGGGCTTGATGTGCGGGCAGATCAGCCTTTTAGCGGCGTGCGCTGCATTCTTGATCAACTGAAGGAGAATGGTTATCTCTTTGAAATGCTTTTTATGGAAGCGAGTGACGCCGTTCTTCTGAAACGGTATAAAGAGACAAGGCGGATGCACCCGCTTTCTCCCGAAGGCAGGGTGGAAGAGGGAATCCACAGAGAGCGGGAAATCCTAAAGGAGATTCGGGAAAAGGCGGATTATATCATAGATACCTCCCACCTTCTGACGAGAGAACTCAAAGAAGAGATCGATGATATTTTTGTGAGAAATAAGGAATATAATTCACTGATCGTTACGATCCTGTCCTTCGGCTTTAAGAAGGGGATTCCGGCGGATGCCGATCTGGTTTTTGACGTGCGGTTCCTTCCAAATCCTTACTATATAGACGAGCTGAAATATAAGACAGGCAATGACAAAGAGGTGCAGGATTATGTCATGTCTTTTCCGGAAGCCGGGATTTTTTTGAAAAAGCTGACGGACATGCTGGACTTTCTGATTCCCAATTATATGAAGGAGGGCAAACACCAGCTTGTAATCGGCATCGGCTGTACCGGGGGCAAGCACAGAAGTGTGACGCTTGCCAATGCGCTTTACACAGAGTTTAAGGCTCACGATACCTACGGTGTGAAGCTGTATCATCGGGATGTAGATAAATAAGTAACAGCCTGGCATACGCCGGACGGTTACGAAATAGAGGATGAAATATGTCGTTTTCGGGAACGGTAAAAGAGGAGCTTGCGGCCCATGTAAGCTCTGCCAGACATTGCCAGCTCGCGGAGCTTGCGGCGCTTCTGCTGTATAATGGCGGCGTTTGCGACGACGGCGCGCATCTTTGTCTGGATACGGAAAATGAGGCAGTTGCGAGAAAATGCTTTACATTACTAAAAAAAACATTTAATATAGAAACTGTTATGCGGGGCAGAAGGCGGCTGATTCCCGACGACGAGGCGGAACGCCGGGTGACAGAGGCGTTAAATCTTGCAAGGGAAGAGGATGGAAAGATAACATTAACCAAAAC
>CARUOB010000080.1 GCA_949076555.1 uncultured Lachnospiraceae bacterium | reverse complement strand
AAGCAAATCTAGTGCTTCTTGGCGTCCCGTCCAATGGCGGGACGTCTTTAGAAGCACTTTTCACGCTAATCTCCGATTGAATCTTTCACAGAAACCGTCACCTTCTGGTCGTAGCAGGAGAAAATCTCCGCCAGCTTTTTCTCACTGGGCGCCTTCGTCACCACACTCACCACAGGCACAATCACCAGTCCGGCCAGCATACAGAAGGCGCCTGCATTGATCGGTGACTGTAAGTAAGCTGGGAACGATGGGCGAAAGAAAATATTCGCAAGCATTACGATTGTGGAAAATAAAAAGCTCACCCAGCATGCCGCCTTGGTCGTCCGTTTCCAGTACAGGCCGTAGAGGAAAGGCGCCAGAAAAGCCCCTGCAAGCGCACCCCAGCTCACACCCATAAGCTGTGCGATGAAAGTAACGTTAGAGCGGTACTGGATCAGTGCAAGCACTACGGAAATCACGATAAACACAACCAGAAGACCCCGCATCCATTTCACCTGTTTCTTTTCATCCATCTCCTTAATCATATTACCTTTAATAAAGTCCAGCGTCAAGGTAGAGCTTGATGCCAGAACAAGGGAAGACAGGGTGGACATGGAAGCGGAGAGCACCAGAATCACCACCACCGCGATCAGAATTGTGGGCAGGCCGGAAAGCATGGTGGGCACCACAGAATCATAACCGTTTGCCGCAATGTCAATCTTATCGCTAAACAGACGCCCAAATCCGCCCAGAAAATAGCAGCCGCCGGAAACAATCGTCGCAAAGACCGTGGAAATCACCATCCCCTTGTTGATCGCACTCTCGTTCTTGATGGCATAAAACTTCTGCACCATCTGCGGCAGTCCCCACGTTCCCAGACTGGTAAGAATCACCACGCCCAAAAGCCCTGCGGGGTCCGGCCCGAAAAAGGAGTTAAATACGCCGGGTGCGGCGGACACTGTCTCGTCGCTCACCGCGGACAGCTTGTCAAGCGCCGCCAGAAAACCGCCCTGACTGTGCAGCACCGCGATAATAACGGCTGCTATTCCAAAAATCATGATAATGCCCTGAATAAAATCGTTGATGGCAGTCGCCATATAGCCGCCCGCAATGACATAAATACCCGTAAGCACCGCCATAACGATCACGCACACGCTGTAGTCAATGTCAAACGCCATACCGAACAGCCGGCTCAGGCCGTTGTAAAGACTGGCCGTATAGGGAATCAGGAAGATAAAGATGATCACTGACGCCGCTATTTTTAACGGTTTGCTCTCAAACCGCTCCCCAAAAAACTGAGGCATGGTCGCGCTGTCCAAATGCTGCGTCATAATGCGGGTGCGGCGTCCTAACACGGCCCACGCAAGCAATGACCCCAAAAAGGCGTTGCCAAGTCCGGCCCATGTAGCGGCAATCCCGTACTTCCAGCCGAACTGCCCCGCGTATCCCACGAAAACCACCGCCGAAAAGTAGCTGGTCCCGTAGGCGAAAGCCGTCAGCCACGGCCCCACGTTTCTGCCGCCCAGCACAAACCCGCTCACATCGGTGGCATGTTTGCGGCAGTAAAGCCCAATACCGATCATCACACCGAAAAAGATAATTAACATCAATAATTTAATAAAGAGATCCATGATCGTTTTCTCCTTCTCACTCCTGATAACAATGGCATTTCAATTTAATATCTATCGTTATTCTAATTAGCCGCCGTTTCTCAGTTTTTAATCTGCGCTTCCACAAGACTGCCGTGGCAATATCTCTCCCTGAGCACAGGCTTCTCGATCTTGCCCGTGGGATTTCTGGGCACTTTGTCAAAAATAACCTTTCTGGGCCGTTTGTAGCGGGGCAGTTCCTTGCAGAATGCCGCAAGCTCCTCCTCCGTACAGCTTACCCCCTCCTTCAGCTCAACGATGGCTGCCGCGATCTCTCCAAGTCTTAAATCCGGCAGACCGATCACTGCCACGTCCTTGATCTTGTCATTCCTGCGCAGGAAATCCTCGATCTGCACCGGATAGAGGTTTTCTCCGCCGGAAATGATGACGTCCTTCTTACGGTCCACCAGATAGATGAACCCGTCCTCGTCCATGCGCGCCACATCTCCCGTATACAGCCAGCCGTCTTTCAAAATCTCAGACGTCGCCTCGGGATTCTTGTAATAGCAGAGCATAACGCCGGGGCCGTGCACAATCAGTTCGCCCACATCGCCCTGTGAAACCTCTGTTCCCTGCTCGTCCACGATTTTCGCCTCCCAGTGATAGCCCGGTTTGCCGATGGCTCCCACCTTATGTATGTTCTCCACGCCCAGATGCACACAGCCGGGACCGATGGACTCGCTTAAGCCGTAGTTGGTGTCGTACTGGTGATGCGGGAAATGCTTTTTCCACCGCTGGATAAGGCTGGGCGGAACGGGCTGCGCCCCGATATGCATCAGACGCCACTGTTCCAGCAGATAGTGTTCCATATCCACCTGCCCCGAATCTATGGCATCCAGAAGATCCTGCGCCCAGGGCACCAGCAGCCACACGATGGTACACTGCTCCTCCGTCACCGCCCGCAGAATCCACTCCGGCTTTACGCCGCGCAGAAGCACCGCCTTGCCCGCCGTGATCAGGGAACCGAACCAGTGCATTTTCGCCCCCGTATGGTAAAGCGGCGGAATGCAGAGGAACACATCGTCCTTGGTCTGACCGTGATGGTTCTGCTCCGTCTCACAGGAGGAGCGCAGTGCCCGGTGATTGTGCAGAATCGCTTTCGGAAAGCCCGTCGTGCCGGAGGAGAAATAGATCGCCGCGTAGTCGTCCTCACACAGCGCCACTGGCGGCGCACTGGAAGAACAGAAACCCATCAGCTTCAGGCAGTCCTCCGTGTAATCCGGTCCTCCCTTCCCCGGGAAAAACATCATCCCGACCCCCGGTAGATCATCCGCAATGCTGTCCATGCGCTCGATAAACTCCGGTCCAAATACTAAGATTTCAACATCTGCAAGTTCCAGACAATACTTGATTTCCTCCGCAGAATAGCGAAAGTTCAAAGGCACCGCCACACCGCCAGCCTTCAGAATGCCAAAATAGACGGGCAGCCATTCCAGACAGTTCATCATCAGAATGCCCACCTTCGTCTCCCGCTCCATCCCGCGGGACAAAAGCAGATTGGCAAAACGGTTTGCACGTCTGTCAAAATCAGCCCAACTCAGTTCTCTCCGATAAGGCGCGCCATCGCCCGCGCTCTCGATCAGGCTTGCCTCCCGCCATGTCACCGCGCTGTCGCGCTCCTGGGAGGGATTCAGCTCCACAAGCGCCGTGTCCGAGCCGTACAGACGGGCGTTGCGCTCCAAAAACTCCGTGATTACCATTTCTCTTCCTCCTCTTCCGTTCCTTCTCGTAACACATGTTATTATATCTTCATACAGACTATTCAAACAGACTTTCCTCTCTGTCCATGCCAGAGCCGCCCGCTCACTGCCCGATTACATATGCGTTCACCGCAGCGTGCGCCACATACGTGTCAAGCTCGTCCCGGATATCTACCGTCAAAAGCGCGGTGGTGCGCCCGCTTCTCAGACAGGTCGCCTCCGCGGTCAGCCTCTCTCCCCTTGCGGGCGCGAGAAAAGTAACAGACGCATTCTGACTGACCGTCATTTTTTCCGAATACCCGTTTGCCGCCACCGCGCAGGTAAAATCCGCCAGCGTAAAAATGGCGCCTCCCATGGGAACATTGTTGGCGTTCATGTGATGGGCTTCCAGCGTCAGCGAGCAAACCGCCTTTCCCGGCTCGGCACAGTCGATCACAATTCCCGCCGCGTCCGTGGCGAAACGATCGTTTTTGAACCGCTCTCTAATCTCCTCCAATTTTGACATACCCGGTCCCCTTTCTGCGAATATCAGCACACTCCCACGTCTTTCTCTGCATCCTATACTTTATACATGAATACAAAACTACATTCATCACTTTAGCACTTTTAATCGTTAAAGTCAACTGTGCATAAAAAAACAGCCTTAAGTTTCCCCTCGGCTGTTCTTTCCTCTTACTCCTTCATCATATCAAGCTCAGTCAAATTAATTGCCATAGACCATTCTAAAAGATACATACTATTCAAATAGTCTTTAAATCTAGAAGAATGTGAATCGATATCATCGGAATCAATTCCCTGCAAAATTTTTAATACATATTGTAATAAAGCACAATTTGAATCAAGAAAATCTTCTTCCCTACAATAAAAAATCAAAATAGGATATCCTTTGGAATAATGCGCCTCATGATACTTATAAAATTTTTCCGTGGCACTGTCTAAGTTCAATTCATAAATGAATAAATGATTGAACTTATCAATTACTTGCTCTACATCATGATAAGATTCTATCTTTTTGGCAGTTAAATCATTTTCTCCCAAAAGCGTTAATCCAAAGGTCCGATTAATATAATTTAACACATCTCCCGTTGTTTTCTTACAAGGAAAAATTTGATTTTGGTAATAGATTTCTAATTTATCGAAAAAATCACGTTTGGTTTCATCAAGATCTATAAATTCCATATTTAAGTGTTCTTTCTTTAACAATCATTCCTCAAGTGTTAACGAAAGGCTTCTTCTCACCGATTCACCATCAGCTTCATCATCGCCTGATTCAAGCCGTCCACCGTCAGCTTATACATCGGAAAAATATTTTTGATCGCGGTCTCCGCCTCCCGCCACGGCGCATGGCCCGGCGCCATCTTGGGATTCAGCCACACGATTTTTTTGTAATGCTGTTTCATCAAAAGCAGCCAGTCCATCCCGGAAAGCCCGCCGTTTGGCCCTCTGTAATTGCCGGTGGTGGAGTAAAGCTCCTCCGGCGCCATCGCCGCGTCGCCCACGATAATCACCTTGTAGTCGCTGTCCAGATTGCGGAACATCCACTCCGTCTCGATCCACTCGCCGTTCTCGCACTCCGGCGTCTTGTAGAGATTGGAATAGATGCAGTTATGGAAAAAGTACGTCTTCACATCCTTATAATGGTTGGACTTGTGTACGGAATGGAACAGCTCGCTAAGAAGCGTGGTATAGGGAATCATGGTGCCGCCCGAATCCATCAAAAGCAGGAGCTTGACCGCATTTTTGCGCGGCTTCTCCATCACGATCTGCAGACAGCCGCCGTTATTACACGTCGCGTCCACCGTGCCATTGATGTCAAGCTCCGTCTCCGGGATATCTAACTTCGTAGAAAACTGCCGCAGTTTCCTGAGCGCCATCTGGAACTGTCTGTTGTCCAGCACCTTGTCATTTCTGAAATCCCGGTACTTTCTGGCGCCCACCACCTGAAAAGCGGACTGGTACCCTGTGGTGCCGCCCACCCGGATGCCGCCCATGTTGCCGCCCATATTGCCAAAGGACGTCTTACCCATGGTGCCGATCCAATAGCTGCCGCCATTGTGCTCCTCATTCTGGTCCCGCAGCCTGTCCTTAAACTTATTCTCGATATCGTCCTTGTCCATGGTGATGACTTCCTGATTCATCTCGTGGCGCATCTCCTCAAAGACGTCCTGCATTTCCGGTTTATCCAACCAGCGCAGCAGGTTTTTACCCACCTCGTTCTCCGACATGATCCCTTTGAACACCTCGTCAAAGGCCATGTCAAACTTGTCGAACTCCGTCTCCGACTTCACGAGAATCATCCGCGCCAGATAATAAAATTCCGTCAGACTGCTGTGGCAAAGCCCCTTCTGCAGCGCATCCTGCAAAGTCAGCCACTCGCTTAAGGATACTTCCAGGCCCTTATCCTTTAATGTATAAAAAAATTTACTGAACATAAGATTCCCTCATTGAAGCTCTATTCCATAACGATTGTCAATTAAAAATCCACTTTATTCTTAACCGTCTCCAGATCCTCGTCCTTCTTCACAACCACCCCGATAAAAGGAAGTTCCTTTCTGAGCGTATCTGTCGGAATCCCGCCGATCTGCAAAGCATTGATCCAGTCGATCAGTTCCGAGGTGCTCGGCTTTTTGCGAATGTCTTTCATGGAACGTATCCAGTAAAATACTTCCATGGCGTCCTTTAACAGCTTATCCTCCACATCGGGATAATGGGTTCTCACGATCTCTTCCATCAATTCCTGATCCGGGAAGTCTATATAGTGGAAGATACATCTGCGAAGAAACGCGTCCGGCAGCTCCTTCTCCGCGTTTGAAGTGATAATTACAATGGGTCTGTTTTTCGCTTTCACAGTCCGCTTCGTCTCATGGATATAGAACTCCATCTGGTCAAGTTCCCAGAGCAGGTCATTCGGGAACTCCAGGTCCGCCTTATCTATCTCGTCAATCAGAAGGATCACCTGCTCGTCAGACTCAAACGCCTCTCCCAGTTTACCAAGCTTGATATAATGGGCGATGTCATCCACGCCCTCCTCGCCGAACTGCCCGTCGTAAAGACGCTGGATCGTATCGTACATATAGAGTCCGTCCTGCGCCTTCGTGGTGGACTTGATGTTCCAGATGATCAGCCTCTTACCCAATGATTCAGCCACCGCCTGCGCCAGCATCGTCTTTCCCGTGCCAGGCTCCCCCTTGATCAGAAGGGGTTTCTGCAGGGCAATCGCCACGTTTACGCTCGCCAAAAGCTGTTCGGAAGCCACATACTGAGCTGTGCTCTCAAATTTCGTATTTGCCATTTTGCTTTCCTTTCTCCCGTCTCTCAACTGATGTTCTACCCGCAAAATGACTCCTGTTCTTCGGTCGTCTTACGGATTTCGGTTATTGCACACATTATAGATTTATGTTACGATATTTCAGATGCAAAAGCAAGAAATTGTTTCTTTATAAACGCACCAAGTGAGATAAATGAAATGAAAAAAACGGAAAGGAATCCACATCATGTCACACACCACAAGTCTCTCCTTCGAGGTATTTCCCCCGAAAAAGGAAGAAGAATTTGAAAACATATTTGATTTTTTGAGAGAGGCAGCAAAACTGCATCCCGATTTTATAAGCTGCACCTACGGCGCGGGCGGTTCCCGCGCGGGAAAAACGATTGAAATCGCCTCCTTCATCCAAAGAGAACTCGGAATCGACGCGATCGCCCACATCACCTGCGTTGGCTTTACGCGTGCGGATCTTGAGAAAAACTGTGAAGCGCTTAAAACAGCAGGCGTAAACCACGTGCTGGCGCTACGCGGGGACAGACCCCTGCATATGACGGACGAGCAGTTTAACAGCCGGGAATTTTTCTATGCGACGGATCTGGTGCGCCATTTAAAAGCGCACACCTCCCTGCAAATCTCCGGCGCCTGCTACCCCGAAAAACATTTTGAAGCGCCGAGTCTGGAAGAAGATTTGATCCATTTAAAAGAAAAAGTAGATGCGGGCGTCACCTCCTTGGTTACACAGATGTTTTTTGACAATGCCTGTTTTTATCGCTTTATAGAACTGGTGCGGGCAAAGGGCATCTCCGTTCCCATTCATGCAGGCATCATGCCCATCACCACAGCAAAACAGCTCGGCACCACTGTCTCCCTCTCCGGCTCTTCCGTTCCCAAAGAACTGGCTGATCTGATCGCCACTTACGGGGAGAATAAGGAAGACATGCGCAAGGCCGGAATCGACTATGCGGTGCGTCAGATCCGTGACCTGAGAGAACATGGGGTGGACGGCATCCACATTTATTCTATGAATAAATTGAAGACCACAACGGAAATCTGCGGCATGATTTCCTGAGCGAAAGTCAATACTCTTTTTCAAGCGGAAACGGAAAGAAACATATGAGGAGGATTGAAAGGTGGAAAGAGAAAAATTCGGCTCCAGAATGGGCTTTATCCTGTTATCGGCGGGATGTGCAATCGGCATCGGCAATGTGTGGCGTTTTCCGTATATAGCAGGTATGTACGGGGGCGGCATGTTTGTGCTGTTTTACCTGTTTTTTCTGATCGCTATGGGCATACCCGTCATGACGATGGAGTTTGCCGTGGGACGCGCCAGCAGAAAAAGTGTCATCAAAAGTTTCACGGAACTGGAAAAGCCCGGGCATAAATGGCATCTGCACGGATACCTTGGCATGGCGGGCAATTACATCCTGATGATGTTCTACACTACCGTGGCAGGCTGGATGCTGTATTATTTTTATCAGATGCTCACGGGCCAGTTTACCGGAAAAGACACTTCTCAGGTGGCGGACATGTTTCAGGGGATGCTGGAAAGCCCCCAAGTGCTGACTACGGTTATGGTCATCATCGTGGCTGCCGGTATTCTCGTCTGTTCTCTCGGCCTGCAGCAGGGTGTTGAGAAAATTACAAAGATTATGATGACGCTGCTCCTTCTCATTATGGTGGTGCTGGCTGTTCGCGGCATGACGCTGCCGGGCGGCACGGAGGGTCTGCATTTTTATCTCCTGCCCGACGTACAGAGAATGCTCGATGTTGGCATTTTTGAGACAGTCACCGCAGCCATGAATCAGGCGTTCTTTACGCTGAGTCTCGGCATCGGTTCCATGGCCATATTCGGAAGCTATATTGACAAGAGCCGTTCTTTACTCGGTGAATCGGTAAATATCGCCATACTGGATACTTTTGTAGCGCTTGTGTCGGGACTCATCATATTTCCGACCTGCTTTGCCTTCGATATCAGCCCGGATATGGGTCCCAGCCTGATCTTTATCACGTTGCCGAATATTTTTAACAATATGGCAGGCGGACGGTTATGGGGAACGCTGTTCTTCGTCTTTATGACGTTCGCCGCGTTCTCCACAATTCTTGCCGTATTTGAGAACATCATATCCTGTGGGATGGATCTGTTTCACTGGAGCAGGAAAAAATCCTGTCTGATCAACCTCGTCGCGCTCACCGTCCTGTCCCTGCCCTGTGTGCTGGGCTTTAATATCTGGTCGGCATTTCAGCCGCTTGGCGAGGGAAGTACCGTTCTTGATCTGGAAGATTTTATCGTCAGCAACATCCTGCTGCCGATGGGCTCGCTCATCTATCTGCTCTTCTGCGTGACCCGGTACGGCTGGGGATTTGAGAATTACCTGAAAGAGACCAATACCGGGGAGGGCTTGAAAATGCCAAAGGCAATCCGTATCTATGTGACCTTTGTCCTTCCGGTTCTTCTGCTCTTCCTGATCGTGAAAGGATGGATTGGCTGACGCCAAGAGGAAATCGAGGCGGCGGATTCATCGGCTGTTCCATGAATCCGCCGCCAACGAAATACGGGAAATTCCTCCTTCCTTTCCTTTTCTTCTAACTGCTCTTTCCGATACGTTTTCTTTGCCAGCCGCTCCTCAGACTGCTCTTTTAAGAGCTTTCTCAAATTACATCTTAGCCTGTTTTCGCGGCGGCCATTTCATGTCGTAGATGTCTGCACCATAGGGAAGATCTAACTTCTTATCCTCACTCAACACATACTCCTTGCCACCCACCAGAAAGACATCGCCCGGTTCATAGTCCCGAAACGCAGTCTCCGTATATTCC
>CARUOB010000079.1 GCA_949076555.1 uncultured Lachnospiraceae bacterium | reverse complement strand
TCCGGTATGCGCATCTTGAAGGACCGTTCCAGTCCCTTGTTCCTTCTGGTTTTCGACAGGCACTCCGCGTTCTTACAAAGGTAAGCGCCCCGACCGTTCTTTCTCCCGGTCATATCCAGGGAAACATCCCCTTCCGCACTCTTTAACACCCGCATCATCACTTTCTTATCCTTCATTTCTCCGCAGCCCACACACTGGCGCAGGGATACTTTTTTCGCCATACCGTCCCTCACTTCTCACGTTACTCTTCGGTGTACGCCTCTTCCCCGTACGCTCCGTCGTAGTTCTCTCCATCGTAATTCTCTTCGTCGTATCCTTCCTCGCTGTACGCCTCTTCGTCGTACTCCTCATCGTCGTAGACATAATCCTCATAGCGGAAACCGGGCGCGTCCTTGGCCTGCGTCTCGCTCTTGATGTCGATCTTATACCCGGTCAGTCTGGCCGCCAGTCTGGCGTTCTGCCCCTCCTTACCGATGGCAAGGGAAAGCTGGTAATCCGGCACCACCACCTTGGCCGTCTTCTCGTCGGGATCGGCGAATACCGCCACGATCTTGGCCGGAGACAGCGCGTTCTGGATCAGGTTGCCCGGGTTCTCATCCCAGTTTACGATGTCGATCTTCTCCCCGCAAAGCTCATCCACAATGGAGTTCACCCGCGCGCCGTTGATGCCCACACAGGCGCCCACCGCGTCCACGTTTGGATTGTTGGAACGCACCGCGATCTTCGTGCGGCTTCCCGCCTCTCTGGCAATGCTCATGATTTCCACCGTGCCGTCCTTGATCTCCGTCACCTCGGACTCAAAAAGACGTTTCACCAGCTCCGGGTGCGTGCGGCTCACCAGAATCCGCGGTCCCTTGGGTGTGTTTCTCACCTCCAGAATGTAGACCTTGATTCTCTCCGTAGGGCGGAAATGCTCGGTGCGCACCTGCTCGTTCTCATTTAAGATCGCGTCCGCCTTGCCCAGATTGATGGAAATGTTCTTGCCCATGTAACGCTGGACAATGCCCGTCACTACATCCTTCTCCTTCTCAAAATACTGGTTGTAGATAACGCTTCTCTCCTCCTCACGGATTTTCTGCAGGATCACGCTCTTGGCATTCTGGGTGGCAATACGGCCAAACTCCTTGGAGCGGATCTCCACACGGACGATATCGCCTTCCTTCGCGGCCGGGTCAATCTCCTTCGCTTCCTCGAAAGATATCTGCATCACCGGATCTTCCACTTCCGCGGTGACCTCCTTCTCCGCATAACAGTAGTAATCGCATGTCTCTCTGTCGATTTCCACTTTCACGTTATCCGCCTTGCCAAAATGATTCTTGTATGCGGTAATAAGCGAATTTTCTATCGCCTCAAAGAGGGTTTCTTTGCTGATCTCCTTTTCCCTCTCCAGAATTTCCAGCGCCTCCATTAACTCCTTATTCATTTTCCATCGTCCTCCTATTGTCCTCCTATGTTTCCTGTAAAATAAGCAAATGTTTAAATATCCAATGCCAATCTGACCGTTGCGATATCAGCTCTTTCAAATGTACGCGCGGCGCCGTCCTGTAAAATGGTGACAGTCCGATCGTCAAACGCCTGTAAAATCCCGGAAAATTCTTTCTCCCCGTCTATGGGCTTATAGGCTTTCAGTTCCACCGCCTCTCCGAGACTCCGCTCCATGTGCCGGTCCTTCTTCAAGACCCGGCCAAGTCCGGGGCTGCTGACTTCCAGAATATAAGCGTCCGGTATAAAGTCCTGTTCATCGAGCGCATCGGACAGGGCGCGGCTCACATTCTCACAGTCCTGGATGTTTACCCCATCCGCCTTGTCGATATAGGCCCGCAGATAGTAGTCTTTCCCCTCCTTCACATACTCCACATCATAAATTTCCACACCATACTGCTCCACAATGGGAGACAAAAGCTGCTCTGTCTTCTCTTCGTATGTCTCTCGTTTTGACATGACCCTCTCCATTCCGGAGTGTGATTTTTTACACTACACTCCTGCACGGAAAAGAGCGGACTCGCAAGTCCACTCTTTATCTCAGTAACTATTCATAATTCTTCTGTATTATAGCACCCTTCTTCCTCCATTGCAAGCATTTTTCACGCTCCCGCCATTTGGTCCCGCCATTTAGCTACGATGTTTGCCTTCCGCATTTGACAGGGCGGCGGATATCCTTTACTCTATAATTAGTTTTCAATGATGGGGGAAAAAGCCATGACCGAGAAATTGGACCGTCTTTTACTGCTGCACCTGTTCCAGAGCTTTGTCACAACCTGGGCGCTGATGAAAGCGTCCCGCATGGAACCTGGTAATATTCTTACCTTCGTCTTCTATCTGCTGGTATTTTTCTTCTACCGGCACGTGAACCGCCGGATGGATCTTTTGCATGTTTCCAACCGCGTGGCTCTGCTTACCGCAGTCGTTTTTACTACTCTGTATATGCTGGTAGACTATCCCCATTATATAGAACTGCTCACGAGCCGCCTCTACCGTTTCGGTATTTTGGCCGTTATCTTTATGGGCTTTGTTTGCCTGTTTTACTATCTGCTGCACTTTTTATATTCCTATGCCTGCGACCGGAAACGACTGTACCGCGTTCTGCTCACCCGCTATCAGGATGTGCCTTACACCTACGAAGGCCGCCGTCCGCATGTTTCCGCCTGCTTTTCGGCGTTCGCAAATTTCATCCGCAGCCATACGGCGCTCTGCGCTTTCCTCTGCTGCCTGTTCTGCTGGCTCCCTTACTATCTCTATCAGTATCCGGGCATCATGACTCCCGACAGCATCAACCAGTTCGAACAGATTTTGGGCGTGATTCCCTGGTCCAACCATCACCCCTGGGTTCACACGCTGGTTTTCGGCCTGTTTTATCACATCGGCTATGCGCTCACAAAAAACATGGTGATCGCCGTATCCGTCTACACCTTTTTCCAGATGTGCCTGCTTGCGGGCAGCGTCGCTTATTTTATTTCCACGCTGCGCTCCCACAAAATCCGGCCTTTCGTCCTGCTGATGATCATGGCCTTCTACGCCCTGATCCCCTACCATGCGGTTTTTTCCGTCACGGTCTGGAAAGATATTCCCTTCGCGGCAGCCGTGCTTCTTTTCAGCTGCGCCATTTTCCGCTTATCCGTGCAGAACAATGTCTGTGCCAAAAATCTTTCGATTTTTATGATATCAAGCGTTATGATATGTCTCTTCCGCTCAAACGGGTGGTACGCCTTTCTTCTGGCCCTGCCCTTTCTGCTGTTCGGTTTCCGTCACAAGGCAAAGGCCGTCTACCCGCCGCTTTTCGCCGCGCTCCTTCTGTCCATAATCGTCAAATACCCGGTTATGAACGCTTTTCATGTACAGCAGCCTGATTTCATCGAATCTGTCAGCATCCCCATGCAGCAAATTACGGCTGTTATTTGTAATGACAGATACCTCTCCGAAGAGGAACTCACCCTGATAGAACAGGTGGTGGACCTGACCTATATCCGTGACCTCTACAACCCCATCTTTGCGGATAACATCAAGGAGCTTGTCCGGGCGGGCAATCAGGACTATCTGGTGGCGCACAAAAAAGAGTTCCTGAAACTCTGGATCGATTTAGGTCTGCGCTACCCGGGAGACTACCTGACCGCCTACATAGACCAGACCTACGGTTACTGGTATCCGGACTCTTTCTATCTGGTGGCGGAGGCGGAGGGCGTCAGCGCCACGGATCTGGGCGTATCGCACACCCCGCTGATCGGCGGCCCGTTAGTTATCAAGGCCAAAGAGATCGCCGTCAAGCTGGGCAGTATGGTTCCCATCTACGGCACACTCTGGAGCATGGGCGTGGCCTGCTGGGTTCTTCTTTTCAGCATCAGCGTCACCGTCATCCGCCGGGACTATCATAGGCTGATCTGCTATCTGCCGGGACTGTCCCTGCTTCTGTCCGTGCTCGTCGCCACGCCCGTGGCCACGGAGTTTCGCTATGTCTATTTTCTGGTGCTCTGCCTGCCCTTCTATCTGATCACGGCTATTCTGCCGGAGGAGGCGGACGCGCCGCGCTGAACCGGACGGCATCAGGAAAGAAACATACAGTCCCCCGTCTTCAGATGAGTATAAGCCGTACCGCTGCCGCCGGTCCCCATCCTCTCCTGCGCCACATCTCCGGTGCAGTGGTTAAAGCCCGCCATGCCAATTCCCATTTCTCTGAATATTTTCATGGTTTCCGCAAGCCTCGCCTCGTCTGCCTCCACCAGATGAGAACCGCCAAAGACCGCATACACCGGTCGGCCGAAACATTCTTTCACACTCTCAATCATATTTAAGATGCCCGGATGGCTGCATCCCGCTATCACGATCAGCCCCTTTTTCTCTTCGATCACCAGACAGACCTCGTCCGGAAAATCGTCCGCCACCATACCGTCCGCCGTCTGCCGTACAAAGCGGGCGGGCGGTTTCTCAAACGTGTGTTTTCTCTCAAAACCTCCCATTACATGACAGCCTTTAAAGAGTGTAAGCGTCTTCTCACAGACAAGATGCCTTATCTTATTCTTTTCCAGAAATTCCGGACCGAAGCCGCAACCCAGATAGGTGTATTTTTCGCCGTCGCGGGCATATTTTTCCTCAAAGAACCGCACCCCCGTCACAAGCGGCGCATGCACACCGCAGGACACCATATCCGGATAACCGGCCGCATGATCGTAGTGGCTGTGGCTCAAAATCACATAATCCACATCCGTTAAAGACACATGCATCTTCTCCGCGTTCTTGCGCGCCGCCTTCCCCGCGCTGCAGTCAAACAAAATCTTTTTATCATCCGTCTCCACCAGAAAGGACAGCCCGTGTTCCGCCACAAGCGCCCTGTTCCGCGAGAGATTGTTCTCCAATAATGTACGCAAAATCACCATCTTCTTTTCCCTTTCCCCGTTATAATCGTCTTCAGCTCCCGCTCCGATGTATTGCTATCTGCCGCTTTCCCTCCTCAACGTCTGATCAGCGCTACCGCCACATCATTCACATTGGTGCCCGTCGCGCCCGTGACAAGAAGTCCACCTGTCCTTTTGAGCGCGTGATAGGAATCGTTGTCCTGCAGCACGTCATAAATAGATACCCCTGCCGCAGCCAGTGCCTCCGCCGTGTGCCCGTCGCAATAACCGCCTGCCGCATCGGTAGGCCCATCCGTGCCGTCGCTCCCGAAACTGAACACCGCCGTGCCTGTAAGCCCCGCAATTTCCCTTGCCGCGGCCAGCGCAAGTTCCTGATTCCTTCCGCCTTTTCCCTTCCCGCTCAGCCGCACCACCGTCTCCCCGCCCGCCAGGAAAGCCAGACTCTTTTCCGTATGCTGCCAAGTCTTTGCTATGGCTCCCATAAACCTGCCGGCCTCCCTCGCCTCACAGCTCAGCCTATCCGTCAAAATAACCGGCTCATACCCAATTTCCCCGCAAACACGCGCTGCCGCCCGGCACAGCCCCGACACACTGCCCGTAATCTGTGTCTCCACGTTGGAAAGCGTCTTCGGCGTTTCCTTTTTCAAAAGCGCCCACGCCTCATCCGTAAGATGCAGCCTGTATTTCTCCGCTATCCGCACCGCCTCCTCGCAGGTAGAGGCATCCGGGTACGCCGGGCCGGAGGCGATCATGTCCAGCGGATCGCCCAAAATATCGCTCAGCACAATACTGAACACCCGGGCCGGTTCACAGGCAAGGGCAAACCGCCCGCCCTTCACCGCCGAAAGCCGCTTGCGGATCGTATTCATTTCCACAATATCCGCGCCGCAGGCCAAGAGCTGCTCTGTAATATCCCTAAGCTCCTCTCCGCTCAACAACGGTTTCTCAAACAGCGCCGACCCGCCCCCGGAAAGCAGGAACACCACCTCATCCTCCGCCCCGGCCTTTTCCGCCTGCGCAAGAGCCGCCTGCGCCGCCAAAAAGGAGTTTTCGTCCGGCACCGGATGGCCTGCCTCGAAACACTTTGTCCGTGGAATGTCACCTTTCACATGGCCATACTTCGTCACAACCAATCCCGCTTCCAGCCTGTCTCCCAGAATATCCGCCGCTGTCTTCGCCATCTGCCAGCCCGCTTTTCCCACCGACACCATATAAAGTTTTCCCCGCCCGAATTTTCTTCCCGTCAAAGCCTTCCGCACCGCCTCGTCAGGCAGCACTGCCTGTATGGACTTCTTAACAATCTGCTCTACGTCTTCCCGTAATGTCATATGCTCCCCCTATCGGATGAACCGCCTGTCACTTTCTTTATAATATACTATATTTGTACCCTTTTGTATATTGTGCGGACGCTTTTTACGCCAGCTTGTTCGCGTCGTCTCTGCGCGTAAAACAAACGAAATTTTGTAATACTTTTCTTCCATTTTCTCCGAAAATTACATAGACATTCCTTCTCTCCTGTGCTATACTCAAGCTACCGGAGAGAACCATTGATATTATTCAAAACGACATAATGTTTGTGCTGTCATCCTATTCACGAAAGGAGATCTGATATGACAGACAGTCAAAAGCTGGATCTACTTCTTTCTGAGATGAAAGAAGTCAAAACAACAGTTTCTATTTTGGACGGGAGGATAGACAATTTGACGCAGGTGGCTGAGGAGCATTTCAGTCGCACCCGAAACCTCCATGAAGCAATAAACCCTAATTCTGATATAGAAATGCTTGCGCTCCGGGTTGGTATGCTTGAATCGGATATGCGGAAAGTCAAAGCAAAATTGGCTTAACAAAAACAAAGCGAGCGCCGTCGCAACGGCGCTCAATTTATGTTCTCCCTTATCCCCCATTTGATGGACACCTATAACGAGTGGTATGATCAGCCGAATCATTTTGCCAACACCTCATAAGCTTCTTTATTCTGTTCAATCAGCCTTTTTGACAATAAAAAACACCGCAAACCTTATTCACAAGGTTTCCGGCATCCTTTAGGGTTGGGCTGTTCTAAAACAGTCAACAGCTCGTAGGGGAATCGAACCCCTGTTTCCGCCGTGAGAGGGCGGCGTCTTAACCGCTTGACCAACGAGCCATCTGTTTGGCACTTGATTATTCTATTATATTTTTTGAAAGATTGCAAGTACTTTTTTCATTTTTTCTAAATATTTTTTCAAAATTCTACTCTGCACCCTCTCTGCGCTTCCTCTGTCTGTCAAACTAAATCAAATATACTGATCTGGTTGGACTCGGGGATATTCCCCAGCAGGCCAAGACGGCTCATCAAGTCAGTCACCGATTTGGAAACCCTCGTCCGCTCCCAGAAATCATCCTTGCTCAAAAACGGGCCGTCCTTTGCCGCCTCCACGATGGCGTCCGCCGCCTTCTCCCCCAGACCGTCAATGCTGTTTAAGGACGGCATCAGCTTTCCGTCCACGATCTGGAACAGTCTCGACTGCGCCGTAAAGATATCAATGGGCACAAAATCAAATCCTCTCGCATACATCTCCTGCACGATCTTCATATCCTTCTGGGTGTCCTGTTCCTTCTTGGAAAGCTCGTCGCTTCTTCGCCTGTAGTCCTCCATCACCCGCTCCAGATGGGCCTGCCCCTGACACATGATCTCATAGGAAAAGGCCGACGCACGGATGCTGAAATACGCCGCGTAGTATGCGAGCGGATAATTGATCTTGCAGTAGGCGATGCGCCACGCCATCATAACATAAGCCGCCGCATGCGCCTTAGGAAACATATATTTGATCTTCTTGCAGGAGCCGATATACCAGTCCGGCACGCCCTGTGCCTTCATCGCATCAATCCACTCGTCCTTCAGTCCCTTGCCCTTACGCACGCTCTCCATGATGGTGAAGGATAAGGACGGCTCCACCCCCTGCTGCATCAGATAAATCATAATGTCGTCACGACAGCAGATGGCTGTGGAAATGGTCGCCAGCCCCTCCTCGATCAACGTCTGTGCGTTGCCAAGCCACACGTCCGTGCCGTGGGAAAGGCCGGAAATCCGTACCAGATCCGTGAAGCACTTGGGCTTGGCATCGATTACCATCTGAATAACAAACTCCGTGCCGAACTCCGGTATGCCAAGACACCCCAGCTTACAGCCGCCGATCTGTTCCGGCGTGACACCAAGCGCGGACGTGTCCTGAAAAAGCGACATGACCCCTTTGTCGTCCAGCGGAATCGTCGTCGGGTCAATCCCCGTCAAATCCTGCAGCATACGGATCATGGTAGGATCATCGTGTCCCAGAATATCGAGTTTTAACAGGTTGTGGTCGATGGAGTGATAGTCAAAATGGGTGGTGACGATATCCGTAGTCATATCGTTTGCGGGATGCTGTACCGGGGTGAAGGAGTTGATGTCCTCCCCCACAGGCAGAACCACAATGCCGCCGGGATGCTGTCCGGTGCTCCTGCGGATGCCGGTGCAGCCTGTCACAATGCGGTTGATCTCGCAGACGCGCTTATGTCTGCCCCGCTCCTCGTAGTAGTTTTTCACATAGCCAAAGGCCGTCTTGTCCGCCAGCGTGCCGATGGTGCCGGCCCGGTAAGTCTGCCCGCTGCCAAAAATCACCTCCGTGTATTTATGCGCCTTACTCTGGTACTCGCCGGAGAAATTCAGGTCGATATCCGGCTCTTTATCCCCTTTAAAGCCAAGGAATGTCTCGAAAGGAATGTCGAACCCTTCCTTTCGCAGAGGCGTCCCGCACTCCGGACAGTTCTTATCCGGCATATCGCACCCCGCGCCGCCGCCGTAGGCTTTCACTTCCTCGGAATCAAAATCATAATAATGGCATTTCGGGCACAGATAATGGGGGCTTAACGAATTTACCTCCGTGATTCCCGCCATATTCGCCACAAAAGAACTTCCCACGGAACCTCTCGACCCCACCAGATAGCCGTCCTCCACGGATTTCCACACCAATTTCTGCGCGATGATGTACATCACGGCGAACCCGTTGGAAATAATAGAGTGCAGTTCCTTTTTCAGCCTGTCTTCCACAATCTGCGGCAGCGTTTCCCCGTACAGCTCGTGAGCCTTATTATAGCAGATGTCCGTGAGCTGCTTATCACTGTCCGCTATGACCGGCGGACACTTATCCGGACGCACCGGAGACATGACCTCAATCATATCCGCGATCAGATTGGTGTTGGTAATGACCACCTCCTCCGCCTTATCGCTGCCAAGATACGCAAATTCCTCCAGCATCTCCTCCGTCGTGCGAAAATACAGCGGCGCCTGGTTGTCCGCATCCGGAAAACCCTGACCCGCCATGATGATGCGGCGGTAAATCTCGTCCTCTGGATTCAGAAAATGCACGTCACAGGTGGCGGCCACAGGCTTGTGAAACTGCTCTCCCAGATGCACGATCTGCCTGTTGATCTCCATGATATCCTCCATGGACGTGACTTCCGGCACACGCTCCGACTCAATCATAAACCGGTTGTTGCCAAGAGGCTGGATTTCCAGATAGTCATAAAAATTCACAATCCTCGCGATCTCCGCATCGGATTTTTTTTCCAGAAGCGCCCGGTAAAGCTCCCCCGCCTCGCAGGCGCTCCCCAAAATCAAACCTTCCCGGTGCTGCGCAAGCAGACTTTTGGGAAT
>CARUOB010000078.1 GCA_949076555.1 uncultured Lachnospiraceae bacterium | reverse complement strand
TCCGGAAGCTGGAGGATGCTGCGGAAATTGTTATCTCCAGAGGCGGAGGTGACGAGATCATTGTTTAAGATGAAACAGAGGAATTTATATAAAGCCGGCTGGGTCAGAGTGGACGGTGAAGAGAAGTGTGTGATAGACAGCAACAGCATTGTGGCCGAGCGCATCGAGGAGTGGGAGAATCTCCGCAGAGCGAATGCGGCCGCGATGCCTGCTTTTGACGAGGAAGGCGGCGAGGGTGAGCCGGAGTTTGTGAGCGGTATCGAAGGAGAGGAGCTGGATGCTCTCTTTACGGACGGCGAGGGCGGCGGCAGCGTAATTAAGGCCGGTGATGTGGCGGGGCCGGATTTGGCCCAGATACAGGCGGAAGCCGAAGAGGAGGCCGAGCGCATTATAGCGGAAGCCAGAGCGCAGGCTCTCGAGATCGCGGCGCAGGCAAGACGCGACGCGGATATCGCGCGGGCGAACGCCGTTGAGGAAGGCACAAGGCAGGGCTACGACGAGGGCTACGCGAGAGGTCTGTCCGAGGTGGATGGCATGAAGCAAGAGCTGGCTGAGAAAAAGAGGCAGCTCGAGGCAGAGTTTGACGAGCTTCTGGAAGACCTGGAGCCGCGGTTTATTGAAACCATCACGGATGTGTACAGCCATATTTTCGGCGTAGACCTGATGGATAACAGGGATATTCTGGTGCATTTGATTGATTCCACACTGCGGAAGGTGGAGAGCAGCAGAACTTTTATTGTGCATGTTTCGGCGGAGGATTATCCTCATGTTAATATGCAGAAGCAGGCTCTTGTGGAGGGTGCTGTGGCGGGCAGAGGACTGATTGAGATCATCGAGGACATTGCGCTTGGCAAGGGAGACTGCCTGATCGAGACGGATGGCGGCATTTTTGACTGCGGCGTAGGTACGCAGCTTGAGGAACTTACGAAAAAATTACGAGTGTTATCCTATGAAAAGGCTTAAGCCTGCGGCAGAAAGAAGCATCGGATGAATACAGCAATCAATTACTATAAATATAGCAGCATAATGGACGACACCTTTTTTAAGAAAAAGGGCAGAGTGGAGAATGTGGTAGGGCTTACCATCGAGTCGGCGGGACCGGAGGCGAAGCTGGGAGACCTGTGTATTATCTATCCCGTGGGAGAGGAATATCCGCCGATCACGGCGGAGGTGGTGGGCTTTAAGGAGCGAAAGACGATCCTGATGCCCTGCGACAACACGGAAGGAATCGGGTTGGGCTGTATCGTGGAGAACACGGGAAATCCGCTGACGGTGCCGGTGAGCGACGAGCTCTTGGGCAAGGTGTTAGACGGTCTCGGAAGGATTGACGGCGAATATATGCCGGGTGTGCCTTACAGTGTAGAAGCGCAGCCGCCCGACGCCATGAGCCGGAAGATTATTTCGGATGTTCTGCCGCTTGGCGTGAAGGCCATAGACGGGCTGATGACGGTGGGCAAGGGACAGCGTATCGGTATTTTTGCCGGCTCCGGTGTGGGGAAGTCCACGCTGATGGGCATGTTTGCACGAAATACAAAGGCGGATATCAATGTGATTGCCCTGATCGGAGAGCGCGGCAGAGAGGTGCGTGAGTTTGTGGAACGCGACCTTGGCGAGGAAGGTATGCGCCGTTCCGTGGTGGTGGTGGCCACTTCGGACAGATCGGCTCTTGAGAGAAACAAGGCGGCTAAAACCGCCTGTGCGATCGCTGAATATTTCAGGGATCAGGGCAGAGACGTGCTTTTGATGATGGACTCCCTGACCCGTTTTTCCATGGCACAAAGAGAGATCGGGCTGGCCAGCGGGGAACCGCCGGTATCAAGGGGCTATCCCCCCAGCGTTTACTCGGAGATGCCGCGGCTTTTGGAGCGGGCGGGCTGTGCGGCGAAGGGTTCGATCACCGGGCTGTACACGGTGCTGGTGGACGGCGACGACATGAACGAACCGATCACGGATACAGCCAGAAGTATTCTGGACGGCCACATCATGTTAAACAGAAAGCTGGCGCATCAGAATCATTATCCGGCGATCGACGTATTGCAGAGTATTTCCAGATGTATGAGCCAGATTGTAGATAAGGAGCATAAGAAGCTCGCGGGCAATCTTAAAAATGTGCTTGCCACATACAATGAGGCGGAAGATCTGATTAACATTGGCGCTTATAAGAGCGGAAGCAACAGAAACATCGACTACGCCATTGCGAAGATCGAGGCAGTGAACGATTTTCTGATGCAGGATGTGGATTCAAAATATGACTATGAGGAAGCCGTGGGTATGCTGCGGGAGCTTTTCGCGGAAGCGGAAGATTAGGTGACCTGCCATGGCGAAATTCAGATACAGGATGCAGAGCATTCTGAATATCAAGTATCAGCTCGAGACGCAGGCAAAGATGGAGGTTGGCCGGGCGCAGATGCGGTTGAATGAGGAGCTTGAGAAGCTTCAAACGCTGATTGACCGGAAGGAGGCCTATCTCGAAGAAGGCAGGCGGATGCGGGAGGAAGCCCTTCACGTGAACGACCTGCGTGACAATAGAAACGCCGTGCTTATCATGGATGAACTGATCGCGGTGCAAAAACTCGAGGTGTCGAAGGCGGAGGAGGCGCTTGAGAGAGCGCGGGAGAAGCTGACGGAGATCATGCAGGAGCGCAAGATGCACGAGAAGCTCAAAGAGAAGGCTCTGATTCAATTTCTGGAAGAAGAAAAGGCGGCCGAGTTTAAGGTGGTAGACGAACTGACGAGCTATACCTACGGGCAGCGTGGAAAGGAAAATGGGAATGGCAGTTGAAGCGACGAACATGGGTATGGAACCCCCCATTGATAAAAAAGCGGAAAAAAAGAGATTAAAGGAAGAGCGGAGTAAGATCAAAGCGGACCGGAAGGCCCAGAAAAAGGAAGCTAAGCAGCGTGCCAAGGAAATTTCCGAGCAGGAGGCGCAGCTTGACGACGACGAGGGCGGCGGTGTTTCCGTTTTTCTGGTAACAGTTGTTATCGTAATTATCTGGGTGGCGATTCTCTGCCTCTTAATCAAACTGGACGTGGGCGGTTTCGGTTCCGGGGTGCTGGCTCCGGTGCTTAAGGATGTGCCGGTGGTCAATAAGATTTTGCCGGCGGATGCCACGATCACCACTGATGATAAGGAGTCATACGGCGGCTATACGAGTCTGCGCGAAGCGGTGGATTATATCAAGGAGCTGGAACTGGAGCTGGAAGATGCCCAGGCGGCCAGCACGGTAGATTCCGAGGAACTGACGGAGCTTCGGGCGGAGATCGAGCGGCTGCAGACTTTCGAGGATGCGCAGGTAGAGTTTGAGCGCATTAAGACAGAATTTTACGAGGAAGTAGTCTACGCCGAGAACGGGCCGGGGGCGGAAGAATATCAGAAGTATTACCAGAACATAGATCCCGTCGCGGCGGAGTATTTGTATAAGCAGGTGGTTCAGCAGTTGGAGGCGGACGAAAGGATTCAGGATTACGCTCAGGCGTACGCGGAGATGGAGCCTGCGCAGGCGGCGTCCATTTTTGAGGCGATGACCGACGATCTGGATCTGGCGGCCAAGATACTGGGCCAAATGAAACCGGCTGACAGGGGAAGCATTCTGGGCGTGATGGATGCCGAGACGGCGGCCAGAATCACCAGAATTATGGACCCCGACGAATAATTCTCATGATATCTGCCAAAAACCGCTTGATATCCTGCGGTAAAATACCGATATATACCATGTAGCGGGTCATCCGCCGCATGTGATATATATATGTTAGTACCTTGAAAATTTAAGAAAGGAGGAAAGAGCAAGAAATGACGGTAAACAATGTAAACGCCCTGTCGCCCTTTGGGACAGTGCAGGGAAGTCAGACATCTGTGAAGCCGGAGGAAGTCGTGCAGGAGCGCTTTGATAAGCTCATGAACAAAATGAGCGATCAGCTTGCCGGGCTGCAGAAAACGCAGGCGGGCAGTTCAGCGGCGGCGACAGCGCCGAAGCAGGCGGTAACTGAGAGCCTGGAGAGCGCGCAGGAGACTGTGCAGCCGAAGGACGTGAACGAGCAGGAAAGCGCGGATCAGACAGCCGACGCGAAGCAGCCTGAGGATGCGGTCACGGACGATACGCAGAGCGCAGCCAAGCAGGACGGCAGCGAGGGCAAGACGACCGAAGGGACGAAGGATGTGCAGACACAGGATGCCGAAACGCAGGAGACTGTGGAGAAGGCGGCTGAAGAGATTGTCGGTGAGATCGTCGATGTGATGGATATTCCACTGGAAAAGGTGGAAGAGGCCATGGAAATTTTAGGACTTACAGCGGTGGATCTCTTTGATCCGGAAAATCTGAAACAACTGTTATTAAATTTGACAGGCAATACGGATGAGCTGGCACTGGTCACGGACGAGACACTCTACGGCAATTTGCAGGAGCTTTTCCAGACGGTGAACGAGACGCTTGCGACGCTGCAGGAGGAATTGGGACTGAGCGCGGAAGAGCTTGAAGCGCTGATGGCGCAGATAAACACAGAGGAGAAAGCGCCCGCGGAGACGCAGGAGCCTGTGCTTACCATGCCGGAGGCAGAAAATCCGATGACAGAGGAGCCTGAGGTCAGCGTGGAGGGCATGAAAGATTATGCGGTATCCGTACAGAAAGATGGCGGCACCGTACAGATCAAGGTGACGGTTGACGATGCCAGCGGCGAGAAACATGTCAGCGAGCAGGTCACGGACACAGGAAAGCCTGAGACCACTCCTGTTTTAAAGAAGGAGAGTATGGACGATTCGGGACATAAGGGAGAGGAGCACGCGGCAGGAAACAATGCGGGCAACGCTTTCTTACAGAATCTAACAGGACGTATGAACGAGGTGGAAGCGCCGGTGGAGCGGCCGGTATACACACAGCCTGAGACGAATCAGATCATGGATCAGATCGTGGAGTACATGAAGTTTAATATCAAGCCCGAGATGCAGGAGATGGAAATGCAGTTACATCCCGCAAGTCTGGGTACGGTACATGTACAGATCGCGGCGAAGGACGGTGTTATCACCGCACAGTTTACGGCACAGAACGAGACGGTGAAGACGGTTCTGGAAACCCAGATGATCCAGCTCAAGGAACAGTTTGAAGAGCAGGGGATCAAGGTGAATGCCGTGGAAGTCACAGTATCAAACCACGCTTACGGCGAGCAGTTCGGCAGCCAGCAGGACGAGGCCGACCGCCAGAACGAGGGCGCGAAGAAGAGCGCAAGAAGGATCAACTTAAACCTCGACATGATGGAGGAGGAAGGTCTGGAGGCACTCGACGATTCGGAGCGGATCGCTGTGGAGATGATGCAGGCAAACGGCAATACGGTAGATTATACCGCATAACGTGTGGTATAGGTCGAAGCATTTACTGCTGAGACCGTAAGAACATGATTCAGAAAGGAGTGAAAGAATGGGCGTAGTACAGAGAGTAGAAAACGGTAAATTCGTGGAATCCAATTCCGCGGCGTCCCTCGAGGAAGCAAGAAAGGGCGTAAAGTCAAGCAATACGCTGGATAAGGACGCTTTCTTACAGTTGCTGGTGGCACAGATGAAGTATCAGGATCCGCTGGAGCCCACCTCAAACACAGAGTATATTTCCCAGTATGCGACATTCTCGGAACTGGAGCAGATGCAGAACATGAGCGCATCCATGGATCTTTTCCGGGCGTCGGCGTTAGTAGGACAGACGGTACTCTTAAATGTGAGGGATAGTCAGGGCAGACTTACACAGGTACAGGGCCCCGTGGACTTTGTCACGTATGAGAACAACAAGGCGTACCTGTCTATCCGCGGAGAACTCTATTCGATGGATGATCTGGCAACAGTAGCTGATCCTACCTATATAGAGGCATATAAGCTGGCGGCAGACTGGCTGAATATTCTCAAAAAGCTTCCCGCTATGGAAAATCTGACGATTGCCGACAGGGAAAAGGTAGAAAAGCTGAGCGAGATGTATGATAAGATGACCGATTACCAGAAAGAATTCCTGACGGATGAGGAAGTAGACACCATGAAGAAGTATGCGGCTAAGATGAAAGATCTGGTGGCGATCGCTGATGCAGATAAGGACAACGGCGGTGATGGTGACGACGGTGACGGTGACGGTGATGGCGATGACGGCGACGGCGATGACGGCGACGATAAGTAAGCCACAGCGGGGCGATGATCTCAGGGAGGAGAGAGTATGAAGATTCAAGGCAGTTCTTTCCCTTCGATAGAGCAGCTTCAGGATCAATATTTGAAGACAGGCAGATTCAAGGACGAAGCGCCTGCGTCGGGAGGCATAAGCTTTCAGGATATTCTGTCAAAAAAGACAGACGGCATGGAACAGCCCGGGGAAGTCAGATTTTCCAAACATGCGGCAAATCGTCTGACGGACAGGAATATTGAGCTGACCGAGGAACAGGTGGAACGCCTGAACATGGGAGCAGCAAAAGCCTCGGCGAAGGGGATAAAGGAATCATTGGTCATGGTAGATTCCCTTGCATTTATCGTGAGTGTGCCGAATCAGACGGTTATCACGGCGATGGATCAGACGGAGGCTGATGAGAATGTATTCACAAACATAGACGGAGCGGTCATTATATAAGCCGGACCTTACAGGAGGCTTAGCGTCCTCGACTGACAGAGAGGACAGACGGTTCCCCATACAAGTTTAAGGAGGTCATTTCACTATGATGAGATCACTTTTTTCTGGCGTGTCGGGTCTTAAGACCCACCAGACCAGAATGGATGTTATCGGTAACAACATTGCGAATGTAAACACGGTCGCATACAAGTCACAGAACATGATATTCAGCGACCTGCTCTACCAGACAACGCAGGCGGCTTCCGGCGCCAACGCGGACACGGGACGAGGCGGTATCAACGCAAGACAGATCGGTTTGGGCGCCAAGACGGCGGCGATCAACACTGCCATCACGAGACAGGGTTCCGCCCAGTCTACGAATAACCCTTGGGACGTGATGATTTCGGGCGAGTCCTTTTTCATCGTAAACAGCGGTTCCCAGAACTTTTTCACCAGAGACGGTTCCTTTACCATTGACGGCGCCGGAAACCTCGTTATGGCGAGTACCGGTTACCGTGTGATGGGATGGGGACTGGATGAGGACGGTAATATTCAGTCCGGCCCGGTGCAGGCGCTTCAGATCATGAAGGCGGAAAATATGACGGCGCCCGCGGAGGCGACGACCAAAGCAATCGTAAGCGGTATTCTGGATAAGAACGACACCAACGTCCACAGCAAGGCGGGTCTTGTGCGGACATTATCGTTTTACGATGCAAGGGGCTACCTCTATACAGCACAATTCAGTATCCATGCGCTGAGTCAGGACGGCAATTATTACGTGCAGCTTGACGATATCATGGACAGCAACGGCATGTCCCTGAAAGATTATTATAATGTCAATGATATTAGCCAGATCGCGACCTTCGGAGAGGATAAGTCTATCGAGGAGACGAAGGTATACGGTCTTCCCGATGATGGCAGCGTGACATATAAGGACGGCGCTAACCCCGGAGAGGGTACTTTTATAGTGAACTATAATTACGGAGAGATCCTGACTGGCTTCGACACCAATGTCATGATGTCTATGGCGGAGAACCTGAAGGTGACTGTGCCCGCTGCAGATACGCCAAATTTTGCGGCGAATAGCGATGTAACGATGCAGGGAGACGTGACCCTTGACAAGTCGATCTTACAGGAAAAGTATGGGCTGACATACGATGAGAAGGAAAAGCAGTATTACTACAGGCCTGAGACGGTGAACGCGGACGGCACAATTACTTATGGCGACAGGAAACCGTTGGGACCGAGTGATGTGACTAATCCCGCTACGGCGATTGATAAGGACGGCTGGCAGGAGGTGCTCAGTAAGCTGGGCGGCAATGTGACTCTGGCTACAGGTGGTACGCCGGCAGCACCGCTTCTCTCGGTAGATGACAAGGGTGCGGTGACAATTTCCTTTACGGCGCAGTTTAAGACCAATCAGGAATCCGATTTCACTGCGGCTACGGGTAAGTTTGGTGTGACGCTGAACTATCCTGCGGATAAGGAAACGATCATGGAGAAGGCTTACGGCCTGCACTCCACCGACAATATGAAATACGATATCAATTATATTACACCTGATGGCCATGCCAGCGTGACACGAGTGGAGAGTTATACAGGTAACGCTCTGGTGTTTGATACCAAAACCGGTAAGTTCAGCTATGTAGGAGATCCTGAGCAGAATGCGGTGACGCTGAACTTTGCGGGCTCTACTACGGATCTGACCGGCGCAAACGTGGATCTGGGCCATTTCAGTGACCTGTCCATCGACTTCTCGACAATCCGTAATGTCAACAACGGCAAGACGTCTACAATTGCCTTTGATAGCGGCGACGGCGGCGAGAACAACCTTGGCAGCGGCCGTAAGGAGGGCGCACTGATCGGCGTGGAGATCGGTCAGGACGGTAAGATCAGAGCCTCCTACGACAACGGTCTCTCCAAGCTTCTGGGACAGATTGCGGTGACCAAGTTCGCCAACGCGGCAGGTCTTGCAAAGGCAGGTAATAACCTGTACTCGGCGACCTTAAACTCCGGCGAGTTCGACGGCACCGGTATAGACATTACCTCCGACGGAGAAGGTACCATGGAGTCCGGCGTACTGGAGATGAGTAACGTGGATCTGGCAGGCGAGTTCACCGAAATGATCACCACACAGCGTGGTTTCCAGGCGAACAGCCGTATTATCACCACATCAGACTCCATGCTGGAAGAGCTGGTAAATCTGAAGCGTTAATTCAATAAAATAAGAGGGGATTTTTCCGCGGGAAACTGCGGGAAGATCCTCTTTTTTGTGCGAATGGTGCGAGGATTGGTAAAATTTCTTTTTGCAGTTTTTGTAGATGTGTGGTAAAATAAATGAGTTGCATAATATAGAAATTAGCAGAGGGGAAAGTCTATGGTAGAGGTCACGAAGATTAACGGCGTGAAAGTGTTGATCAATCCGGATTTGCTGGAGTTGGTAGAGGAAACCCCCGATACCGTCTTGTCTTTTACGACCGGCCGCAAATTAATTGTAAAAGAAAGTAGACAAGAAGTGAAAAATTTAGTAAAATCGTATAGAAAGGATATTTTTGCAGACTAGTGTAAAAGTGGGTGTGTACATATGGATATAGCTTCGGTTATTGGCTTGGTAGCATGTTTTGGACTGATGATATTCGGTATGGTGTGGGGAAAAGATTTTTCCACTGTGTTTGGATTCATAGATATGCCGTCGATTCTGGTTACATTCGGCGGTTCCTTCATGTGTATTTTTGCTAGTTATACGATACCTGATTTCGTAGCGGGTCTTAAGAGTATGGGATTGATCTTTAAGACGTCCAGCATGAATGTGCCCGGGATTATTCAGAAAATCATAGAACTTTCCAACGTAGCCCGTAAAGAAGGACTCCTGTCTTTGGAAGAAGCGGCCAGCGACATCGAGGACGACTTTTTGAAAAAGGGCATCCTGCTGATTGTCGACGGTACCGATCCTGAGCTTGTGCGTGCGATTATGGAGACAGAGTTGGTA
>CARUOB010000077.1 GCA_949076555.1 uncultured Lachnospiraceae bacterium | reverse complement strand
GACCCGCGATCATTTTCAGTCCGTCCATCTTCGGCATACAGATATCCGTAATGACGATATCCGGCCTCTTTTCGCGGATCAACTCCATCCCTTCCTTCCCGTCTCCTGCGGTGCCTGCCACCTGACAATTCCACTTCTCCCACGCAATTGTCTTCGACAATCCTTCTACAATCAATGGTTCATCATCGATAATTGCCACTTTGTACATGACCATCCCCCACATGGTATCACTATTCTAATGATACCGAAATTTCTTCCAATTGTCTATTCCTTCTTTTATCCTATCCTGTATACACAATTTCAATCCATCACAGAGAATGCTTCTTTTCAAGCATTCTCTTATGCGAGACTTAGAACTTCTCCGCGAAGCAGCCCCTGCTGCGAGTGGCTAGAAGTCCTTCTCGCATTAGCCTTTGACTGCTCCCGCTGTCATGCCCTTGATGATCTGCTTCTGCAGACAACAGTACACGATAATGACGGGAACGATGATCAGCGCTACCACAGCCGCCATCAAACCGTAGTCGGTTCCCTCCTTGGCGCTGATATTGTTGAGCATCATGGTGATACTGTACATATCCGGTCTTCTCAGGAAGAAGGACTGGGTAAACAGATCGTTGTAGCTCCAGAGGAAGGAGAAGATTGCCACCGTCGCAAAAGAGGGCTTCGTCAGAGGCATCACCACCTTAAAGTAAATCTGAAACGCGTTGCAGCCCTCCATGTAGGCCGCCTCCTCCAGCTCTATGGGCAGTCCCTTAATATAACCGGTCAGAACCACCATCGCAAAAGCCATATTTCCGGCTATCTGCGGCAGGATTACCGACAGCATGTTGAGGAACCAGCTTCCCGTGCTGGCGATGCCCCATTTGAACTCCATCTGATATACCGAGATGACCGTTGCAAAAGCCGGGAACATCATCGCGCCGACCACAAGAGAATTGATTAGGTTCGAACCGCGGAACCTGTATCTGGCAAGGGCGTAAGCGCCCATACCCGCAAGCAGCACCACCATCAGCGCCACCATAGTGGAGATAAACAGGCTGCTCTTATATGCCCCGAAAATATCCGTCGTATCAAACGCTTTTCTGAAGTTCGCCGTCGTGAACAGATCTCCCAGCGGAAGCGCGAAAGAGTTCTCCAGAATCTTATTTTTCGCCTTGAACGCGTTCTGTATCACCCAGAGTATCGGATAGACCGTCGTCAACGCCCAAATAATCAATATCACATACACCACGATCAGTCCGGGTGACATCTTTTTTTTCTTCGTCATAGTCTATCCCTCCTAGTAATCTTTTTCACGGAAAATCGCATTGACAACCTTGGCGAGCACCACGCCCAGCACCACGATCAGAACCGCCAGCGCCGCACCGTAGTCCACGTTCTTCGTTTCCATCGTCTGATAGTACATGTATGTGCCGGTCAGGAAAGTCGTCTTGAGGGGCATTCCCTTGGGGAACATTACCCACGGCAGATCGAACACCTTGAGCGCGCCTGTCACCGCCAGTACACTGCATGTACAGATCACATTGTGAAGCATCGGAACGGATATGTAGCGCACCCGCTGCAGTGCTGTCGCACCGTCGATCGTGGCCGCCTCGTACAGCTCGTCGGAAATGTTGTTCAGTCCCGTAACAAGGATGACAAAGTAGAATCCCACATACTGCCACATAACCGGCGCCATCATCGTGACAAGGGCGATCCCTTCCGCCTTCCAGTCCGTCAAATCCTGCTTGCCGAGCATTTCAAGCACCTGGTTGACCATACCTTTGTCGCGAAGAAAAATCAGGTTAAACATCAGACCTAGGGCCGTCGCGGAAATCACGATGGGGAAGAAATAGAGCGTTCTGAAAATCTGTTTTCCCCTGCCGATATTGTCCACCATAAGCGCCAATATGATGGCGATTCCAACCTGTCCCACCAGCGTGACAAGCATCATGATGATCGTATTTTTTACGGAGGTCCACACATGCGGATCGTGCAGCATCTCCTCATAGTTGGTATACCAGGGCGCGTTAAACTCTGTCGCCGTCGCGCCAAGCTGTTTCAGGTGCATAAAACTGTTGATAATTGTTTTAAAAAACGGATAATAGAGAAACAGCACCATGAACAGAAACGCCGGAAGAAGAAACGCCAGTGCCGGCTTTTTATTGCGATATATATTAGCTCCCATAAGCCACCTCCACACTTTTCCTAAAACTTTTTTTCAAAAGGGGCAGGGTAATCCCCTGCCCCTTCAAACACTCCCCTATGTGATTTACTGATTGTGATAAGCCTCTAAGCCTTCCGCTACCGCATCCTCGGCTGCTACTCTGCCTGTCACGATCTCAGGCATACCGTCGAAGGTAGATACGCGGCAGTCGCCTGCAAACAAATCCTGTACCGCACCCGTCAGGGATGTGGTGCCTGCCATCATGTTCATCGCCTTAACCTGCAGAACATTGAACTCAGAAGCGTCAACCTCAGGTGCATTCTTCAGTGCAGATGCACCGTGCTGTGCAAACTTGGGAACCATCTCGTCAGAAGTCAGATACTCTACAAAGCTGACTGCTGCATCTCTCTTCGCAGGATCGTCCCACGCCTTTCTTGTGATAAAGTATCCGGAGGAAAGACCGCCTACTAGATCGGTTGCCTTTCTGTCTCCCTTGCCGGGTACATAAGTTACGTCAAACTTATCTAACTTTTCAGCATCCAGAGTTGCCGGGTCGCTGGGATCTGCCTGACATGCGCCCACGATACCGCCTACTTTCCAGGAACCGTCAATCAGGAATGCCGCTTTGCCTTCCGTGAACATTGCGAATGTCTCGTCGTCCGTTGCGGAGAGCGTATTCTCCGGGAAGTATCCCAGCTCATACAGCTCTTTGATATCGTTCATGCCCTGTACCCAAGCCTGACCGTTCTCGTCGCCCGCACTCTCCGGGATCTCCAGATGGGTTGCCGGAGACTGGTTGTTAAAGATTGCGAACTCCCACCAGTAATGAGGAATGTTGCCGAGAGCTGCCGCGATAGGCGCGTAACCTGCTGCCTTGATCTTCTCGCAATCCGCCTTGAACTGGTCCATGGTGTAGTCCTTGCCGGGCATTGCCACGCCTGCCGCCTCAAGAATCTCGGTGTTTACAAACATTGCCTCCCAGAAACCGTTAGCCGGTACTGCGTATTTCTTGTTGTCAACCAGAGAAGCCGTGATCAGGTCTTCGTTCATGTTAGAAGCGTAATCCGGATACTCTGCGCGGATCTCGTCGATGGAAACCACCTTGCCTGCCTCGATGAAGCTGTTGGAGTCTGCCCCATTGAAAAAGAACAGTACATCCGGCTCGGAACCCGTCTCAAAGTCTGTAGCGACTCTTGTCTTGAAGGTCTCGTCTGCGGTTGCGGAAGTGTCAACTACCGAGTTGCCCGTCTCCGCCTCCCATGCCTTTACAGCGTCCTTATAATTCTGTGCGTTGGAATCCTCACCAGCGAAGGTGGTGGTTACAACCAGCTCTACCGACCCTCCCGCAGGCGCTTCCGCCTCTGCCGCCGGAGCTTCCGCTTCTGCTGCCGGAGCCTCTTTTGCCGCATCCCCTTCTGTGCTTGCCGCTTTTTCAGCGCCGCCGCTGTTTCCACATGCAGTCATGGATAATACCATAGCGCCCGCCAGCATCGCTGCCATCATTCTTTTTTTCTTCATACCCTTATCCTCCCTTTCGTTTACAGATCTCTTTGTCTGTTGTTTTGTTTATGTACTTATCATACGCCGAAAGGGGGCGGCAGAAAATTGTTGGGATTGTTCTTTTTTGCCTTTTATTGTTCGCTTGGCACTTCCATTTTGAGCAAAATTGTACTGACTGTATGCTCATTTTTGTCACTGTCTATAAATAGTCCACAATCCGCCCCGTAAATCATCTTAAGTCTCTGGTCAACATTACGAATGCCGAGGCTGACACGCTTCTCTTTTTCCGGCTCAATGTCCTGTGACAAAATTCTGTCAATCCGTTTCCTGTCCTCCTCTGTCAGATGTCCGTTGTCTTCCACCTCGATGCAAAGATACCCGTCCTCCCGCTCAAACAGTCTGACCTCCAGCCTGCCCTGTTCGGTGATATCCATGCCGTGCTCCACCGCGTTCTCCACGATAGGCTGAATAATCAGTCTGGGCACCTGCACATTGCGCAGCCTCTCGTCGACCTTCTCCTCGCAATGGAATTTCGCCCCGAAGCGCTGGGATATAATATAGAGATAAGCGTCCGCGTAGGCTATCTCCTCCGCCACGGAATGAAACTGCGCCGCCTTCCGGTTCATGGTCTCTCCCAGCATGGTGGATAGGGCTTCGATCATGCCGCTCACCTTGTAGTTGCCATTAAGCCGCGCCTCCCAGTTGATGATCTCCAGCGTATTATTCAAAAAATGCGGATTGATCTGGGACTGCAGCGCCATAATCCTCGCATCCCTAAGCGCGATCTCCTCCAGATAAATCTTGTCAAACTGGGTCTTAAGCTGCTGGGACATGTGGTTGAAGGACTCCTTCATGCGATAAAACTCCTCGTTATCCTCCTCGTTCACAATCTGTACGCCCAGCTTTCCCTCCCTGACCGCATCCGCCGCAACAATCAGTTCTCCAAGCGGCACCGTCACCTTGTTATGGAAGAAACGTATCATCTGCACCACAAGCGGTATCATAAAAAGAAAGAGAATCAGGAAAAAATACTGCATAACCTCCAGCTCCGCATAGGTCACACTGTTGTCCAGACTGACCAGAAGCACCATAGTCCCGCCGTAGGTTTTGATCCTGCGGTACGCGTGGGAGTAGCCGCCGCCCTTATATTCATACACCGCATCCCGCCGCCCGAGCGCACCCATGATATACGCGTAGCGGTGCTCCAGATATTCATCATGCCCCTTTATGCCGGGTACGAGCAGTTCCCCGTTCCAGTACAGGGCTGCGTCGGCATACCCCCATATTCCCGTATAGCTTTTCATCAGCGACTCCTGATCCAGCTCCAGAGCCAGCACCGCGTAAGGGACGAATTTGGAGGTCACAAGGTTTCTGACCATATAAATTTTCCCCTCCACGCCCACAAGCGTGGTTCCCGTATCCAGTGTCTTTGCCACCTCCAATATTTTCTCACTGGCTTTCTCCCGAAAGAAGCGAATGTCCTGATAAGTGCCGCCGTTGCTCTCGTTCAGGGCATAATAACAGCTTCCCGGCTCATTTAACACCACCAGCTCCGCCGACCTGCAGTTATCGTCATAGGCATACTGCTGCCTTAAAAACTCTTCCACGCTGTCGCGAAACTGCGAGCGGTCCTTCTCCCCGAAGTGCTGCCTGTAATATTTTGAAATCATGGCCATATAAGAGGCGTTCTTGGAGGCGGTCTCGCAGTCCTTTAGCTGAAGCTGCATAATTTCAACCGTCTTATCGACGGATGCCTGAATCGTCTGCTCCACCTGCCCCAGCACATTTTTCGTCATTAGTACAATAACCACACAAATCATGACAAGCAACGGCAAAAACCACCCAAACACGAGCCGCCTTAACATGCTCCATCTGAGTGATTTTTTCCGTCTGTATGCCTGCCTATCTTTTTCTGCCGCCGTATCCATTGGCTGTCCCATCCTCTTTTTCTAAGACGGCCCGGCTTTCATCACGCCGGGCCAATCCGTTTCCTGCTGTTTCTTTCATTTGCATCTATTATATCCGATAAATCTGTTTTGCGCACTCCTTTCCTTACAGTTCCAGATAGTCCTCAAACACCTTGCAGAACGCTGCCGCATCCTGCTTCTCCTTCATTTCACAGAAAATGCGTAACAGCGGCTCCGTGCCGGAGAACCTGACGGAAATCCAACCGCCGTCCTTTAAGTAAATCTTCAAGCCGTCCAGATAGGAAACCTTCTCCACTTCATAGGGAATCTGCGGCAGTTCCTTATTCACAAGAAGCTGCTTTTGGATATCCTCTTTCTTCTGCGGGCTGAAACGGTAATCCCGCTCCTCCAGCGCCATACCGCCAAACTCTTTCCGGATCGTCTCCATAATCTCCGACAGCTTCATGCCTGACACCGCGATCATCTCCACCAAAAGCGCGGAAGCGTAAATGCCGTCCTTTCCCTTAATGTGCCCTCTCACGGCCATGCCGCCCGAAGACTCGCCGCCGATGATGGCATCCGTGGCAAACATCTTTGCGGAGATGTGTTTGAAGCCCACCGGCACCTCATAACACTGCTCCCCGAAACTCTCCGCCACCCGGTCAAGCAGGTGGGTGGTACAGATATTTCTCACTGCCGGACCGTGCCAGCCCTTATACTTCACCAGATAATAGTAGAGCAGCACCAAAATATCGTTTGGATGCAGGAAATTTCCCTGGTCATCGATCACGCCGATCCGGTCCGCGTCGCCGTCCGTGGCAAGCCCCAGATCACAACGTCTGTCAATCACATAATTCTGCAGGGTGCGCAGCGTCTCCGCCGTGGGCGCCGGAAGTTTTCCGCCAAACAGCGTATCGTGCCGCTCGTGAATGGTCTCCACCTCGCACCTTGCCGTCATCAGAATCGTCTTCAGGGAAGTCTCGCTCACCCCGTACATGGGATCGAGCGCGATGCGAAGCCCCCGCTTTTTGATCTGATCCATATCCACCGTGTCGATGATGCTGTCTAAATATTCGTTGAGCGGATAAATCTCCTCGATCAGCCCCTTCTCAATGCCTTCCGCGTAATTCATCTCATCCACGGGAATATCCGTCACTTCGTTTATGTAACGCTCGATATCCGCCGTCTGCACCTCATCCGCATCCCGTCCGCCGAAGGTGAATACCTTGATACCGTTATAGACCGCCGGGTTGTGGCTCGCAGTGATCATCATGCCGTAGTGGTATCCGTGCTTCATCACATAGAACATGACAAGGGGTGTGGGCGCCGATTTGTTGATGAGGCTTGCCTTGATCCCTTCCGCCGCAAAAACCTGCGCTGCCCACTGCATCGCCTCCTTGGAGAGGAACCGCCTGTCATAACCGAGCACAATGCCCTCCTTTTCCACCTTTTCCTCCCGCATCTTATCACAGATCGCTCTGGATAAAATCTGGATATTCTCCTTCGTAAATTCATCACCGATCACGGCTCTCCAGCCGCCAGTCCCAAATTGAATCATTGTATACCCTCCTTTTTGTCTTATCCTGTCTATACCTGCAGTCTTCGTATTTTCCTTATCCCATGATCACTTCCACGGTATGTCTGCTGCCCGCTTCCATTGGCGTTATTTTTTCTACTGTCACGCCGTCCACTCTGATTTCCTTCACGCCCTTCATCACGCCGTCGGGGTTGCTCACACGGATCTCGTACGCCGCTCCCCTCCATACCCGGACCGCGTCAAAGGCTTTCCAGTCCGCCGGAATACAAGGATCGACGGTCAGGCTGTCATAGTCCGGCCGGATTCCCAGCATATACCGGGTAGCCGAGAAGTAAGACCAGCCGCCGGAACCTGTCATAAAGGGATGTCTTGCCCTGCCGTATGCGCTGTGATCTTTCCCCATGATAAACTGACAGTAGGAATAAGGCTCCGACTCTCTCATCTCAATCCGGTCATTCTGATGATAAGGACAGAGCGCGTCGTAAAATTTCATCGCCAGATCGCCCCGGCCTCTCATGCAGGCCGCCGCCCACGCCCAGGGATTCGGGTGGGAGAAAATCGCGCCGTTCTCCTTCACGCCCGGATACACTCTTGTGACAAAACCGATATCGTCGTCCGGCACCGTGTAGGAAGGGGTGTTTAACAAAAGCCCATAGGGCGTATAGAGATATTCGTCTATGGCCGCAAGCGCCTTGTCCGCCTTCTCCTCATCCGCCGCGCCCGACAGAACCGCCCATGCGTTGGACTCCAGATGTACCCTGCCCTCCGCGTCCGCCTGCGTGCCAATCTTTTTCCCGTTTGCCGTGATGCCTCTGATAAACCACTCGCCGTCCCAGAGCTGCGTGTTGCACACTTCTTTAACCCGCTCTGCGGTCTGTGTATATGTTTCCACATCCTGCGCATAACCAAGACGCTCCGCCAGCTCGATAAACTGCGTCAGCGCCCAGTAATGCAGGAAACTGACCATGGCGCTCTCGCCGCCGCCAAGGTTCAGGCAGTCGTTCCAATCCGCGCGAAGCCCCTTGCAGATGCCCGTCTGCCCCACCTGTTTCGTGGAGAAATCCAGAATCCGTTTCAGATGCTCGTAAACCGACTCCGTCTCCTTTTTTCCTTCCAGAAACGTGTCCGCATAAGGCAGCTGCAAAGATGCAAAATCCTGTTCCCCCGTCTCCTTGATGTATTCCGTCACCGCAGCCACCAGCCAGAGCGCGTCGTCCGAGCAGGCATCCTTCAATCCGTGAATGATGCTGTTCTTGTCAGGCTCCGGAATCACCGTGGGGGATTTGAAGGGCTTTGCGCCCGTATTTTCCATAAACCACTCGGGCTGGAACAGATGCAGACCGTAGCCGTCGCTCGTAAGCCCTCTGAGAAGCTGCTCGATCCGCTCCCTGCACTTGTCGGGATTGGAGTGGGGAATCGTCATGGCATCCTGCGCCGTATCCCGGTAGCCAAGCCCCACTCTGCCGCCCACCTCGATGAAGGAGGCAAACCGGGAAAACATCACATTGATCTCCGACTGGTACAGCGTCCATGTGTTGAGCAGTGTGTTCATCCCTTCGTTTGGCGTCTGCACCTGCAATTTGGCGCACTTCTCCTCCCAGAAATTTTTCAAATCCGCAAGGGCCGCATCCACCGCGCCGTGATCCGCATATTTTGCGCGGATGCGCCTGCCCTCGTCTCTTCTGCCCTCACCGAGCATAAAGACAAGCCGCACTTCCTCCCCCGGCTGCAAAGTCAGGTTCTTTTGCAGGCTGCCGCAGTGGTTTCCGCCCTTTTCACTGGAAGAAGAACACTTGCCCGCGATCACCGCCGCCGGGTTTGTCTCCGTATTGTATGTACCGAGGAACTTGTCCCTCATGCAGTCAAATCCGTCCGGCGCAAAGTCCGCCGTAAAGTACTGATACCCCTCTTCCTCATAAAACAAATCTTCCTCGATGATCCCGTCCTCGAAGGACGCACCCGCGCAGTACAGGCTCATCTGGAAATTCTGGTTGTCGATCATAATATGGTGGAAGGAAAACTCCAGATAGCCGAACAGGCTTACATTTCTTACCTTGTCTCCTGTATTTTTCACCTTCACGTCCCAGAGCTGTACCGCCTCGCCTCTGGGAATAAACATGGTCTGAGACGCCTGTATCCCTTCATACTCGCACTCATAGACCGTGTAGGACATGCCGTGGCGGCAGGTGTACTTCGCCTGATCCAAAGGCTTGCCCACCGGCTGCCAAGATACCGACCAGTAGTCTGCGCTGTCATTGTCACGCAGATACACATAGAAACCCGGCCTGTCCATGGGCACCGAATTGCCGCGGAAGCGGCTGATCCTGTGGTACTCCGGCGTCTTGTAGAAAAGATAGCCGCCCGCCGTGTGGTTCACCACCGCCGCCATATCCTCCACGCCAAGATAATTCGTCCATGAACAGGGCAGATCCACCCTGTCGATGACATACTCTCTCTTTTCATTGTCAAAATATCCGTATTTCATGTACCCTCCATTCCGAAACGTTTACGCGACGGGGCGACGCAAACCTCCAATCTGCGTCTGCCATCTGACAAATTTGTGACGCTCCGGCACAAATTTACATGTGAAAAAGTCTGCGCATCCATGCGTTTTTTTCACATTCTACTCCCCATCCTTGTACCTTCTTAACATACATTATAAGGAGGAAATGTTTTCTTGGAAATAGATTAAGATGTGATAATTTGACTTTTTTTGTGATGGTGGAACCGGGCCGGAAATTCTTCACTGACCGTCGTACCGCCCGCGCTTTGAACCATGCTGTGA
>CARUOB010000076.1 GCA_949076555.1 uncultured Lachnospiraceae bacterium | reverse complement strand
GAACCATTTCGAGTGTCTGTGGGATCTGTTCCGCAGCATTCCTTCCATCGAGACGCCGGGTGTGTCGGTGCTTGACGAATACTACTGGCTGAACAAGGAGGACCCGAACTACTCTCTCTGCCGTGCCACCGTAAACCGGGGACAGGACGCTCATACGGACGGCAGATTCAACTTAAGCCAGAAGGGCTGCATGGAGATTATGAAACTCTTTATGACGAAGGATGAGGATCTCTACGACAAAACCATTGAGGACGTGTTTGACGAGGAAGTGTTTGACTCCACTTTCTGGCTGTACTGGCGCACCATGTTTGCCTTTGAGAACTGGCACAGTGCATTGGAAATGAAGCTGTACTTCCAGCGGTTTATCCATCATATCGCGGGTCTGCCGGATTTCAGCGCGCTGAAATTTACGAAATATAATCAGTATGAATCCCTGATTCTGCCCATGCAGAAATATTTGCAAGCGGCGGGCGTTGACTTCCAGTTTAACACCGAAGTGACCAATGTAATTTTTGGATTCGAGGGAGATAAAAAGATTGCCAAGGCGATCGAGTGCAAGGTAAAAGGCGTGGAGAAAGGTATTATGTTAACCGAGAACGACCTTGTATTCGTGACCAACGGAAGCTGCACCGAGGGAACAATCTACGGCGACCAGAACCACGCCCCCAACGGGGATGCGGAGGTGCGCACAAGCGGCTGCTGGAGTCTCTGGAAAAATATTGCGAAGCAGGACCCTTCCTTTGGGCGTCCCGAGAAATTCTGCTCCGATGTGGCGAAGACAAACTGGGAGTCCGCAACCGTCACCACGCTGGACGACAAGATTCTTCCCTATATCGAAGCCATCTGCAAGCGCGACCCGAGAAGCGGCAAGGTGGTGACCGGCGGTATCGTGAGCTGTCAGGATTCCTCATGGCTTCTTAGCTGGACGATCAACAGGCAGGGGCAGTTTAAGGAGCAGGATAAAAAGAAAGTATGCGTCTGGGTGTATGGTCTTTTCACGGATGTGGAGGGCGATTATGTGAAGAAACCCATGAAGGACTGCACCGGCAAGGAGATCACCCAGGAGTGGCTCTACCATCTTGGTGTGCCGGTGGAGGAAATTGACGAGCTTGCGGAGAAGAGCGCGGTGTGCGTGCCTACCATGATGCCTTATATTACCGCTTTCTTCATGCCGAGAACGGCGGGTGACAGGCCGGATGTCATTCCCGACGGCTGTGTGAACTTCGCATTCCTCGGTCAGTTTGCACAGACTCCCAGAGACACCGTGTTCACGACAGAGTATTCTGTCAGAACCGCCATGGAAGCGGTTTACGGGCTGCTTGGCGTGGACAGAGGCGTGCCGGAAGTGTGGGCCAGTGTTTACGATATCAGAGAGCTTCTTTCCAGCAGCGTGAAGCTGATGGACGGCAAGTCCCCGCTGGAAATCAATCTGGGCCCGCTCAATCCGATGAAGAAGCTGCTGATGCGGTTTATCAGAGGGACGGCGATCGAAAAGGTGATGCGGGATCAGGGAGTTTTAAAGGAGTGGATGTAAAAAGTAAAACAATAAAAATGAAATGATAGAAATGGAATAGTAGAAAAACAGGTGCCCGCGAAAGCGGGCATTTGTTTTGGTTGTGGTCAGTCTGTAATGTACAATAATGGGTATACTATCTGTAGTCGTAAAAAAGTGTACTTTATTGTCAGTTCTCCAAAATCAAATTTACTTTAGCACATAATTTTCTAAATTGCAATAGCCAGATTGTTCCGGCATTTTGATGTTGGGCATGCAGGTTTATGCGTATTCACTGTTTTGCAGGAAAGTCCGGCCCCGGTAGCGGAAGGTGGAAACAGGCATACCGCAGGCTTTCGCGGCGGCCGTGGCGGAAAGCTGGCCTGATTTCCAAAGAAGGCAGTAAGCCGGAAAATTATCCGGCCAAGGTTTGGGAGGTCTTCCAAACCGTACGCCCCTCGCCTTGGCGGCGGCAATTCCTTCTGCCTGCCGCTGCCGGATGTTGGAACGCTCGTTTTCCGCTACAAAAGAAAGCACCTGCAGGACAATATCGCTCAAAAAGGTGCCAAGAAGATCCTTTCCACGCCTTGTATCTAACAGCGGCATATCAATGACTACGATGTCGATCCCCTTTTCTCTTGTGAGAAACTGCCACTGCTGTAGAATCTCATTGTAATTCCGCCCGAGCCGGTCGATGCTTTTTATATATAACAAATCACCGTTTTTCATACGTCTTGTCATCTTTTTATAGGACGGCCTTTCAAAATCTTTTCCCGACTGTTTATCCATAAAAATATTTGGTTCCGGAATTTTCAATTGCTGTAAGGAAATTACTTGTCTGTCTTCGTTCTGGTCCCGGCTGCTGACGCGGATATATCCGTATACATTGCTCATAATTACCTCCATGTCAGGGCGATTTTGACGCTCTGACTCAAATTGCCGATTGAAACATAATGCAACAGCATGTTTTTCAATCTTTTCTCTTTTTCTGCGTTTCTTATCACCGTAAGGAGTGACAATAAAGTACACTTTTTTGCTGTCCGGCGCAGCGGATTGGCTTGCAGTGCCATTTCTAAGCCGGAGCGGGATGGAGTTATGGAGAGGGAAAAGTATGCGGTCGTTATCACCACCTGCAATCGGCTTGCACTTCTGAAGGAATGTGTAAGGTGTGCGTCGTGCCAGACCATTTTACCAGAAAAGATCATTATCGTGGATAATGCTTCCGATGATGGGACGGGGGAATACCTCATGTTCGGATTGGCGAAAGAGGATTTCTATCTCGGCGGGGACAGGTATGAGACGGTGCGCTGCCCGAAAAATCTTGGCGGAGCCGGGGGATTTCGGGAAGGAATGAAACGGGCGGTGGATTTGAAGCCGGACTGGGTAATCCTGATTGATGATGATGCCATGCTGCATCCCGATTATGCCGGGCTTCTGCTGGAGGAGGCGGCGCAGGGATGGCATGTGCTGGCGGGAACGGTTCGGACCGGAGGCGCTGTCGACAGCTTGCACAGGAGGAACATCACAAGGTACGGCCTGTTTTCTAAGCCGGTGGGATTGGAGGCGTACCGCCGCAGATTCTTTTTCTGCGACGTGGCGTCTTTCTGTGGCGTGATGATAGACAGCAGGCTGGTGGAACAGGCAGGCCTGCCGGAGCAGGCGTATTTCATCTATCACGATGATACGGAATATCTGCTCCGGTTCTTTCGGATGGGGATTCGGACGGTCGTCGTTACGGATGCGGTTTTAGATCACCGGACACATATCCGGGGAGAGAGGAAACCCAGACGCTATACCTGGAAAGATTATTATGCGATCAGGAATCGGCTCTGGTATGTGGAAAAATACGGGACAAAGGTCGATGTGCTTTGGAATCGGCTTGACATATGGGTGCGTGTCACCTTCAGGAACCGCCTGTTCGGGCTGCTTAAAAGGGACGGTTACGACTGGAAATATGAATGTGATACGGGCAGGAGGGCGGTTCGGGATGCAAAAGAGCGGATCACCGGGGAGATGGGACTTTGAAAATTTGGGGATGGGATGGCTTCGTAGAATCGCTGGCAGAACATAATCCGTACGATTATTCGACTTATATAAAACTCCTGTATGACTATGAAAAAAAGCCCTGTCTCAGAAAAATGAAAGCGGCGGTGTATGCCCTTTCCCGCATTTACCGGCTGGGTATGTATAGGAAGCATAAATATCCGCCCGGCAGGGAATCCACAGCCTGCAGGCGGAGTCCGGTACAGGAAGTTCTGAGGATGCTTAAGGACTGCGATGTGGTTTCCTTTGACGTATTCGACACGTTACTCTTGCGAAATCTTCTGGACTGCGGGGATGTCTTTTATCTGACAGGCATGAAGCTTGGCATTTCGGGATTTAAAGAGCTGCGGGAACGGGCGCAGCGCGAGGCGGCTTGGAGAAAGAAATCCGCAGGGTGTGGCGTGGAAGTGACGCTTTCGGAAATTTATGAAGTGGTCAGTGAGTGGCAGGGTTTGGATGTACAGACAGGGATGGAGGCGGAACTCTCGGTGGAGAGGGCGGTCTGCAGGGACAATCCCTATTGGCATGAAGTGTTTGACAGCCTGAGGGCCGACGGGAAGCGGATTGTCATTGTGACGGACATGTACCTGTCCCGGCAGACAGTCAGAGAACTGCTGGTGCGCTGCGGCTATGAGATGGATCAGGTGGAGGTGTTTGTGTCCTGCGAGGAGGGAGCAAACAAGCGGGATGGAACCCTTTTTTCCATAGTGAGACAGCGGGTGGGAAACGACGCAGCGTATATTCACATCGGAGATAACAGAGCCGCGGATATCAGAGCGGCGAAACGGGCAGGCTGGTCCGCTCTGTACTATAAGGATGTGCACAGCGCGGGAAAGTACTACCGGCATTTCAGTAAGAGTATTATCCCGGCTTCTGTCTGCGGAGGAATCCTGGATGCGCAGCTGCACAGCGGCAAGGTGGGAATGTCTGCGCTGGAAGAGTTCGGTTTTTGCTATTACGGGCCGCTGGCGGTTGGGTACTGTGGCTGGCTGGCAGAGCTGGCGTCAGATCAGAAGATAGATAAGTTTCTGTTTGTGTCCCGGGACGGCTATCTGCTAAGAGAAATCTGGGAGAACCATTTTGGGGCGGTGCCCGGTGAATATGTGGTTACATCCCGCCATGCGCTGACGCAGATCAATGTGCAGGAAGGACTGGAACTGTTTTTGCAGCAGAATATCATTCCTCAGGCCAGGAAGCATGAGCTGACCATGGGGGCGCTTTTGCACAGGCTGCAGCTGGGGGAGCTGGTTCCGTTTCTGGGTGCAGGCGGGCTGCGGGAGGATGTGGTTTTATGCAGGGAAAATCTGGATGCGTTCATCCGGTTTCTCTTTTGGCAAAAGCGTGAGCTTTGCAGGATATATGAAGAATCTGTTTCAGCGGCGGAAAAATATTTTCATCAGGTGGTCGGAAACTGTGAACGGGTCTGCGTTGTGGATGTGGGCTGGCAGGGGACAAGCTGCCTGGGAATACATGATTTCTTAAAAAAGCATATGGGCTGGCAGGGGGAAGTAATCGGCGCGCAGATCGGCACGAAATGCGGGGAACAGAATATCGAATTTCTCGCGCGGAATCAAATTTTTTCCTATGCCTTTACACCGGATCAGAACAGGGAACTGTACAGTGACCATGGATTCGGCCTGTGCAGCGTGGTGGATGAGATTGTCTTTTCGGCTCCGGAGCCTTCCCTGCGGCGCTATCGGATAAACAGGACGGGAGAACCTTGCTTTGAATTTATGCAGGAGCCGGATGGAAACAGAAGGATCGTAAAGGAAGTGCAGGAGGGAGTAAGGAAGTATGCAGACTATTATTGTGGGCTGATGAAGGAGCTGGGACTTGCCGTTTCCCTGCCGGCGGCCAGCGTATACAAACCGCTTTTGGGTGCGCTGCATAACCGCCGCTATATCATGGAACTGTTTGGAACGTACGAAGTGCAGCGGGAGTCGGTGGGTGACATGAGTGACGGGAAGACGCTGTGGGAGATATATGGAAAAAAGAGGTAGTGCGGAAGTGTGCTGGCAAAAAGAGCAGCGAAGGAGTAAGAAGCGGTAAAAAATGAACGTACTGATGATTGGCGAACTGTATCAATTTGGCGGGGCATCCGAAATTATGGAGACTTTGGCCAGAGGGCTGAAAAAGAACGGACATGGGGTGACACTTCTGTACGGATATAATTATGCGGGTTATGAAGTAGAGGAAGGGCATTATGTCTTATATGAAAACAGCGTACTTCGCCGGATACATAACAGATTGAGATATTGGGAAGAAAAATGGAATCTGGGGAATTTATATGCGTACTGTTATGTGAAGTTTTTACTAAAAAAGAAAAAGATTGACCTGATACACTTTCATGCAATGGAGGGCGGTTTTCTGCATCTGCCGGATATAAAAAGGATCTGTAAAAAGAGGAAAGTGGTTTGGACCATCCATGACACGTGGCCTTTTACGGGAGGCTGTATGTACTATTGGGACTGTCTGGAATGGCGCAAGCAAGCCTGTCAAAACTGCAGGGAAGCCGATCTGAAAACGGATTATAAAAATACCGCAGTCAACTGGAAAAGAAAGAAAAAGGCGTTCCGGAACAAAGGGATCTGTTATGTGGCGCCGTCCGGATGGATGTTAGATAATCTGAGAAATTCTTTTTTAGGCGGGGAAGAAATGGCGCTGATAGAAAACGGAATTGATCTGGATGTTTTCAGGCCCCTTGAAAATATAGAGATTTTAAAAGAAAAATACGGGGTGGACCCGGGGAAGAAGATTATAATGTTTGGCGCCGGGAGCGTCAAAAACAGGTATAAAGGTTGGAATTACTTAAAAGACGCTCTCGCCCGGCTTGAGGGAAAAGAAGAATTTGCATTGCTGGTTGTGGGAAGAGGGGCACAAGAGGTCGGACAGCTTGGTATTCAGGTGATAAGTGCAGGGTATATCCAGGAAAAGCAGGCACTTAACGAGCTGTACAATATAGCGGATATTTTTGTTTTGTCAAGCGTTCAGGATAATTTCCCGACGGTGACATTGGAGGCGCAGGCGGCAGGAACGCCGGTGCTGGCCTTTGCGGTTGGCGGCATAGAGGAACAGATCATGCCGGGGACCGGATGGCTTGTGCCGGAGATTGGCGCGGACGGTCTGCGGAGGGAAATCGAGCAGATTTTTGCAGACCGTAACTGGGCTGAGGAAATCAGGCGGAAAGGGGAAATGGCGAGAAAGAGAAGCGAAAAGCTATACGGGGAAAGACGCATGACGGAAAGGTATGAAGAAATCTATGCCGAAAAGAAATGATCTACACCAAACGGTTCATCTGATCAGAAATAACAGGAAAATATATTACGAATTAATCATCAATGATTTCAGATCCAGATATAACGGCTCTTTTCTGGGAATGGTCTGGGGGTTCATACAGCCTGTTGTCACGATTTTAGTGTATTGGCTGGTGTTCCGGTATGGGTTGAAATCGGGTGACAGGCCTGACGGCGTTCCCTATGTTTTTTTTATGATTTCGGGAGCTGTGCCCTGGTTTTTCTTTTCGGAGGCCTGGGGCGGCATTACCACCTGTTTTTTAGACTATTCCTATCTGGTAAAAAAACTGAATTTCGAAGTCAGGTTACTACCCGTAGTGAAACTTGGCTCCGCACTGGTGATTCATGTTGTATTTTTGGCATTCACAACTGTGGTGCTGAATTTCAGCGGATATTATGCGAGCTGGTATTATTTGCAGATCGCGTATTATATGTCTGCGACATTCATATTCGCCGCTCTGACCGGAATGATAACCGCATCGTTGGCCGTTTATATCAGGGATGTCATTCAGGTTGTGGGCATTATGCTGCAGATCGGTTTTTGGGCGGCGCCGGTCTGCTGGGGAGGGGACGTCGGTCTGGGATTTCTGGGGACGGTTTTAAAGCTGAATCCCATGTATTATTGCGTGGAGGGGTATAGGAAAAGCCTGATTTACAGACGGGGGTTTTGGGAGGAGCCGTTATACGCCCTGTATTTTTGGGCGCTGATGGCTGTGCTGTCCGTTTTGGCGGCTTATATGTATAGAAAACTGCGGCCTAATTTTGCAGATGTCATGTGACAGGTGGAGGAAGACAGTGGATAACGGCGAAGTGGTGATTGACGTAGCGAATTTGACGAAAACCTATCAGTTGTATGAGAAACCGGGGGACCGGGTGAAGGAGATTTTCTCATTAACACATAAAAAGTATGCAAGGAACTATAACGCCCTTTCCGATGTCAGTTTTCAAGTGCACAGAGGTGAAACACTGGGCATCATCGGCAAAAACGGGGCGGGAAAGTCGACGCTTCTTAAAATGCTTACTGGTGTCACAACACCTACTTCGGGGGAAATCAGGATAGAGGGGGCGGTCTCCGCCTTGCTGGAGCTGGGGACAGGGTTTAACCCTGAGTATAACGGGTATGAAAATATTTATTTGAATGGCTCTATGCGGGGATTTTCGCGGGCGGAAATGGCTGTAAAGGTAAGTGAGATCGAAGCGTTTGCAGATATCGGGGATTATATTGCGCAGCCGATTAAGACTTATTCCAGCGGGATGTTAGCAAGGCTTGCTTTTGCGGTTATGGTGTGTTTCAAGCCGGAAATTCTGATCGTGGACGAGGCGCTGTCTGTGGGAGATGTCTTTTTCCAGCAAAAATGCAACACCTATATGAAAGAACAAATGCAGGGCGTGACAAAACTGCTTGTGACCCATGACATGAATTCGATTGCGAATATGGCGGATCGTGTGATTCTGCTTGATCGGGGAAGGATCATACAGGAGGGGAAACCGCTGGAGGTAATACAGAATTATTTAAAGATTATGCACACGGAAGTATTTGCACAAGAGCACGAGAATGTCGAAAATCAGGAAACGGATGCGAAGGAATGCAGCAAAGAGCGCGTGGAGCAGACAAAAGCATATGACAGCAGCGGAAGCGCGTGGATTGTGGTTGAAAAGAGCGGGGTAGGGGGAGCGGGAGACGCTCTCATTACGGGCTGTATGTTAACGGTGAACGGGAAAACCGCGGATGTGGTAAAACCGGGAGACACTGTAGAGATGTACGCAAGGATTCAGTCAAAGAAAAATATAGAAAATATCATTATCGGATATATTTTTAAAGATAAATACGGAAACAGCATTGTCGGTGAAAATACATTGGGATCGGATATCAGTCTGGAAGGAATGGAGAAGGGTAAAGAATATATTTATAAAATCAGCATCCTTTGGCCGGAGGTAAAGGAAGGGGATTATTTTGTGACATTAGGCGTCGGGGAGGGGACAGACCAGATGGTCCATACCATCCAGTGTTGGGCACATAATATCATACATGTTGAGGCATTGGCACTGGTTCCGATGCATGGAATTGTCAATAACCGTATCCGAAGCGTGGAACGGTTTTGCACGGTAACAGGATAGGACGGAATGGAGAACAGAATGGAAAAATGGAACATATCAAGCCCCCGCTATGAGTCTGATATTGTAAATAAATCCCTGAGGGTTTCGCCATGGCAGGGACACCGCAATTTTATATACGATTATTTTAAATATATCAGACCGCAAACCGTAATCGAACTTGGCACACACTATGGATGTTCTTTTTTTGCCATGTGCCAGTCCATGAAAGATAATCATCTGGATTCGAAACTGTATGCGGTTGATACCTGGGAGGGAGATCCGCAGGCCGGGTTTTATGGGGACGAGGTGTGGGAAACGGTCACTGCCACAAAACAGAAATTTTTTAGCGGCCAGAATACGGAATTTTTAAAAATGTATTTCAACGATGCCGTAAAAAAGTTTGACGATGAGACTTTTGACCTGATCCATATCGACGGACTGCATACCTATGAGGCGGTGTCGGAAGACTTTCATAACTGGCTGCCGAAGCTGAAGAAGGACGGGGTCATGCTGTTTCATGATGTGGACAGTGAAAAAAAGTATGGAACCAATATATTCTGGGAGGAAATCAAACGAAAATATCCCTGTTTTTTTGAGTTTTCCCACAGTTGGGGGTTGGGTATTTTGTTTCCCAAGGGGAAGAAAGTATATGAACGGCTGATAGAGAACCGGTTTGAAGATAAATTATGGATTTATCAGTATAAGGCCCTATATGAATATGAAACGATAAAGACATACGATCTGACCCGGATGGCGGACGAGCGGTATGAGGCAATTTTGCAGCAAAACAGGATGATTGCCGAGAGGGATACGACTATAGCGAGCCAGAAAGAGTTGATTGATGAGAAGGATGAAGGGATTGGGAATCAAACCCGCATGATAGAGGAACGGGATGCCGTGATAGCGGGTCAGAAAGCGCTGATCGATGAGCGGGATGCTGTAATCACCAGTCAGAAAGTGTTGATTGATGAGAAGGATGAGGGGATGCGCAAGCAGAGCCGAATGATAGAGGAACGGGACGCCGCAATCACCAGTCAGAAAGCGTTGATCGATGAGAAAGATGAGGGGATGCGCAAGCAGAGCCGCATGATAGAGGAACGGGATGCCGTAATCACCAGCCAGAAAGCGCTGATTGATGAGAAGGATGAGGGGATGCGCAAGCAGAGCCGTATGATCGATGAGCGGGATGCCACCATAAGAGAACAGGCTCTAATCATGGAGGAGCAGGCGGAAAGGCTGGAGCATTTGGAGATTTTGTGGGAGAAGGCCAGAGAACATAAATTATTATTCAGACTAATGTTTCATGGTGAAACGTAGATTTGCGCGAAGGGCAGCAGTATGTTCTTTACTGGTTATGCTGTCGGTAAAGACGGAGGATTGGAGACCGGTTATGAAAAAAGCGGCATGGGTTCTGCCTGTGTTTTTAGAAGGCTCAGGCGGACACAGGACAATGTTTCAAAATATTCAGGTTTTGTCAGAGCATGGCTATATAAATGACGTATTTGTTGAGAATAAGGGGCAGGCTAACAA
>CARUOB010000075.1 GCA_949076555.1 uncultured Lachnospiraceae bacterium | reverse complement strand
TGTGAGAAGGATAGAAATGTTGGTTCAAATATATGTCAACAGCAGCTTTATGGGCAGCTGTTATGGTTAGTCGAAGCCGGTCGGCGCCAAATCAGCACCGGCGACTCCATTGTAAGTGTAGTATAACCATCGCCAAAGAATCTGAGTCATTCATTTTTGCGGACCGAATTTTTTGATCCGGCTCTGTCTTAACTACAATTAATACTATACAAGCTATTTGTGAATGCGATGTGTCAAAATTCGAAAGAAAAAAGAAAGAAAATATAAACTAAAATTTATAATTAGTACTTTTGAGGGAGGGCTGTCTCACACAAAGTTTGACTTTCAAACTATTTTTTGCTACACTGTTTGAGAAGTTGAAAGATATGTATGTGCAGCAGGGGAAAAAGAATGGATATCAGCAATACGTTAAACGAGGTGCTGGTCAGACTCTTCCGGGATATCAATACGTTGGAGGAGCGTGCGATCAGGACGGAGGAATATAAGGATGTGACGGCCAACGATATGCATGTCATGGAGGCAATCGGGCCGGATTCGGCCAAGAATATGACCAGCGTGGCGAGAGAACTGGAGGTTACCACAGGGACATTAACCATAGCGGTCAACAGCTTGGTAAAAAAGGGCTATGTGGACAGAACCCGGAGCGAGGAAGACAGGCGGGTGGTGCTGATTTCTCTTTCGGGGAAAGGGAAACAAGCGTATCTCCATCATCGCCGGTTTCACGAGAAAATGATCGATGCCGTTTTGAAGGAACTCTCGGAGGAGGAGCAGAGAGCGCTTGAAAGCGCCCTCGCCAAGCTGACAAGATTTTTTCGGGAAGTGAGCTAGCTGACCCTGTATCCCGCGAATGGCGTTTGTTCGACAGGAAACAGGGTACACAGACTTTTCATCGGGCGTCACCCCGCCGCCAGCCGCTTTGCCAGAGTACGGTAGTCGGCGGGACCGTTTTGCAGCAGATAAGAATGAAAACGGTATAGAAATTCCGTGTCGTTATAGACAGTGGTTGTCTGGTCCGGCGCAGACCAGAGGACCGCTGCCTGTTTTTTTAATTCCAAAATTTCCAGATATCCCAAGTAATATTTCAGATAATTGCACGGCTCCTCCGCGATATATTGATAGAGGGCGGCCAAGTTTGCCCGGTCGCTGATGCCGAGGCAGTAACATAGCTTCTGCACATCCTCGAAGGATGCGTTATCATAGTGGATGGCGATGTCCAGAAGGGAATAAAGCCCCAGCCGGAACTGTCTGTCAAGACGGCAGACTTGATAGTAGGCGGCCGCTTCCGGATGGGACTCTTTTGCCAGCTCGATGGCCCGGTCGAAAGAGTCCAGTTCCACATACATGGCCCAGCCTTCCACAAATCCGCCGTAATAGAGGACATTTCCGAGGGGCAGAATATTTTTCTGCTCCTGATAGCGCTTGCTGTATACGGTCTGGTATAGATGGCCGGGGTAGCCTTCGTGGGCCAGTGTAGTAAAGAGCGCCAGATCGTCCTGTGTATCGCGCGCGTTTAAACAGATCAGATTATTGCATATATTGTCGATGGGCGGCATCATATAAAAGGCGGGCGCGCTGTAGGCTTCCAGACTGGCGTCCACGTATTTGATCGTGGAGCGTATGGGCGCGTTGTCGCGTCCGGCGGGTATAAGCGGATACTCTTCGCCGATTTCCGACTGCAGATCAGCCAGAATTTCTTCCGGTGTCATCTCCGGCAGGAGAGAGGGAGACTCGGCAATCATATTCTTGAGCGTCGGGTTTGCGGCAAGCAGCGCCAGCAGGGATTCGTAATGAAAGCGCAGGTCTCTTGCGAGAAGGCGTTTGATTTCGTCTATATCGCGGTAGGAGCCGGTGCGCAGACGGACAAGCGCCCGGTAGTAATCCCGTCCGTTTTCCTGTCCGGCCAGACCGCAGGTCGTTTTTCCGGAGCCTTTCAGCACGGTCAGACCATCTGCCAGCCGATCGTAGGCGGGTATGACTAAAGTGGTTAATAAGCGGTTGTGCTCGGACACGTAGGAAGCCGACTCCTCTTCGGTCAGGATTTTTTGGCCGACAAGCCGCTGCAGCCTTTCCTGAAAGGTAATTTCCAGAAAATGCGTACCGTTTTCTATGGAGGAAGCGTCCAGCAGTTCCGCGCACTGCTTAATCACCCGGTCGGCGGTCAGATCGGACATAAACAACCCTGCCTGCGCCTTTTCCTGCTCATAGATAAGAAGCCCCTCAAAGTAGGCGGGAATCTGGGTGAGAATGGACAGATAGTTCTCGATGTCGGCTTTGTCGTCCAAGCGGTACTCGGAAAACAAAATCGGCAGTTCAGAGGGAACGCCCGAGGAGGGGGAGAGCGGTTCCGCGAAATAAGGGTAGGCGGCCGTCTTTGCCGCGGCCGTAAGGTAACTGTCTAAAAGTTCGTAAAGGCGGCGGTTTTCCTCGTTCAGGGCATCGGGATCGATGGCGTTTAAATCCTTTTTCGCTAAAGACAGCGCGTACACTTCGTTCGCGGCGTCCCCGGCCTGATATACAGGCAGGGTAAGCGACGACTCATCCACGCCGTAGGCGGACGGGTTGTCTATGGTATAGTGGAAATGAATGGGATTGGACTGCACCTCGTCTAAGAAAAATGCTTGGGCGAAAGCGCGGAATTTCGTGTCCTGATGGGTACGGCTGTACCAATGCAGAGTCAGGATGCTCAAGGCGGTAAACAAAATCAACACAAAAGTCCATTGTCTGGAAGAGAGGGAATGTCTCAAGGGAACACCTGCAGAAAAGAATTTGTATTACTATATGAAAGAAGTGAAGAAATAATGACCGGATCAAAATATGATCCGGTCGCGTCCGTTTTCTTTGCCGATATATAATTTTTCGTCCGCCTCTTTCAGAAGCGTGGTAACATCGCTGTGATAATCGTACTCCACTAAGCCGTATGTAAGGGAGACGGTAAAGGTTTCAAAGCCGCCGTCGAAGGTGATCTCCCGGATCTTCTGTCTGAGTATCTGAAGTGCGGTGATGGCTTCGTCTCCGTTTAGACGGGGAAAAATCAGCAGAAATTCCTCGCCGCCCCAACGGGAAATAAAGGTGTCGGGCGGCAGTCTTTTCTGGAAGGTCTGCGAAATTTTCTTCAGAACCACGTCGCCCACATCATGTCCGTATGTATCGTTGACCCGCTTGAAATGATCGATATCGCACAGGCAGATGCTAATCTGTGTTTCCGCGGCTTTGAGAAGGTTCTCCAGATATTCCAGCGTCCGTCTGCGGTTAAAAAGCCCGGTCAGCGTGTCCGTGCTGGCCTGCTTCATAAGTTTCCGGTTGTACTCGATCAGCTTGCCCTCCATTTCCTGAGACGAAGAGCTGAAAAGATAGGCAAGCATTCCCAGAGAGAAAAATATGAAGAACGTGTTTGTCATCTGCAGGGCGTCAGTTAAGGTGTCATCAAGAAAAATGGCCGGTTCATGGGAACGGCAGTAATAGTATAAGATCAAACGCATGACAAACAGGGAGGCGGCATATAGGATCTTGGCCGGCTCGTGCCTGTACTTACAGAAGAATACAAAAACCAAAAGCACAACCAGAAAGTGCTGAATGCCGATATTCCAGCCAAAACAGTAGACATTCAGGCAGGACCATAATAAAATACAGAAATTTAGTATGCAGTAGGATACAAAGGTACTCCAGTGGTATGATATTATAAAAAGGGCCAGAAACAAAACGGAAGAAGACAGCGAAAAGGCCAGCGCACCCATATGCCCTGTGATGGAAACCAGCACGCAACATGTCAGAGAGTGAATCAGCATAGTCAGCGTTAGTAAACGAACCACGACGATCAGCTTGGTAGATTCGTTCTGCTTTCCGGTATCCCGGCAGATATTTTCATAAATTGTAGCGAAAACAGAATTTTCTTTCATTTTGACTTCTTTCATTTAAATTTTTTTAAAAAATCGACACAGTTCCCTAAATTATCAGAAAGGCACACTTATAAATATAATACACCCTGCCGGGTAATATTGCAAACCTGCATTGATAAAAAAATGAATTTATCTTTTGCCGAAAAATTGGTAGAATGAATAGATAAAGGAGAAGCCAATATGCAGCCTGCAAAAGTAAAGTATTCGATTAAATATAAACTGATTTTGCTGTCAATCGTGGTAGCCGTGCCTTTTTTGGTGATGGTGCTTTACCTGCTCTATGCCCTGCATAACTATAGCGGCGCCTATGACGCGATTGTGGGAAACCTGACAGTGGCGAATAGCTATAACCTGAATTTTAAGGAGGAGATGGACGAGAGTCTCTACAAGCTGGTGGTGGGGTTCGTCACTTTTGACACGGTGGGAGACGACGGGAGTCTGGTAGATCCGTATGAGCATCTGAACAGGCTGCGGGACGAATTTGGCGACCTTATGAGCATTACCACGGACAATGAGAGCCGCGCAAGACTGCAAATTCTCCTGCGCAATATCAATACGCTGGAGGACCGCGTGGATGACATCCGGACAAATCTTGAGACGGACGTAGGGTACGATGTCAATATCGAGATGCTTGACAATAATATTTACATTCTGACGGAGCTGATTCAGGATAATATCCAGTCTTACATCTATTATCAGACGAAGAGCATGGAGTATCTGACAAATCAGTTGAACGTAAAGGTGCACAGTTTTACCGTGTTTTGCGGGGTGCTGCTTGTGCTGCTGCTCTTTATGGTGGCGATTTTGATCGTGATGTTCGTGACGGATATCATAAGACCGATCAAGGAGCTTTGCGGCGTGACGGAACGGGTTGCCGAAGGCGATTTCTCGGTCAGAGCGGAAGTGGAAACGCAGGATGAAGTGGCTGTTTTGGCGGACAGCGTGAATTTGATGACGGAGAGTCTGGAAGGGCTTGTGTCGAAGATCAAGGAGGACGAGCGGAAAATGCGAAAAGCGGATCTGCGGCTTTTACAGGAGCAGATCAATCCGCATTTTCTTTATAATACGCTGGATACCATTGTCTGGCTGATCGAGGGAAACGATTCCGACAAGGCGGTAAATATGGTTATGTCATTGTCGGAATTTTTCAGACTGGTTTTAAGCAAGGGAAAAGAATATATCACCATTCAGGAAGAAGAACTTCATATTAAAAGCTATCTGGAGATTCAGCAGGTGCGTTACCGGGATATTCTGGAATATGAAATTCAGATTGACCCCGGACTTTATCAATATCAGATTTTGAAGCTGACCCTTCAGCCGTTGGTGGAAAATTCCCTCTATCACGGCATCAAATACAAGCGCGCCAAAGGCCGTATCACCGTCACAGGCCAGATGGAAGGAGAACAGATTAGGCTCCGGGTGGCGGACGACGGTGTGGGCATGGAGGAAGAGGACCTTCGCAAACTGCAAAAGGAAATCGAGAAACCTTGCAAGGAGACGGAAAAGGGCTTCGGACTCGCAAATGTCAATGAGAGAATCCGTATGAACTTCGGGGCGGAATACGGCATGAAGATAGAATCTTACAAAGGGCAGGGCACATGCGTGGAGATTGTGATTCCGGCGGTGCCTTACGCGGCGGAAAAAGAGGTATTCTCCGCCTGAATTTGAGATTCCCAGAAGCGGAATTATGGAGGGAAAGTGGTGTTTCGTAAAAGATCTTACAGTTTGATAGTGGTTGGGCTTCTTTTTGTCATGACGATGGCGCTTTTGCTTTACGGCAGCAGGCTCTTTACGAATATCGAGGAAGAGGCTCATATGACGCAGGAGAACCGGATTGTGGTGGGGGTATCACAGCTTGGCAGCGAATCCGGATGGCGGACCGCCAACACAGAATCCGTGCAGAATGCGTTTACCCGGCATAACGGTTATTTTCTGATATACAATAATGCCAGACAGAAGCAGGAAAACCAGTTGAAAGCGATCCGCAGCTTTATTTCCCAGCGGGTGGACTATATTATTTTTTCTCCCGTGGTGGAGACGGGCTGGGAGACGGTGCTGCAGGAGGCGAAGCAGGCGGGCATTCCCGTGATTCTCATGGACCGCAATGTGGATGTGGAGGACGAAAGTCTGTACGTGACCTGTGTGGGCAGTGATTTTGAGGAGGAAGGCGAGAAGGCCGGACGGTGGCTTGAAAGGGAACTGGTGCGACAGCGAAGATCGAATCAGTCTGTCAATATTGTGATACTGACCGGAACGGAAGGGTCTTCCTCCCAGATCGGGAGATCTGCAGGGTTTGCAGCGGTGGCGGACAGACATGCAAACTGGAATATCCTCGAAGAGAAGTGCGCGGAGTTTACTTCCACGAAGGCGAAAGAAGTAATGAAAACATTTCTGAAAAGATACCCGGATATCGACGTAGTGGTTTCACAGAATGACGATATGACCTTTGGCGCCATCGAGGCGATCGAGGAATCGGGTCGTACGGTGGGTGTGGACGGTGACATAATCATTCTTTCTTTTGACGCGGTGCGTGGGGCCCTCGACATGGTTGCGGACGGTGTGATTAACGTGGATATCGAGTGCAATCCGAATCAGGGCGAGTATCTTCTCCGGGTGATAGACATGCTGGAGGCGGGCGAGAAGGTCGAGAAAAAATATTATGTGGAAGAGGATATTTTCACCATAGACAATGTGACGCAGGAGTTGCTGCAGGAGAGAACTTACTAGACAGCGAAGGTGACGGGAGTGGAAGGGAGAGGCAAATGCTGAAAGTATTTTTGGTGGAGGATGAGAGCATTGTCCGGGAGGGTATCCGGGATAATATACCGTGGCAGCAGTACGGCTATGAGTTTGTGGGGGAGGCGAGTGACGGGGAGATGGCGCTGCCGCTCATTCAGAAGACGAAGCCCGACGTTTTGCTTACGGATATCAAAATGCCCTTTATGGATGGGTTGTCCTTAAGCAAGCTCGTGCATCAGGAATTTCCCGACATGAAAATCATTATCATCAGCGGCTATGACGACTTTGAATATGCCCGCGGTGCGATACTGGTTGGGGCGGAACAGTATCTTCTGAAGCCGATAACCAGAGCTGCCATGCAGAAAGTACTGGCGGAGCTTAAGACAAAGATTGAAACGGAACGGGAACAGAAGACCTATCAGGAGAAATTTCAGAGTGAGGTCAGAGAGTACGAACAGTTTTCCCGGACAGACTTTTTTGTCAAGGTGTTTGAGGGGCGTATGTCGGTACAGGATATTTATGAGGAAGCCGCAAAGCTGTCGCTGAAAATAAACGCGCCCTGTTACAATATTTTGTTGTTTAATTTACAGGAAAAGCGCACGGGAGAAAACAGGGGGATGGAATCCGAGGACTTTGCCAGAAAGCGGGAGGAGCTTCTGCATTATTTTATCCGTTACCCGGAAAATCTGGTTTTCCGGTGGAATGTGAATACTTACGGGGTACTGATCAAGGGAAGCCCGGCCCAGATGCAGGAGCTTGGCGCAAGGTGTCTCGAAAACGTGGATCGCATTTGCCATCAGGCGGAAGCGTTTCTGGACTGGTATGTGGCCCTGGGTGAGCCGGTGGAAAGGCTGAGTATGCTGGCCGAGTGCTACAGCAAAGTCAATCATATTTTCGCTTATCGCTTTCTCATGCCGCAGGTGCATGTGTTTACCAAAGAGACGATTGGCCGGAACATGCCGGAAAAAGAGGAAGGCGGAAGGATTCTTGATATCGATCCGGCGAAGATGGACGTGGAACTGATCCGGGACTTCCTGCTGCACGGTACGCGGGATGAGATTGCGGATTTTGTGGAGAACTATCTTCTGGCGGTGGGGGAAGCGATGCAGACGGCGATGTTTCGCAACTATCTGACGCTGCATGTCTATTTTGCGGCGGTTTCCTATGTGGAATCTTTAGGCTGTAATAAGGAAGAGCTGCTGCAACTTTTGAGCGGGGCGGGACTGACGCCGGAGGGACAGTATGACGTGGACGCGCTATCCGATTATCTGTGCGGCATGTTTGAGAAAACGATAGAGCTTCGCGACAGGGAGTCGGACAACCAGAGCAAACGCATTTTGAAAAAGGCGCTCTCTTATATAGAAGAAAATTATTCGCAGGAGTCTCTTTCTTTAAACTCCGTTGCGGGCGAGGTCAATGTCAGTGCAAACTATTTCAGCGCGATTTTTTCCCAGGCCATGCAGGTGACTTTTGTGGAGTATGTGACGGGCAAGCGTATGGACAAAGCGAAAAAACTTTTGCGCCAGACGCAGATGCATACCGGGGAAATCGCCATGGAGGTGGGCTATAAGGACCCGCATTATTTCAGCTTTGTCTTCAAAAAGACGCAGGGTTGCACGCCGAGGGAGTACCGTGCCGGAGGGCGGGGCTGACAGGAAATGACGCTCGCCCGTCTGGCGCTGGGACGGAAGGAAAGAATCGCCCGCCCGGCGGCAGGGTTTATGCTGGTCCGTCGCTTTCCTTGCGCACAAGCTCCCACGGGATTTCCTGAGAGACAACGGGTATGCCCTGCAGCATCTTTATCATGGTTTCCGCCACGCACCCGCCCATCTCGTGAGGCCGGTGGGTGAGGGTGGTGATGCGGACTTTACTCAGCTCACTTAAATAGGTGTTGTCGAAGCAGACAACGGAGATGTCGCGTGGAACCCGGATACCGGCGTAGGACAGTTCTTTGATGAGCCAGTACGCGATTTCGTCGTTATAGCAGATCACGGCGGTGCAGCCGGAAAGATGTTCTTTGATATAGGCTGCGAGAAAACGGCTGTCCTGATTTTTCTCAAGTTTCTCGAGATCGAAGCTGTGAAACCAGCCCACGTTTCTGTCAGACATCGTTATGTTCTGGTCGCGGAGACAGCAGAAAGCGCCCAGATAGCGTTCCGGGCCCTGTTTGTCGTCTGCCTTAAAGATGCCTGCGATGCGGGTGTGCCCCAGTTCGGTCAGATGACTGGCCAGAAGGTAACCGCCGTAATAGTTATCGTCTTTGATGCAGATCTCGTCCGGAAGAGCATCATATTTATTATGTAGAAACAGAAACTTCGTGCCTGCGGCTTTCAGCTTTTCGAAGAGGTCGGCATTGGGCGTGGGGAGCGCGCTCTTTGCGCCTTCCACGATAACGCCGCGGGGCGGGGCGGCGAGGAGGGAAAGCAAGAGTTGCCTTTCCCGGGAGACGTCGTTCTCTGTGGGATGAACCTCCAGCTGATAGCCTTTTTCTGCGAGGGCGGTGCGGATATCGGTGAGCAGATGGGGATAAATGTACTCCTGATTGCTGGCGATCAGTATGGGGACGATATTCCGGTCCGTGTCGGGGGAGAGTCCCGTGGCATAGGAACCGCTTCCCTTGCGGCTCTCGATCAGCCCTTGACTTCTGAGGAGGGAGAGGGCGGCCCGCACGGTCTGCCGACTGACCTGATATTGTGCGGCAATGGCGGCTTCGGTGGGAAGCGCGGTGATCCCCTGTTTTAAGTTCCGGGAAATCAGTTCGGTAAGTTGTTTCGAAAGTGTTTCGTACTTGTTCATAGTAAAAAAACTCCCCTTTTGTTCACGGTTTATTAACAAATTATATTAAAATTATTCACAAAGTTTGTCCCAATCGGAAGAAAACACCTTCCGAATCACGGTTCTGATTAGATTGCCTATAATAGAATAATGTCTAAAACAGGAAACGGTATCATAAAAATCTATAAAAAAATAACCGCATCATAAAAAATTACCCTTAATTTTAAAATTTGTACTATTCGATTTGATTATAACACAGATTTGTATTGTTGAACCCATACAAAATGCACAAAAGGATGATTTTGGGTGTTGAACTGTATCGTGCATTTTGCTAAAGTGATCTCAGGGACGGGGAAACAGGAAATCCCGCCACCTAAAAACATATGGCCTCATCACAGGGATGGGGGCAGTGAAAGGGAGGAAACAAACAATGAAGAAAAAAATGGCAGTTTTACTGACAGGCGCTATGGTTATGGCTACTCTGGCAGGCTGTGGCGGCGGTGAGGCAGCTCCCGCGGCAGAGACGACAGCTCCGGCAGCAGAGGAGGCACCCGCAGAGGAAGAAGCTCCTGCGGCAGAGGAGGAAGCTCCGGCAGCAGAGGAAGAGGCACCTGCAGAGGAGGCTGAGGCTCCTGCAGCAAGCGGCGAGCTGATTACCGTTGGTATCATCAACAACGACCCCAGTGAGTCCGGTTATCGTACCGCGAACGATGCGGATCTGAAGGCAGCATTCACTGAGGAGAACGGCTACTCTGCATCTTTTGCATATGGTAACCCTGCAGTAGGTAATGCGAATGAGGATCAGGTAAAGGCAGCGCAGCAGTTCATTCAGGATGGCGTTGACTATCTGCTTCTCTCCGCGGCTGATACAGCAGGCTGGGATACCGTTTTACAGGATGCGCAGGCAGCAGGCGTTGAGGTTATTCTGTTTGACCGTACCATCGACGCTGATGAAAGCCTTTACGCAGCATCCATCGTGTCCGACATGGACAAAGAGGGTCAGACCGCAGTAGACTGGCTGGCAGGTCAGGGTCTTGAGACCTACAATATCATTCACCTTCAGGGCCAGATGGGTTCCGCAGCACAGCAGGGTCGTACCAAAGCGCTGGATGAGAAGGTAGCGGCAGAGGCTAACTGGAACATGGTTGAGCAGCAGACAGCTTCTTGGAATGCAGAGAATGCACAGCAGATTGTACAGTCTGTAATCAGCTCCGGCAAAGAGTTCAACGTAATCTACGCTGAGAACGATGATATGGCTAAGGGCGCTGTTGCAGCTCTGGATGCAGCTAACATTTCTCACGGCGTAGGCAAGGACGTTATCGTAATGGGCTTTGACTGCAACAAGTGGGCTCTGGAAGAGCTGCTTGCAGGCAACTGGAACTACGATGGACAGTGTAATCCTTTCCAGTCTTCCTACATTGATGAAGTGATCAAGACCCTCGAGAGCGGCGGCACACCTGCTGAGAAGGTAATCATCATGGAGGAGAAGGGCTTCGACGCAGAGACCATCACACAGGAAGATGTAGATACCTACGGAATTTAATTAGGTAGTTTACTACTGAAATATAAAATATGCTATAATGTATAAAACGAGCGCGGCGCAGCGTATAGCCTGCCCGCGCTCGCTTTCTATAAAATCCTACGGATTTATAAAAAACTATATGAAAATTGGGAGGTGGACCTGAGAGTGGAAGGAAATGTTGTATTAAAAA
>CARUOB010000074.1 GCA_949076555.1 uncultured Lachnospiraceae bacterium | reverse complement strand
GGCCTGTGCCAGCCCAATCCCTAAGTTGGCACAGGTTGTGGTCTTGCCCACACCTCCCTTTTGGTTGGCGATGGCGATGATTTGCGTGTTCAAGATAATCACCTCATTTCTAATTCGTTGTGGTTGCTTCTGGAAATAGAAAAAGCCGCCACTTCATAAATTGAAAAGTGACGGCTTTTTCTGATCCCGGAATACAGTTCCCCGGAAATGCAAAAAGCACCCAGCAAAAAATACTGAGTGCCTGCATTAAAATCATATTCAATTATTCAAATTCGGTCAAACTACGCCAAACTGTTCTCGTATAAATTGAGGGGTGAGAGGGAGTAAAAATCGCCTCTGAAATACCCCGAAATCAGGGCTGTGGTTGTCCTATTTTTTAACCACTAAGCCCGTTTTTTGCCCTCATTTTTGCCGGTTGTCCTATATTTAACCACTAAAAATTGGGTGAAAATGGCTCTCGTTGTGTCAAATCAGGTCAAACTATATCAGCTTGTTTGGGTATAAGAAAACCCCGGAAAACCTTGATTTTCCGGGGTTTTTGAGCAATTTTGATACGGTTTGAACAGCCGATTAACGCTTGCTGAACTGCGGAGCGCGACGGGCCGCTTTGAGGCCGTACTTCTTTCTCTCCTTCATACGAGGATCTCTGGTCAGATAACCTGCCTTCTTTAAGGTCGGTCTGTAATCCGGATCTGCCTGAAGCAGCGCTCTTGCGATACCGTGTCTCACTGCGCCTGCCTGTCCTGTATATCCGCCGCCCTTTACGGTGATAACAGCGTCAAACTTATCTACCGTATCGGTTGCAGCTAACGGCTGACGAACGATCACCTTCAAAGTCTCAAGCCCGAAGTAATCGTCAATGTTTCTCTTGTTAATCGTGATCTCACCCTTACCGGGCATTAAATATACTCTGGCAATGGATTTCTTTCTCCTGCCGGTTCCGTAATATTTTGCTGATTTATCTGCTTTAGCCATGATTCTTTATCCCTTTCTTAAAATGTTAATGCCTCAGGTTTCTGTGCCGCATGCTTATGCTCCGGTCCAACATATACAAAAAGTTTCTTGTACATCTGGCTGCCGAGCGGGCCTTTGGGAAGCATACCCTTAACCGCATGTTCCACAACTCTCTCAGGGTGCTTCTGTAACATCTCTTTCAGGGTAGTCTCTTTCATGCCGCCCACATAATCGGAATGATGGTAGTAAATCTTCTGATCCAGCTTCTTACCGGTTACTTTCACCTTCTCCGCATTGACAACGATCACATAATCCCCTGTGTCCATATGGGGGGTGAAGATCGGCTTATTTTTGCCTCTCAGTACCTTGGCAATCTCGGATGCCAGACGTCCCAGTGTCATATCAGTCGCATCAACTACGTACCACTTTCTCTCGATCGTAGCCGGACTCGCCATAAAAGTTTTCATGAATATTACCTCCATAGTAACTGTCTGTACCGTTTCCAAAGACCCTCATGCAGATGTCCGGCTACACTTGGTATCCCTCCACGGCAGTTTGTAGTGCGTATATAAAATGTCTCACCGGGGCTTTGGTCAGACATTTATAAACAATTCGTCACAGTTAATTATTATATTATACGGTTCCGCGCGTGTCAACCGGTTTTTCCCGAATTTTCCTCTAAAAGTTCATAAAAATTCATACCCCACAAGGGTAAGTCCGCAGGCCGGAGCCGTAGGTCCCGCAGCCTGCCTGTCACAGGCTGCCAGAATATCCTTCACCCGCTCAGGCGGCAGCTTTCCTCTGCCAACCTCCATCAGCGTCCCCGCCATAATTCTTACCATATTATACAGAAAACCTCTGCCCGCCACACGGATCACAATCTCTTTCCCCGCATTCCCTATCCCGGCAGCGCTTTCCTCCCATACCTCCACGCTGTCCACCCGCCGCACGGTCGTCTGCGCCTGCGTGTCCACGCTGCAAAAGCTCTTAAAGTCATGCTCTCCCACAAGAAACGCCGCGCCCTGCCGCATCCGTATGACATCCAGCGGCACATAAGTAAAATAAGAATAAAGCCGTTTCACGGGCATAGCAAAAGGCGCGTTGTAAATCCGGTACTCATACGTCTTTCTGCTCTCACAATGTCTCGGATGAAAATCCTCCGACACCTCCGCCGAGCCCTGCACCCGGATATCCTCCGGTAATCTCTGGTTTAAGGCATAGGAAAACTTTTCCGCAGGAATCGGACTTAGCGTATCGAACACAGCCACATTTCCAAAGGCGTGCACGCCGGAATCCGTGCGGCTTGCGCCGATCACCTCCACCGTCTCGCCGGTAAGTTCACTGATGCAGCGGTTTAATACCCCTTCTATGGTCTCCCGTCCCGGCTGTAACTGCCACCCGCAGTAGGCGGTTCCGTCGTAGGAAACGGTTAACATAATTCTTTTCATTCTCTCTTCTGCCTTTCCCATGCCCGCACTGTCAGATCCCATACCCGGCGTGCACAAGCAGTCACAGGGGATTACAGGCACACTCTGATCGCCACACATCCCGCAAAATACAACAGCAGCACACAGTAAGCGGCACGGTCTGCGCTGCGGTAGCGCAGGGGTTTCATTTTCGTTCTGTGTTCGCCGCCGCGATAGCACCTTGCCTCCATCGCCATCGCCAGATCGTTGGCACGGCGGAAAGCCGAAATAAACAGCGGCACCAGAAGGGGCACCATCGCCTTCGCCTTCTTGACCAAGTTCCCGCTCTCAAAGTCCGCTCCCCTCGCGATCTGCGCCTTCATAATCTTGTCCGTCTCCTCCAGCAGAATCGGAATAAAGCGCAGGGCAATGGACATCATCATGGCCACCTCATGCACCGGCACCTTTACATATTTCAAAGGTCCCATCAGCTTCTCCATGCCGTCTGTCAGACTGTTGGGCGTGGTTGTCAATGTCATCAGGGAAGAACCGACGATGAGAAAGGACAGCCTAACAGCCATCATCACGGCGATCCGCAGCCCTTCTTTCGTGATCCGCAGCTTCCAAAAGGTAACAAGCGGCTCTCCCGGCGTCAAAAACAGGTTAAACACCACCGTAATCATCAGAATAAAGACGATCGCCTTCATTCCTTTCACCATATAGCCGAAGGGAACCTTCGACAGTTTAATCATACAAGCCAAAAACAGGGCCGCCACCACATATCCGATCCAGCCATCCACGACAAAAAGGGAGATGATAAATCCAATGGTAGCCACCAGCTTTACCCGCGGGTCCAGCTTATGAATGACGGAATCCGCCTGATAATACTGGCCCAGTGTAATATCTCGAATCATTATTTCTCCATTCCGAAGCATCCATAACAGCCGCCTCTTTGAAACCAAAATCCATACATAGAATACCGCTTTTAACGCCCGCTCATAGGGCAAGTGCCCTCAAAATCTCCTGCCCGGCCTCACGGATCGTCGTGACGGCAGTGTCCACTTTCATGCCTCGTTTTGCTAACGCCTGCATAATATATGTCACCTGCGGGGCTGCCAGTCCTACCTGCTCCAGCTCCCTATAATGCTGAAAGACTTCCCGCGGCACATCGTCAAACAGAACGCTCCCCCGATTCATGACGATAATCCGCTCCACATATTTCGCCACGTCCTCCATGCTGTGGGAAACCAGAATCACCGTAATCCCTGTCTCCTCTTTCAGTTTTGCAATCTGGTCAAGAATCTCGTCCCGGCCTTTCGGGTCAAGCCCGGCCGTGGGTTCGTCCAGAATCAATATATCGGGTTTCATGGCAAGCACGCCTGCGATTGCGACCCGGCGCTTCTGTCCGCCGGAAAGGTCAAACGGCGACTGGTAAAAATATTCATCCGCAAGTCCCACCTGTTTCAGGGCCGCATAAGCCCGAAGCTCCGTCTCCTTCTGGGAAAGCCCAAGATTCTTCGGTCCGAAGCACACGTCCTTAAACACGTCGATCTCAAAAAGCTGATGCTCCGGATACTGAAATACCAGTCCCACCTTGCTGCGCAGTTTCTTCTTGTCATAATCCCCGTCATGTATGTCCTCACCGTTATAATAAATCGCACCGCTCGTAGGTCTGATCAGCCCGTTTAAATGCTGTACCAGCGTAGACTTGCCGGAACCGGTATGCCCGATCAGACCGATAAACTGTCCGTCGGGAATCACGAGATTGATATCTTTCAGGGCGTGCACCGCCAGAGACGTATCCTCTCCATATACATAATTTACATGATCCAAAATCAACGACATTATTTATGTTCCCTCTTTATCCTTATCCACAACGTCAGACACACAAACCATCTGTTTTACACACTTTTCCCATCACCGCGATCCGCACTGACTTACTGATGCCCTGAAACTGCCGCAAGCGCCTCCGTAAACTCTTCTATCGTCAAAATCCCCTCCGGCAGATTTACCCCATTCTGCCTCAGTTCATGTGCCAATAGCGTCACCTGGGGTACATCCAGCCGCAACTCCTTTAGTTCATCCACCCTGGAAAAAATCTCCCTCGGTGTTCCTTCCATAGCGATATGTCCCTGATCCATCACAAAAACCATATCGGCATGAATAATCTCTTCCATATAATGCGTAATCAGTACGACGGTTATCCCTTCCACATCATTTAAGGCGCGCACCGCCCGTATCACTTCTTTCCGGCCGTTCGGGTCAAGCATGGCCGTAGGTTCATCCAGAATAATACACTTCGGATGCATGGCGATCACACCCGCAATAGATACCCGCTGCTTCTGGCCTCCGGACAGCTTATTGGGCGAATGTTTGCGGTACTCATACATCCCCACCGCCTTCAGACTCTCTTCCACGCGCTCCCAGATTTCCTCCGTAGGCACACCCATATTCTCCGGGCCAAACCCCACATCCTCCTCCACCATCTGACCGATGATCTGGTTGTCAGGATTCTGGAACACCATACCCGCCTCCTGACGGATATCCCAAAGATGTTTCTCATCCTGCGTGTCCATGCCGTCCACCCAGATCGTGCCTTCCGTCGGATAAAGAATCGCGTTGATATGCTTGGCAAAAGTTGACTTTCCGGAACCGTTATGCCCCAGAACCGCAATAAAATCGCCCTGCTTTATATCCAGATCTACCCCGTCCACAGCGCGGGTAATGCCTTCCACATTTCCCTCTTCGTCACGGCGAATATATTCAAATGTCAGTTTATTCGTCTTTATAATTCCCATATTGTATCCTTCGTCCCTCTTCCAAGCCGCTTTCCCTATAAGGAAAAACGGCGTTTCACCACCGCCTATTGTACTAGATTGCGCAGGAAAATACAAGAAAAAGCGTCCCCGCTCCCCCATTTGCTAAAAATATGGTATACTATTTGCGGCGGCAGACGGCCTGCCGCCAGAAAAGATGGAGGAAACATATCATATGTCCAATATAAAACCGCTGCTGCGTCAGGCCGCCAGACCTTTTCTGTTTCTGCTTACCTTTATCTTCATCTGCGCTTTTCTGGCACACTATCTGACAGGCGATGAAACCCTGCTTGAATACGCCAGAAATAACCCGGATCAGGCTTACGGCACACAGGCCGACTCCGCCAAGGAATCCGTGGAAAATGATAAGACCGAATCAGTCGACTCCGCTCTGCCAAAAACGACAACGGCGTCACCTACAGATCAAACCGCCGAACCTTTCCCCGCCGCAGAGACCGACACACCTGTCACACCAAGCCAGGCGGACACATATACTGACAGCAAAGACAATATTGCAGGTGCGTCCGACAGTGCCATGGCGGACAGCGAAAGCAATACGGTAAATTCTGCGGAGGTATCTGACACGATGGAGCAGCATCCGGAACGCGTCACCTATGAAGAAGGGTTCTACTACGAGCCACTGACCGATGCAGTCATAGAAAGAATTACTGGGATCTCCTACCCGGAGGAAGGATGCACCGTCCCCTATGAAGATCTGCATTATATAGGTCTCAGGTACATCGACTTTAACGGTCAGGAACAGACCGGCGAACTGATCTGCAACAAAGCCATTGCGCAGGATATGGTGGAAATCTTCCACGAGCTTTACCGCAATGAGTACCGGCTCGAGAGCGTGCGCCTGATCGACGAGTATGGCGGCGACGACACTGCCTCCATGGCAGAGAACAATACTTCCTGCTTTAACTACAGGGTCGTTGACGGTACCACCAATTTATCCAAGCACGCCTACGGACTGGCTATCGACGTAAACCCCTACTACAATCCCTACGTCGTCTTTCAAAGAAACGCGGACGGAAGCGATTACATCTCTCCTCCCGGCAGTGAAATCTATGCGGACCGCAGCCAGAGCTTCGCCTACAAGATCGACGAAAACGACTTGTGCTACCGCCTCTTTACCGCCCATGGCTTCACTTGGGGCGGCAACTGGAACTCCACAAAAGATTACCAGCACTTCCAAAAGGTAATAAAATAACACAAGACTGTCAACATGAAAAAGGCTGTGCTACTCAAAACATTGCACAGCCTTTTCCTCATTCACATTCCATTTCCAACCGGCAGCATCTTCCCTATGCCGCTTCTTTTCTCAAGCCTTTCAATCCGGGTTTCATGCTGATCCACTCTCTGCATCAGCAATCCGACTGTCTCACACGCCAGCTTACAGCCGTTGATTTCATGCTGCATAGAATCCAAACGCACATCCATCCTGTCAAAGCGTTCATCGACCTTTTGAAAACGCTTGTCAATTCTCGTCTCCATTCTTCCCATTTCATCAACGAGCATATTCACGTATATTTTCATATCATCTTCTATACGGTCCATGCGTTGATCCATCTGATCCATGCGCTGGTCCATCCGGTCGAAGCGCTCATCGACCTGCTCAAAGCGCCGGTCGATCTGTTCAAAACGCCAATCGATCTGTTCAAAACGTCGATCGATCTGTTCAAAGCGCTTGTCATTCCGATCAAACCGCTCATCCATACGGCCATTGATTCTGGCTTCCATTTTACCCATCTCACTGATGAGCGTGTCCACTACCATCTGTAATTCCTGTTTCATGGTTCTCCTCCTGTCCCATACGTTAAGACAGACATTCTCTCTACCGATAGAATAGCACACCTTCTGGCACTTTGCAATCGATTTTCGGATAAAAAGAAAAATAGCACAAACGAAATATCGATAATTTTATCAAATTGAAATAGCCGCACCCTTTCGGATGCGGCCATTCCCAACACAACATTACATATAACAGATGCCCCTGCCTCAAGCGGTATTAGCCGAGTAAGGACAGCGCAAGCTGATTGCCCTGATTTGCCTGAGACAGCATGGATGTGCCTGCCTGCTGGAGGATATTGTTGTTGGAGTACTGAACCATCTCCGTCGCAATATCCGTATCTCGGATCGCCGCCTCTGCGGACTGGGTGTTCTCCACAATGTTGTCCAGATTGTTGATGGTGTGTTCCAGACGGTTCTGGATCGCACCAAGGTCAGATCTCTGAGAAGATACGATCTGCAGAGCACCCTTAATGAATGCGTTCAGTGAATTGAAATCTCTGGTTGTAGCAACAGTCTTCGGGTTGCCGCCAACCAAATTCTGGAATGTTGTAACCAGCGTCTTAGCCATAGTTGTAGTCATATTCTGCATATTGTATTTCGTGCCTTTAATAGTAGAATATGATTTTACATCCTGCTTACTAACGGAACCCTGTATCGTTCCTGCCGCACCGGGCTTACCATTGGCTGCTGTCGTGGTGAACGTAGTGATCTGCGCCTTCGTGGTTGTCTGTGTCAAAGCGTTAAAGGTAATCGCACCGTATAACTTACTGCTGCTGCCGGTTGTTAATTTGCCGCCCTTCCACTCGCCGATGTATGACGCAAGACCTGCCATACTCATGTTCTTGATGGAGATGTCAATGTGCTGGCCTGCCTCCGCACCTACCTGAATACCTTTGATAAACTTACCGTCTAACAGGTTCATCTCGTTGAAGGTTGTGGTACTCTGTACACGGTCAACCTCGCTCATCAGCTGGCCGATCTCAGCCTGAATGGAAGCGCGGTCGGAAGTAGTCAGGGTTCCGTTCTCACCCTTGACTGCCAGCTCGTTCATTCTCTGGAGCATATCCTCAACTTCGTTGAGTGCGCCCTCCGCGGTCTGTACTACACTGATACCATCCTGTGCGTTAGCGGAAGCCTGTGTCAGACCTCTCACCTGTCTTCTCATCTTCTCGGAAATGGAAAGCCCTGCCGCATCGTCTGCCGCACGGTTGATCTTGTACCCGGAAGACAACTTCTCTGTGGACTTAGCCTGAGAAGAAGTGGTCAGTCCTAACATTCTGTTAGAGTTCATTGCTGTGATATTGTGTTTAACGATCATAAAACTTACCTCCTTGTGGTTGCCGACGGTAAATCCTTTTACCGCCGTTTGTCTGTTCCAAGTTACTATATTTCACGCAAGAATCCGGCCGGTACGCGTCCGCCGCGCTCCCCGGTAAAGATTCTCCCGCTGCCATGTCAGGTGAAATCAAATACGGGCGTCACCACCTGATTTCCCGCTGACACGATATAATAATCCCAAGGCCCCTAGGTTAGCCCCGGGTTATTACCGCTTACCTCGATGCGGCTCTCGCCCCGTCGTTTACAACCATCTTCTTTTTGCGGTACTTTTCCTCCAGCTCTGGCACCGCATGATACTGTGCGATTTTCTCCCGATCTTCCATCGACCTCGCATGGTTTTCCAGTGCGCGGCTCCTCACCACGTTGATCTCTTTTGGCACATCCAGCATTACCCGCGTATGATTCCTGCTTCCTCCCAGAAACACAATGCGGATATCTTCACCGATCTGGATATACTCCTCCGTATTCACCGTCATTCTAAGCATTTTAGACCTCCCTGCCTCCTCCTCTTTCGAGGGCGCCGCCTTGCATTTCCACATGCAACTTTTTGTACTAAAATGTTGCATGTAGGAACACGCCAGTAAGCAATCATTAAATCCCAAACTACAGGAGGACATTTTATGAGTGAGACATATCCGATCAAAGACAAAGAGGCTCTGCATTCTTTTCGCGATTACTACAAGGACACAAGTCCGAATCCACGCAACTACTCGCTGATCGTTACGGGGTTGAATACGGCATTCCGCATCAGTGATTTGTTAAGCCTGCAATGGCGTGACGTCTGCCACACAGACGGCGCTCTGCGTAAACACATCTGCGTTTCGGAACAAAAAACCGGGAAAACGCGTACCGTTCCAATCAATGCGGCCCTGCGGCAAACGCTGGACTCCTACAGAAGTTTCTGTTCCGAAACTGCCCCGCAGGATTTTCTGTTCCCCAGCACACGCCATAAGTCCTGCCCTCTCTCCCGCTCTCAAGCTTACCGCATCGTCCGGAGAGCGGCGGAAAGCTGCGGCTTATCCGAACACGTCGGCTGCCATTCCCTGAGAAAGACCTTCGGTTATTACGCATGGAAGCAGGGAACGCCGCCGGCCATGCTGATGGATCTTTACAATCACTCCTCCTATCAGATCACCAGACGATACCTGGGGATCGGGCAGGATGAGCGGGATCAAGTATATTTAGAGATAAATTTATAATTTTTTATAATGGGGGTTAAGTATTCTGATTGTATTCCGATATATATTTTGAATAAGATAAGATGCAACATTTTAGTACAAAATGTTGTGTCTTTTTTTATGCAGCAGGCAGGAAACATGCCGCGTATTTCATCACTATTATTATTTCATCATTTGAGGATTTTCAATCCCTTTTTGCCATGCAAGCATGGCGTTTTCTGACTCTCCCTCTCGGCTCGCGTATAAGCAGACTCAAAATGCTTCGCATTCTGAGTTCGCGTTGCTCGTCATAAAGCACCATACCCAGACACGCATGCAAGCATGCTGTCTGGTTCTGTCGCCTTCTGACTCTGCTTATACGCGCAAAAGACCGGATGCTTTTGCACCCGGCCTTTTTGTTTCGCAATCATGTTCAGTTTATACCAGCTCCAGAACAACTTCCATCGCTGCGTCGCCCCTACGAGGGCCGATCTTGATGATTCTGGTGTAACCGCCGTTGCGGTTCGCATACTTAGGGCCGTACTCATCAAAGAGCTTATCCGAAAGGTTGATCTCCTTCGTATTCTTCTTACGGCCTGCAGGTGTGTTCGGCACTTCCTTGACAGGATAAAGCACCTTCATCATCTGTCTTCTCGCATGAAGTCTGGAAGGCATATCCTTCTTGATCTCCTTCTCCACCTCATCATATACCGTAACGGTCATGCCGTTCTCAATCTTAAGAATCTTACCGTCCTTGTCACGGTGTGTCTCGGAGAGTACTGCCTTCGTATTCTTATCCACGATCTGCTTTACTCTCTTGCCGTCCTTATCCTTACGTGCTACCTTCGCAGTCACCTTGACGGTCTCGAAATTATCCTTCTCCTTGACAGCAAGTGTGATCAAATGCTCGGCAATCTTGCGCACTTCCTTTGCTCTCGCCTCGGTGGTTACAATCTTTCCGTTATATAAAAGAGCGGTAACCTGATTTCTGAGTAATGCTTTTCTCTGGTCAGATGTTCTGCCGAGTTTTCTGTATTTTGCCATGACTGGCTCCTTTCCGAGTGCTCTTCGGTCTTACCTCTATAATTACGCCTCATCGCTGGGATTTAGCTGTAATCCTAATTCTTTTAATTTTGCAAGCACTTCCTCCAAAGACTTGCGGCCCAGATTTCTGACCTTCATCATGTCTTCGGAAGTCTTGTTTGTCAGCTCTTCCACTGTATTGATGCCTGCCCTCTTCAGACAGTTGTAAGAACGAACCGAAAGCTCCAGCTCGTCAATGCTCATCTCAAGCACTTTCTCCTTCTCATCGTCCTCTTTCTCTACCATAACCTCTGCGGTCTTAGCATTCTCGGACAAATCAATGAAAAGGCTCAAATGCTCGCTTAACACCTTTGCCGCCAGACTGACAGCCTCATCGGGCACAAGCGTACCGTTCGTGTATACGTCCAGCGTCAGCTTATCATAGTCTGTGATCTGGCCCACACGGGTATTCTCCACGGTAACATTGACTCTCTCCACGGGTGTGTAGATGGAATCAATCGCGATCACGCCGATCGGCAGATCTTCCGTCTTATTTTTATCTGCGCCTACATAGCCCCGTCCTCTTGTAATGGTCAGTTCCATGTACAGCTTTGTATCTTTACCGCTCAGGGTAGCAATCACCAGATCGGGATTTAAAATCTCAATATCCTGATCCACCTGAATATCGGAAGCCCGCACGATGCCCTCGCCTTCATACTCGATGTATGCGGTTTTCACCTCATTCGCATCGCTGTTATTCCTGATGGCAAGGCTCTTAACGTTCATGATGATTTCCGTCACATCTTCCTTCACGCCGGGAATCGAGCTGAACTCATGGAGAACGCCCTCGATCTTAACCTGACTTACCGCCACGCCCGGCAGGGATGACAACATGATTCTTCTAAGTGAATTGCCGAGGGTAATGCCGTAACCTCTCTCTAAAGGTTCCACTACGAATC